>CAJVYU010000029.1 GCA_913009735.1 uncultured Fidelibacterota bacterium
TTCTACAGACTGTTGAAGCTAAATGTTGTCTTGAGTCTACAAATCTATACTCTGTTATTTTTTTATATTTTATTTTTAGTCTTTGTTTTTTTTTTTTTTTTTTTTAATGATACGGCGACCACCGAGATCTACACTCTTTCCCTACACGACGCTCTTCCGATCTTCATCTGATGATATAGAACCTGTCCAAGAGACGCTTGAACATATTGAACAAGATACGAAAACGGAAACTGCACCTGATGAATTAATTGAAGTCGGCGAAATGGTACAGGAAGAAGAAGTGAATTTGGATGAATCAGAAGAGCATAACCAACCCAAACGTGAATATCAGCTGCCTTCTTCCGATTTATTGGCTACACCAATCAATATTTCAGATGGAATGAACCGGGATGAACTTGTTGAACGAGCAGAATTTTTAACCCAATCCCTGTTGACGTTTGGCGTTAAAGGGAAAGTGGTCAATGTGAGTCCCGGGCCTGTGATCACACTTTTTGAAGTTGAACCGGATGAAGGTGTCCGCGTCAATAAGTTCGTGCAGCTTTCGGATGATTTGGCTCGAGTAATGGAGGCCAGCCGCGTACGTGTCATTGCACCGATTCCCGGTAAATCATCTGTCGGCATTGAAATTCCAAATCGGAATCCGGCGATTGTTTATTTTAAATCCGTCATTAATTCAGAAAAATTTGTAAACGCTGATTCTCTACTAACGTTGGCAATTGGAAAAAGTACTTCCGGTGAAATAGCCACATTAGATCTTGCAAAAATGCCGCACTTACTTATCGCCGGGACAACCGGATCTGGGAAGTCAGTTTGTTTAAACACCATCATATGTAGTCTTCTGTACAGAACAACACCGAATGAATTAAAATTCGTTATTATTGATCCAAAAAAAGTGGAAATGTCTTTGTACAGATCGTTGGAAGATTACCATCTGCTTTCTATGGAAGATATTGATGAGCCGATTGTTACGTCTGCAGATAATGCAGTGTATGCTTTTCGGGCTGTTGAGCGCGAGATGGGTCGTCGTTACGATGTGTTGGCTGATTCAGTTGTCCGCAATATTGATGAATATAATAAAAAAATGAATAATAGTGGCGAACCAATCATGCCATATATCGTGGTGGTGGTTGACGAACTTGCAGATTTGATGATGCTCAATGCAAGAGAAGTGGAAGCGCCCATCGCCCGTCTTGCCCAATTGTCTAGGGCAGTTGGTATACATTTGGTCATTGCCACACAGCGTCCGTCAGTCGATGTCATTACCGGATTGATCAAAGCGAATTTCCCATCTCGAATTGCTTTTCAGGTTGCCAGTAGAATTGATTCCAGAACCATTATTGATACGTCCGGTGCTGAAAAATTAATTGGTAGAGGAGATATGCTTTATCTCGGGTCAGGATCTTCCGATCCGGTTCGCCTGCATAATGCCTTTATTACATTAGATGAAATAGAAGCGTTGATGGAACATGTTCGCGAGCAACCCAAAGCTGAAGAATTAATACTGCCAAGTATTCGGGAAGGTCAGAAAGTTGATGGTGTTACTGTGGATGGTGGTGACGAAGACCAGGATGAACTTTTAAATGAAGCAATTCATTTGGTCGTCATGCACCAGCAAGGATCCATTTCGCTTATTCAAAGACGATTAAAAGTTGGATATTCACGCGCAGCTCGTTTAATTGATCAAATGGAACAGATTGCCGTTGTGGGACCCTTTACAGGCAGCAAGGCGCGTGAAGTTCTGGTTGATGAGACATATCTATTTCATTTAGATGAGTAGAGGGCTATGCAAAACCTAATGTTTGAAGAAAAAAGAGGTAGAATTTGTCTGATTAAAGCGGGAAATGCAGTCAATAGCGGGGCTATGGACAAATTTTCCAACGAAAAGCAGACAAATTTTACACTTTTTAATTTATGCAATGGGTTTTACAAAGCCCTCGAGTAGATAATGACTTTTCGATTGGCCCTGTTAGGGCTTTTATTATCTGTACATATTTCAGCCAATCCTGCAAATGATCTTGATTCTTTAAGAAATGGACTCCAGTTTTTTCAATATAAAAAAATTGATATCATGTTAACTCAATTCCAATATGGGGAATGGTATAATTCTTCTATTTCAATTTCCTTTATCGATACGACAAGTTATTTTGTTACATCAAACGATCAGGATATTTTCGTTTCAGGAAATCAGATCAAAACCTGGAATAAGAAATCAAACCAGCTCATAATCGACAGGAGACTGGAAGAAGAAGAGGATATATTTACATTATTAGCTGGGAATCTTAACGGAGTCAGTCTCCAGGATAAACGGAACGAAAATGGTTTTACATCGTTTGGATTTTTAATACAAGACTTTGGGCTGAAAGGTTCGTTAAAAGTAGATCAGTCAAACTGGCATTTACGTCAAATAAAAATTGAATATGATGACGACAACTGGGTTCAACTGGATGTTGAGAGTTGGCAAATTTTAACAGGGAATGTTTCATTTTATGAATTCGGAAAAAACGCTGAAGAAATCATAGATCTTAATGAATAAACTTTACAAATTTATTGTTGGTTTCATTATTAGCATCGCCGGACTTTGGTATGCATTTAAAGGAGTTGATTTACAGCAAATAAAAGATCATATTATCCAAGCTGATATAACGTATCTCTTCCTTGCGATTGTTGTGATGATAGCCAGTGTTATTGTAAGAGCTATGCGCTGGAAATTAATTCTGATACCGTTACATACTTTCTCGATAAACCCATTGTATAAATCAACAATGATTGGATATTTTGGTAATGGAGTTTTGCCTTTTCGGTTGGGAGAATTGTTAAGGGCTTACGCTATTTCAAGGTCTAAATTTATTAGTTCTTCTGCTGCCTTCGGAACGATATTACTTGAACGTTTGCTGGATTTAATTGGATTAGCTGTTTTGATGGCGATTGTAGCATTTTTATCACCATTAATGGAATGGAGCAGAAATATATTATTCGGATTAATCATATTCACAGTTTGTGGTTTCATTTTTATTTTATGGTTGGGTAAAAGCCATTCGAATCTCCATGAAAAAGTTGTCCATTGGAAATTATTTGAAAACAAGTCCGGCCAAACAATACTCCATATCATTAAAAATGTTTTTGAAGGGTTAACATCCATTCGTAAAACAAAGCATACCGGCGGTTTGATTTTTTATACAATTGCTTTGTGGTTTATGTATTTTGTATGTACTTATTTGGTTGTTCTTGCAACGAAAATTGATATTTCATGGCTGGGTGCCTGTATTATTTTAATTGCCACTACACTTGCAATTTCTATTCCTTCTGCACCGGGATATGTTGGGACGTACCACGCAGCTGCTGTATACGTATTGGTTAATATTTTTCATGTGGGAGTCGCTGAATCTCAAGCCTTTTCAGTGCTGATTCATGCCATTGGATATATACCTTTGGTCTCAATCGGGTTTGTGTATTTCCTGCAAAGTTCTATCCATTTTAATGAAATTAAATCAGTTGAAATACCTTCATGAAAAAATATGATACTATTTTTCTTGATAGAGACGGGACCTTAAATCCCGACCCCGGTTATATTAATGATTTAAACCATTTTAAATTATTCCCTTTTACATTAGATGCATTAAAAAAAATGTCTAAAGTGTGTAATAGATTTTGTATTGTTACAAATCAATCGGGCATAGGTAGAGGTAAAATCAAACAGGAAAAGCTGGATGAGATCCACGATTATATTCGATCAGAATTTGAAAAGCACCACATTAGACTTTTAGATATATATGTTTGTCCTGATCATCCTGATCATGCCACGACTGACCGTAAACCTGAAACAGGAATGTTTGAAGATGCCGCACGGAATTATAATATCGATCTCAATAGATCATTGATGATTGGTGATGCCGGATCGGATATTGAGGCAGGAGCTAAATTAAAGATGGATACCATGTTGGTTTTGACCGGGAAAGGTTCTGAAACACTTCAAAATTTGGATAATGTTAAACCGTCAATCGTTGTTGAGAATCTATTGGCAGGGGCTGAATTAATAGCGTCATGAATACATCCGTGGCAGTATTAATGGGTGGTCCCTCATCAGAACGAGGGGTATCTTTGCAATCTGGAAAAGCGATACAACTTTCATGTGAATACCTGGGATATAATACAATTCCGGTGGTGTTCGATGATGATATTATTCAATATTTGGATACTCTGCTGAATGTTGATTTGGTATTAATTGCTTTACACGGCGGCATCGGTGAAAATGGTCGTATTCAGGGTATGCTCGAAAGTCTGGGGATTCGATATACAGGTTCAAATGCATTATCTTCAGCCATGTGCATGGATAAACACATCAGTAAGCTGTTAGCAGAAGATATGGAAATATTGACCCCTGGCTGGAAAAGAATAAGAGAAGGCGAACCCATTAACAGGTCACAAATAAAATTTCCGTGTGTAGTCAAACCGAATAGTGAAGGCAGTACTATTGGACTCACTATAGTAAAGTATGAAAATCAATTGGAAGAAGCCATCGACACAGCATTCGATTATGATACTGAAATATTAATTGAGGACTACATAAAAGGGAAGGAGTTGACGGTTTCTGTCGTGGACGACGATACTTTACCAATAATCGAAATTAGACCTTCACATGGTCTTTATGATTTCGAATGTAAATACACTAAAGGTATGACAGAATATATTTGTCCTGCAGAACTGGATGACAAATTATCAGATAAAATCCATGAAACAACATTGAAAATATACAATCTGTTAAAATGCCGTCATTATGGACGAGTGGACTTTCGTTTAGATGAAAATAATAAATATTGGTTTCTCGAGGTGAATACCTTACCCGGAATGACTGAAACCAGTTTGGTCCCAAAAGCTGCTAAAGCAGTTGGTATGACATTTGACCAATTGGTTCAAAAAATTATTAATCAAGCATTAAACTAAAAATGAAAATTCAATTCTACAATACGTTAACCAGAAAAAAAGAGACATTTATTCCCATAACTGATGGTAAAGTGTCGATGTATACCTGCGGCCCCACAGTTTACAACCGGGCCCACATCGGTAATTTTCGTACGTTTATGTTCGAAGATATATTAAAACGGTTTTTGATGCTGGTGGGTTATGAGGTCAAGCACGTAATGAACATTACAGATGTGGATGATAAAACCATAAAGAAAGCTAATAATGAAAATATCAGTCTCAAGGATTTGACGAATAAATACACAAGAATATTTATGGAAGATCTCGAAACATTGAAAATTCTTCCTGCTGAAATATTTCCTATTGCTACGGAGCATATAGATAATATGGTTGATATGACTAATTCCTTAATTGAAAAAGGACATGCATATGTAACGGATGATGGATCAGTCTATTTCTCGATAAAAACATATAAAGAGTATGGTCAGCTGGCAAACTTAGATTTTGATAATCAAATTCAGACTGAAAGGGTTGCTACTGATGAATATACCAAGGAAAACCCCAAAGATTTTGTCTTATGGAAAAGTTGGAAGGAAGAAGATGGTAAAATAGCATGGGACTCACCTTGGGGCAAGGGTCGGCCAGGGTGGCACATAGAATGTTCTGCTATGTCAACAAGATATTTAGGTGATCATTTTGATATACATTGTGGGGGAGTAGATAATATTTTCCCCCACCATGAAAATGAAAATGCCCAAAGCCGTTGTTCGTCCGGAACTCCATTTGTAAATGTTTGGATGCATTGTGAGCATCTAAATCTGGAAGATGAAAAGATGAGTAAAACTTTAGGAAATGTATTTTCTGTGCCATCGCTGATTGAGAAAGGTTACACACCGGAATCCATTCGTTTTGCATTAATTAGCAGTCACTATAGGACAAAAATAGCATTTTCAGAGAAAAAATTAACTGAATCAAAGAAAGCTGTCCATCGAATCAACGAAATGTATAATCGTTTAAAGACACTCAAAAGAAGTGGAACTTCTCTTCCAAATGAGTATGATGATTTTATTGCTGCTTTAGGGAATGATTTAAATACACCTAAAGCACTCGGTATCCTATTTTCTTATATTAAAGCAATAAATAAAAAAATGGATATTTGCTCTATTTCAGAAAATGAAACGGCTGAGAGTATTCATTTTATAGAAAATGCTGATAAGATATTTTCATTATTAAACGGCAGTGAAAGAATCCCTGAAAAAATTTCCGTTATGATTTTAAAAAGGGAAGAGGCTAGGAAGAATAAAGATTGGCAATTATCAGATCAAATACGTGAGGAAATTAAGAAGGAAGGGTGGGTCGTTGAGGATGCTTCTGATGGTCCAAAGTGTTATAAAGTTTAAGTCGAAAGATTATTCATACTATTAACTCTAAAAAAAAAGTTATATCTTATAAAAACTCTATTGCGAAGTATTTATTTTTGTAATTAATTTTGGAGGCTTTGCATTACCTGGTCTTCGATTTTTCATTATTCAATAATTGTCGACGGCTAGGTGGGGTCGAATTGAATGATTCGAAAAATATGAACCCGACTTGCCACCGTAGCTCAGCTGGTAGAGCAACTGATTTGTAATCAGTCGGTCGGGGGTTCGAGTCCCTTCGGTGGCTCACGCTTTTTAATAATGTGAAATAGTCTGTTGGGGGAGATGGCCGAGCGGTCAATGGCAGCAGACTGTAAATCTGCCGGCGTATGCCTACGGAGGTTCGAATCCTTCTCTCCCCACAACATTATGCGGGTGTAGCTCAGTTGGTAGAGCATCAGCCTTCCAAGCTGAGGGTCGAGAGTTCGAATCTCTTCGCCCGCTCATTCCGACATATGGACTTACGAGGAGCATCTGGCTATATTCTGCCTACGTAGCTCAGTCGGTAGAGCACTTCCTTGGTAAGGAAGAGGCCACCGGTTCAAGTCCGGTCGTAGGCTCAATGCAAAGCGGTGATTGAACAAATAAACTAAGGAGATCGAGAGATGTCTAAGGAAAAATTCGAGCGAACAAAACCTCATTTAAACATAGGGACGATCGGTCATGTAGATCATGGCAAGACGACCCTGACGGCGGCGATAACGTTGGTGCAGTCAGCCCGCGGAATGGCGGAGGTATGTTCATTTGACAGTATAGATAATGCCCCGGAGGAACGAGAGCGGGGAATTACGATCCAGACAGCGCATGTGGAGTATGAGACGGAAGCCCGTCACTATGCCCATGTAGATTGCCCGGGACATGCGGATTATATTAAGAACATGATTACAGGAGCCGCGCAGATGGACGGTGCAATACTGGTAGTGAGTGCAGCGGATGGTCCAATGCCTCAGACGAGAGAGCACGTATTATTGGCTCGTCAGGTAAATGTGCCGAGTATGGTAGTATTTATGAATAAGACGGACCAGGTGGATGATCCTGAGTTAATAGAATTAGTAGAGATGGAGTTAAGAGATTTATTAAATGAGTACGATTTTCCGGGAGATGATACGCCCATCATCAAGGGGAGCGCCTTGAATGCCTTAAGTAATCCCGATGATGAAGCAGCCAACCAATGTATTGTTGATTTACTGGAGGCTTGTGACAATTTTATACCGGAACCGAAGCGAGATGTTGACCGTCCCTTTTTAATGCCTGTGGAAGATGTATTTTCCATAACCGGTCGCGGTACAGTAGGTACCGGACGAATTGAACGCGGCATAGTGAAGGTAGGTGATGTTGTGGAGATGATAGGAATGGGCGAGCATAAGAAGACCACAGTCACGGGAGTTGAGATGTTCAGGAAGTTGCTGGATGAAGGCCGGGCAGGAGATAACGCAGGTTTATTGCTTCGCGGGATTGATAAGGAAGAGTTGAAGCGAGGGATGGTTTTGGCCGCGCCTGGTTCCATAACCCCCCATACAAAATTTAAGGCGAATGTATATGTATTGAAGAAGGAAGAGGGTGGACGTCACACTCCATTTTTCAATGGATATCGTCCGCAGTTTTATTTTAGGACCACAGATGTAACCGGTGTGGTGACGTTACCGGCGGGTACAGAGATGGTAATGCCGGGTGATAATATTGTGATGGATGTTGAATTGATCACATCCATAGCCATGGATAAGGAACTGCGCTTTGCTATTCGTGAAGGCGGACGTACTGTGGGTGCCGGTGTTGTAA
Source organism: uncultured Fidelibacterota bacterium (assembly GCA_913009735.1). Taxonomy (GTDB): domain Bacteria; phylum Fidelibacterota; class Marinisomatia; order Marinisomatales; family TCS55; genus JADFRD01. The sequence goes on from CAJVYU010000029.1 coordinate 8,118, forward strand.
CGGAGATTGTTGAGTAAACTATGGCGGGTAACAGTAAGAGAGACATTATCCAAATTGAAAGCACTGCTGGTACGGGATATCGTTATACGGTCATGAAAAGCAGGCGTTTGCATCCGAGTCGTGTAGAGTATAAAAAATACGACCCGATCATTCGTAAACATGTGATCTTTAAAGAAACGAAATAACCGAATTAACAGAAGTGAGAAGTTCAATCACCAATAATAGGAGTGTAGCTCAATGGGTAGAGCACCGGTCTCCAAAACCGGGGGTTGAGGGTTCAAGTCCTTCCACTCCTGCGAAATAGATCAAGTTCTTTCAAAAAGGAATATATGATTAAAAAAACGCAAAAGTTTTTTAGTGAAGTCCGAGTAGAAATGAAAAAAGTTTCCTGGCCGACATGGGATGAATTAAAAGGTTCAACTTATGTGGTCATTGGTCTTTCATTATTGATTGGTGTTTTCTTGTTTTTCATTGACATCATTCTTTCAAAAATCTTGAACGTGTTGATCTAGTATGGAATGGTATACATTAAGAGTGATTTCCGGTAAAGAACGAAAAATTCGAGAAAACATACTATATGAAGTTGAATTGGCGGGTATGCAGGATAATATACAAGAGATTTTGGTTCCTTCTGAAAATATTATCGAAATGAAAGATGGGAAAAAGAAGATTCGTAATAAAGTTTTTTTCCCTGGATATTTGCTGGTACAGATGGATTTGAATAAAGAATCGCGTTATTTAATTGAAAATACAACTGGTGTGATGAATTTCGTTGGTCCGCACAATGAGCCTGAGCCCGTTAAGTCTGAAGAAATCAATCGTATCATTGGTGTTGTGGAAAGCGGAGAAGCCAGAGAGATGATTAAAACTCCATACCGCGTAGGAGATCATGTGAAAGTAACGGATGGACCCTTTTTGGATTTTTCCGGTTATGTGCAGGAAGTCAACGATGACAAGCAAAAAATAAAAGTGTCAGTTAGTATTTTTGGTCGTCCGACTCCTGTAGAGTTGAATTATTTGCAAGTAGAACTTGAAAAATAGGTATTGTCGAAAATGGCAAAAAAAGAAATAGGATTTATCAAATTACAAATACCCGCAGGTCAAGCAAATCCTGCGCCGCCGGTGGGTCCTGCATTGGGTCAGCATGGTGTAAATATTATGGAATTTTGTAATGCATTTAATGCGGCTACAAAAGAACAAATGGGTACGATTATTCCAGTAGAAATCACTGTCTATATAGATCGTACTTTTTCTTATATTACTAAAACTCCTCCGGCTGCAGTGTTGCTGAAGAAAGCAGCGAATATACAAAAAGGATCCGGAGAACCCAATCGTGACAAAGTTGGTAAAGTAACCGAAAATGATTTAAAAGAAATTGCCGAAATAAAAATGCCGGATCTCAATGCAAATACAATTGAACAAGCAGTCGAAATGATCAGAGGAACAGCCAAAAGTATGGGGATCGAGGTACAATAATTATGAAAATTTCAAAACAAAAAAAAGCAGTTACTGACCGGATCGATCGTACGAAAGAATATTCAATTGATGAAGCTTTGACGTTGTTGAGTGAATTAAAACATGTCAAATTTGATGAAACAATTGATGTCTCAATGAACCTGGGTGTAGACCCAAGGCACGCTGAAGAGAATATCCGTGTCACAACCAGTCTGCCTCATGGTACAGGAAAAGATGTAAGCGTATTGGTGTTGACACGTGGTCCTAAAGAAAAAGAAGCTCTGGAAGCGGGTGCTGATTTTGTAGGAAATGATGATTTTTTAGAGAAAATAAAGGGTGGATGGTCAGATGTTGATAAAATTATTGCTACACCTGATATGATGGCCGATTTAGGAAAACTGGGAAGAATTTTAGGACCCAAAGGACTTATGCCCAATCCCAAAAGTGGTACGGTTACAATGGAAGTGGGTAAAGCTGTAAAAGAAATAAAAGCCGGAAAAGTTGAATTACGTGTTGAAAAAAATGGGATTATCCATACCGTGTGTGGTAAAACTTCTTTTGATAAATCAAAATTAAAAGAGAATATTAAAGCAATATATGACACAGTTATTAAAGAGAGACCCGCTTCAGTCAAAGGAACATATTTTAAAAAAATGACTATTTCATCGACAATGGGTCCTGGTATTAAAGTAGATATAGCAACATTAAGGTAGGAAGATGCCAAATTCAAAAAATATTGAATTACTCGCAGAGTTAAAAAACAAGCTCAGTCGTGCAAAAGCCGTCTATTTCACAGATTATCTTGGATTAGATGTTGCAAGTATTACTGACTTAAGGAATCAATTTTTCCACGCTGATGTAGAATATACTGTCGCAAAAAATACACTGCTAAAAATTGCTGCAGAAGAAAATAAAATTGAAGGTTTGGACGAATTTTTAACTGGACCAACAGCTATAGCGATTTCATATGATGAACCTTCCAGCCCAGCAAAGGTAATCAAAGCATTTTCGAAAAAGCATAATAAGCCAAGTGTAAAAGGAATCCTGTTTGAAGGAAATGTTCTCTCTGGGGACGAATTTATGCGAATAGCTAATTTGCCAAGTAAACCAGAATTACTATCACAGCTTATTTCAATGCTACAAAGTCCGTTGACCAAGCTGGTCGGCACCTTAAGTGCGCCGATGATGGATACAGTAAATGTATTAAATAATCTAAAAGAACAAAAATCTGAGTAATAAATAAAAAGGAGTGAAACAACATGGCTGAAGTTAAAAGAGCCGATGTGCTAAGTTATCTCGAAACTGCAAATATGATGGAAATTTCTGATTTGATATCAGAAATTGAAGAAAAATTTGGCGTTACAGCTGCTGCTCCAGTAGCTTTTGCTGCTGCACCCGCTGCTGGTGATGCTGAAGATGCCGAAGTAAAAGATTCGTTTGATGTCGTTATTACAGAAGTCGGTCAATCCAAGATCAGTGTGATCAAAGTTGTACGTGCAGTTACAGACCTCGGTTTAAAAGAAGCCAAAGAATTGGTGGATTCTGCCCCGAAGGCAATTAAAGAGGGTGTTACACAAGCTGAAGCAGATGAGTTAAAGACCAAACTTGAAGAAGCTGGTGCAACTATCGAGTTGAAATAGATTATCGTAGACGATAATTCATATACATCGTGTTTTCAACCGTAAAAAAGGAGGCTTAATTGGGAGCCACAACTAAGAGTACGTCCAGTAGAATCTCATTCTCTAAAATTTCATCCGTTGTAGATATGCCAGATCTTCTGTCGCTGCAAAAAGATTCATTCCAGGAATTTTTACAAGAAAATGTTTCTGATGATGAACGTTTACCGATTGGTTTGGAAGGTGTCTTTCGAAATGTATTTCCATTAGAAGATACCCATAGAAACTATGTTTTGGAATTCAGTAATTATTTTCTTGGTTTACCTAAATATACACCGGGAGAGTGCATAGAGAGAGGGGTTACATATTCAGTCCCCCTTAAAGTGCGACTGGTTTTGCATATCACTGATGAAGAAGATAAGAATAAATATGCCCAATCAATTGAACAGGAAGTGTATTTCGGTAATATACCATATATGACTGACAAAGGCACTTTTGTTATCAATGGTGCTGAACGTGTTATTGTATCACAATTGCAGCGGTCACCCGGTGTGTTCTTTGATGAAAACATTCACCCGAATGGTACGAAATTATTTCAAGCTCGAATTATTCCGTTTAGAGGTTCTTGGGTTGATTTCACGACAGATATAAATGACTGTCTTTTTGCAATTATTGATCGCCGTAGAAAATTCCCCGTAACGATGCTGCTAAGGGCATTGGGCTATTCTTCGAATAAAGATATATTTGAGGCATTTGGGTCAATTAAATCATTTGGACTTTCTGACAAAAATATAGATGATGCTTTAGGCTTTACTTTAGTCGAAGATATGGTTGATGAGTTAACAGGCGAAATATTTTATGAAGGTGGAACTGAAGTTAATCAGGAAGTTATTGATACATTAAAAGAAGCGGGTATTAAATCCATTGATCTTGTTGATGGAAATAAGAGTTTTGCTGCTATGTTGTTAATGAACACGATGCAGAAGGACCCGACGCGTAATACGGAACAAGCATTAAGTGTGCTTTATCAATTATTGCGTTCTGGAGATCCGCCAAATCTTGAAACGGCTCAAAAATTTATTGAGCGAATATTCTTCAGTCCTAAAAAATATGACTTAGGCCAAGTTGGGCGATATCGATTAAATCAACAGTTTAATTTAGACGTACCGGTTGACAGTACTGTATTGACCATGGATGATATTATCCAGGTCCTGTTATTTCTTATTGAAATGCGCAAAGGCGAACGTGGTCCTGATGATATTGATCATTTGGGCAATCGTCGTGTCAAAACAATTGGGGAACAGTTAACAAATCAATTCAGTGTTGCATTAAGCAGAATGTTGCGTACGATTTTCGAACGAATGAATCTCAGAGAGCAGGAATCTATTACCCCTCAAGATTTGATCAACTCTCGCGTTGTAACCACCGTAATCAATACATTTTTTGGAACCAGTCAGTTATCACAGTTCGGAGACCAGACAAACCCATTAGCTGAAATCACTCATAAGCGTCGTATTTCTTCGCTTGGGCCAGGTGGTTTAACTCGAGAAAGAGCCGGATTTGAAGTTCGTGACGTACATTATACTCATTACGGTCGTTTGTGTCCAATTGAAACGCCTGAAGGTCCCAATATCGGTTTGATATCATCACTGGCTTTATTTGCAATCGTAAATAATCACGGTTTTATTGAAGCTCCTTACAGGGTGCTCGATAAAAATGGAAAGAGCTCCTACGCAACTAAAAAAGTGAAATATTTATCAGCTGATGATGAAGACCGGGTGATGGTTGCCCAGGCAAATGCGAATATGGATAAAAATAATCGTTTGACAGACGAAATTATTCGTGGTCGTATGCGGGGTGATTTCCCGATGGTTGAGCCGGCTCAAGTGGATTATATGGACGTTTCACCCAATCAAATTTTAAGTGTTGCAGCTGCATTGATTCCATTTTTGGAACATGATGATGCCAACAGAGCCTTGATGGGGTCAAATATGCAGCGTCAATCCGTGCCTTTGATGAGACCGACTGCTCCAATCGTTGGTACAGGTTTAGAAAGTAAAGTTGCACGTGATTCCAGAACATGTATTTCGGCGCCTGTCGATGGCATAGTTGAATATGTAGATTCTGAAAAAATAATCATTAGATCAAGTGAAGTTCCGGATGAATTGGCTTTGACTGAACACACGAATTTAGTCGAAATAAAGCTACATAAATATCATCGAACTAATCAAAACACATGTCATAATCAGAGGCCACTTGTAAGCGTTAATCAAAAGATAAAAGTCGGGGACATACTCGCTGACGGTGCCTCCAGTGATGGCGGAGAATTGGCCCTGGGCCAAAATGTAGCTGTCGCCTTTATGCCTTGGCGCGGTTATAACTTTGAAGATGCGATCGTCATAAGTGAGCGACTGGTAAAAGATGATATATATACCAGTGTTCATATCAATGAAATTGAATTAGAGGTTCGCGATACAAAACGAGGAGAAGAAGAGCTTACAGCTGAAATTCCAAATGTGAGTGAAGATGCAACTAGACAACTCGATGAAAGAGGGATTGTACGTCTCGGGGCTAAGGTAAAACCGGGGGACATTCTGATTGGAAAAGTTACACCGAAAGGAGAAACGGATCCTACCCCTGAAGAGAAATTACTTCGTGCAATTTTTGGTGAAAAAGCCGGTGAAGTAAAAGATGCATCTAAATTGGCAGAACCTGGAATTAAAGGCGTCGTTATCAATACGAAACTTTTTGAAAAGAAAAAGAAAATCTCCAAGAAAGAATTGAGGGTATCTATCATTGCTTTTCAAAGAGAAACCATGGGAAAAAAACAGGCCTTGAAAAAAGAGCGTGACGAGAAATTGGTCGTCTTGCTTAAGGGTCAAATTTCAAGAGGTATTCGTGATAGGGCTACGGGTAAAACGCTTATTAAAAAATCAACCAAGCTGACGATCAAGCGAATTAAATCATTTGATTTGGAACGTTTTGCTCAAGATGTACCTTGGGTTGAGGATGTTGATGCCTGGAAAAATATTAAAACAGTCTGGCGTTCCTATCGAAAAGAATGGCAGGCAATTGAAGATCACCTTGAACGTGAAGTGTTTAAACTACGCGTAGGTGATGAATTGCAGCCTGGTATATTGCAATTAGCTAAAGTGTATGTTGCAAGTAAGCGTAAAATCCAGGTGGGTGATAAAATGGCAGGCCGACATGGAAATAAAGGTGTTGTTGCTACCATTGTGCCCGAAGAAGATATGCCTTTTATGGAAGATGGAACTCCAATTGATATTGTGTTAAATCCGTTGGGTGTGCCTTCTCGTATGAACCTTGGCCAGCTGTATGAAACAATGCTTGGCTGGGCAGGTGACATTCTTGGTACGCGCTATGAGACAGCTGCTTTTGACGGAGCATCACCTGAAGATGTCCAAATTGAACTAAAAAAAGCTAATTTGCCTAATACGGGTAAGATTACTTTAGTTGATGGTCGGTCTGGTGAAAAATTTGAAAATCCTGTGACGGTTGGCATGATTTACATGATGAAATTGAGCCATATGGTTGAGGATAAAATGCATGCTCGCTCTACAGGGCCATACTCATTAATTACACAGCAACCATTGGGTGGTAAAGCTCAATTTGGTGGGCAGCGTTTTGGTGAAATGGAATGCTGGGCATTGGAAGCTTATGGAGCCGCAATTACTTTACAAGAGATCTTGACGGTGAAATCTGACGATGTCGAAGGGCGATCTAAAGTGTATAACGCCATCGTTCGCGGAGATGATTTGCCCGAATTTGGTTCTCCGGAATCATTTAGCGTTCTTATTAAAGAGCTGCAAGGACTTGGTTTAGATATTGAACTTGAATAAAGGGAGATAACGTTTTGACGTTCATTCAATCCACAAAAATAGATACATCAAAAAAATACACTTCTATTACCATTAGTTTATCGTCGCCGGAAATGATTCTGACGCGATCCTATGGGGAAGTGTTAAAACCTGAAACAATCAATTACCGCTCTTACAAGCCTGAAAAAGATGGTCTTTTTTGTGAAAAGATTTTTGGCCCGGTAAAAGATTATGAATGCCATTGTGGTAAATATAAAGGCATTCGATATCGCGGCATTATTTGTGATCGCTGCGGAGTTGAGGTTACTCGCAAACGAGTACGCAGGGAAAGAATGGGGCATATCACCCTTGCTGTTCCGGTCGTACATATTTGGTATTTACGATCAATTCCCAGCAAATTGAGTTATTTATTGGGCTTGAGTACTAAAGACCTCGAAAGAATCATCTATTATGAAGTGTATTGCATCATCAATCCAGGAGCGAGTGGTCGCGAAAAGAATGAACTCATTGACGAAGAAGAGTTTTTTGAATTAGACTCAAAATATGGTTTCTATGCTGTTAGTGAAGAAGATCGTGATAATGATGACTATTTTTATGCTGCTATGGGTGGAGAAGCAATGCGTGATATGCTCGCTCGTATTAACATGATGAAGTTGAAAAATAATTTGGTTGAGATCATCAACACATCACGATCTAAACAAAAAAAAGCTGATGCGTTAAAACGGTTGAAAGTTGTAAAAGCATTTTTACCAACCGCGAATAAGAAAAAGCTTAACAATCCTGATTGGATGGTCATATCTGTACTTCCGGTAATGCCGCCTGAATTAAGACCGTTGGTGCCATTGGATGGTGGTCGATTTGCTGCAAGTGATTTGAACGATCTTTATCGTAGGATTATTATAAGAAATAACCGTTTGAAGCAGTTGATGGAGATTAAAGCTCCCGATGTCATTTTACGCAATGAGAAACGAATGCTTCAAGAGTCAGTGGATGCATTATTTGATAATAGTCGTCGAAAAACAGCTATTCGGTCGGGTACCCGCAGACCATTGAAATCGATATCTGATATGCTTCGCGGTAAAACCGGACGGTTCCGTCAGAACCTTTTGGGTAAACGTGTGGATTATTCGGGACGTTCTGTTATTGTTGTTGGGCCGGATTTAACTTTACATGAATGTGGTTTGCCAAAGAAAATGGCTCTGGAATTATTCAAACCGCATATGATTCATGAATTAATGAAACGTGGTTTTGCACAAACACCACGTGGTGCAAAACTGATGATAGAAAACAGCGATCCTATTGTTTTCAAAGTGTTAGAGTATGTTGTTGAGGGACATCCGGTGTTACTCAATCGTGCCCCAACATTGCACCGATTGGGTATTCAGGCATTTCAACCTGTACTCGTTGATGGAAAAGCTATTAAAATTCATCCATTAGTATGTGCAGCATTTAATGCTGACTTTGATGGTGATCAAATGGCTGTCCATATACCTCTCTCATTACAAGCTCAAATAGAAGCACGTGTTTTGATGCTGTCAAGTCATAACATTCTTCATCCCGCCAACGGTAAACCGATTGCGATTCCATCGCAGGATATGGTTTTGGGTTGTTATTATTTGACCAGACAGCGTAAAGGGGAAAAAAATGAGGGAAAAAGTTTTGGTTCATTCCAGGAATTGTTAATGGCGTATGAAAATAAAGTTGTTAATATGAATGCCATTATCAATATTCGGCATGAGGGTAAATGGTATAAGAATACAACAGCTGGCAGAGTCATATTTAATTCAATTATGCCGGAAGAGCTGGAATATTTTGATGGTATCATCACCAAAACTTCTCTTCAGAAAATAGTAAATGAATCATATCTGTTAGCTGGGAATTACAAAACAGTGCTATTCCTTGATAAATTAAAGAATCTTGGGTTCCAAATCGCTACGAAGAGTGGTACTTCAATTTCAATCAGTGATATTTTAATTCCTGATGAGAAGAATAATATTATCGAGGGTGCATCGAAAGAAGTGTCTTCAATTCAAAGTAAGTATGACAGGCATGTCCTGACGGAAGGTGAACGTTATAATAAAGTTATCGACGTATGGACTCATGCAACAAATAAAGTTGCTGCAACCATGATGGATGCATTGAGCCGGGATTCACAAGGATTTAATCCTGTATTTATGATGGCAGACTCAGGTGCCCGTGGTAGTCAAGACCAGATTAAACAGTTGGCCGGTATGAGAGGGTTAATGGCGAAACCGCAAAAATCCATGACCGGAAGTAAAGGTGAAATTATTGAATCGCCTATTACATCTAACTTTAAAGAAGGGCTTTCCGTGTTGGAATATTTTATTTCAACTCACGGTGCTCGCAAGGGTCTAGCGGACACAGCTCTTAAAACTGCTGATGCAGGTTATTTGACTCGACGATTAGTTGACGTAGCTCAAGACGTTGTGATTTATGAAGTAGATTGCGGTACCATCAACGGTATAACGATTACCGATCTAAAAGAAGGTGAAGAAATTATTGAACCTTTAGCAGATCGTGTGCTGGGTCGCACAATTTTGGATGATCTTATTTTAGAGGGTAAAACAAAAATCAAGAGTGGGCAATTAATCTCTGAAAAAGAAGCAAGTCTTTTAGATAAACATAATATTGAAAGTGTACGAATTCGTTCAGTACTCACTTGCGAATCTCTTCGCGGTGTATGTGGGAAGTGTTATGGTTGGAATTTATCCACTCATAATCATGTAAATATCGGCACTGCAGTCGGAATTCAAGCAGCGCAAAGTATCGGGGAACCAGGCACACAGCTTACATTAAGAACATTCCATATTGGTGGTACAGCCACGCGTATTATTGAACAATCAGAAATGACAACAAAGTATGCTGGGAGTATTAAATATTCAGAAGGTATGGAAGTCGGGAAAACGAAAGATGAAGATGGCACCAGCGTAGCTCGTTGTATGGTTCGCCATGCGAAAATCATTGTTATTGATAAAGACGGTAAGGAATTAAATCAATATAATGTCCCCTATGGTGCTGACGTCCTCGTAGAAGACGGTGAAAAGATAAAAGCCGGATCAGTTTTATTCCAATGGGATCCTTACACGGATATTATTCTTGCCAGACAAACGGGTACTGTTCAATTAAAGGATTTTATTGAAGGTGAAACCTATAAAATTGAAGCTGTCGAAGGTGGTAAGAAGCAAATGGTTATTGTCGAAGCAAAAGATCGGCAGTTGAGTCCTCATGTGGATATTGTTGACAAAAACGAGAAAATTCTATCCGGAGGTACAATCCTTCCTGTGAAAGCAACGTTGGTCGTTCGTGAAGGGCAACAGGTCAAACAGGGGCAAACATTGGTGAAGATTCCGAAAGATATTGGTAAAACACGAGATATTACCGGTGGTTTGCCCAGAGTTGCAGAATTGTTTGAAGCGAGAAAGCCGAGCAATCCGGCCGTGGTGAGTGAAATAGACGGAACCGTACAATTCGGTGAAATTAAAAGAGGTATCCGAAAAATCAATATCCTTAGTACAGATGAGGAAGAAATTCGGAAATATTCAATACCTTATGGTAAACATATTATTGTACACGAAGGTGATCATATTACTGCCGGTACAGCTCTTTGCGAAGGGTCCATTTCACCTACTGATATTTTAAATATTCTGGGTCCGGGAAAAGTCCGCGAATATTTGGTGAACGAAATTCAGGAAGTGTATCGTCTGCAAGGTGTAAAAATCAATGATAAACACATTGAAACAATTGTTCGTCAGATGATGCAGAAGATCAATGTTGAAGATCCCGGTGACAGTAAATTCATGCAAGGTGATCGTGTAAATAAAGTTGAGTTTTTTGAAGTAAGCCGCCAATTGATGGAAATGGCTGTCATAAAATCCGCTGGAGATTCTGATCTTGAAGTGGAATCTCTTGTCGACAAAGCTGAATTACGAGAAATAAATAAAGCATTGAAAGAAAGTGGTAAGGTACCCGCGACAACGCGTAAGCCAAAACCTGCCACATTTAAACCTCTTTTAATGGGTATTACGCAAGCATCATTAAATGTGGAAAGTTTCATTTCTGCAGCTTCATTTCAGGAAACAACTCGAATATTAACAGATGCAGCAGTGGCGTGTAAGACGGATTACTTACTAGGATTGAAAGAAAATATTGCAGTTGGTCGATTGATTCCAGCAGGTACCGGAACACCAGGGTTAAATAAAATTCTTGTAGAGGACCCGGATTCATTTGTGGTTGATGACTCTATTGCAGAAGCGGTCAATTAATTTTAAATAAATAATATATACTGCTAAAAACAATTGACTGAAAAACTAAATAAATGGTAATTTTGCAGGCTTTTTAGGAAATGATATGCCGACGATAAATCAATTAATAAGAAAAGGACGTAAGGTTGTAACAAAGAAAACGTCTACACCTGCATTAAATGGCAACCCTCATAAAAGAGGGGTGTGTACGCGTGTTTATACAACAACGCCTAAAAAACCAAATTCTGCTCTTCGAAAAGTTGCACGTGTTCGCCTGACAAACGGTCGGGAAGTGAATGCATATATTCCCGGGGAAGGGCACAATCTTCAAGAACACTCAATTGTATTAATTGAAGGTGGTCGTGTGAAAGATTTGCCAGGAGTTAGGTATCATATCGTTCGGGGAACATTGGACACAGCAGGAGTTTCAGATCGCAGAACCAGTCGCTCGCGTTACGGCGCTAAGAAACCAAAATAAGAATTTATGAGACGTAGAAGACCAGAACGAAGACAAATTTTACCTGATCCGGTTTATAATGACCTTTCAGTCGCAAAGTTTATTAACTATTTAATAAAAGGCGGGAAAAAAGGTGTAGCAGAAAAGATTTTTTATTCTGCAATGGATTCGATTAAAAATAAGACGAAAACTGACGGATTTAAAATTTTTGAGAAAGCAATTGAGAAAACTCAACCAATGGTTGAAGTGAAATCAAGAAGAATCGGTGGTGCAACTTACCAAGTGCCAATTGAAGTGCCGCTAAGACGTCGTTTTTACTTGGCTTCTCATTGGATTATAAATGCAGCAAAGGGTAGAAAAGGTAAGCCTATGTCAGACAGGTTGGCTTTGGAGTTAATCGCTGCTGCGAATGAAGAAGGTGGTGCTATTAAGAAAAAGGACGATACGCATCGCATGGCCGAAGCAAACAAAGCATTTGCTCATTTTCGTTAAGATTTAGATTATGAAAAATATTCCATTAGATAGAGTTCGGAATATCGGTATCATGGCCCACATTGATGCTGGTAAAACCACTTTGACGGAGAGGGTCCTTTATTATACTGGCCGTACTCATAAACTCGGTGAGGTCCATGAGGGTGGTGCTACTATGGATTGGATGGAGCAGGAAAAAGAACGTGGTATCACGATCACATCTGCTGCAACCACCGCGATTTGGCATGATTACAGGATTAATATAATTGATACTCCTGGTCACGTTGATTTTACTGTAGAGGTTGAACGTTCTCTGCGTGTATTGGATGGGGCATGTGCTGTTTTTTGTGCTGTGGGTGGTGTAGAGCCTCAAAGTGAGACAGTTTGGCGCCAAGCGGATAAGTATAATGTACCTCGAATTGCATTTGTAAATAAAATGGATCGAATTGGTAGTGATTTCTTTAATGTACTCAAAATGATAAAAGATCGTCTCGGCGCAAATCCTCTTCCCATCGTATTACCAATAGGATCAGGTGATTTGTTTACCGGTATTATTGATTTGATGTCGATGAAAGCAATTTTATATAATGAATTTTCTTTAGGTGCCCGTTTTGAATATGGTGATATTCCAATTGACATGGTTGAAGAAGCAGAAAAATGGCGTCATCATTTGATTGAAGAAACGGCAACATACGATGAAAAACTGATGAAAAAATATCTTAACGAAGAAGATATTTCAGTTGAAGAAATTAAAGCTGCTATTCGAAAAGGGTGTATTGATAATACATTTATTCCGACTCTATGCGGCTCTGCCTTTAAAAATAAAGGTGTTCAACGATTATTAGACGCGGTCGTGGATTTTATGCCTTCTCCAAAAGATGTAGGTGAAATACACGGTTTAGATCCATTCGATTCTGATGTTAAAATGATCCGTAAATCTGATCCGGATCAGCCATTTAGCGCTTTGGCATTTAAGATAATGACCGATCCCTATGTAGGAAAATTAACCTACATGCGAGTTTATTCCGGCAAACTGAAAAAAGGCTCGTATGTTTATAATGCCAGTACTGGAAAGCGTGAGCGTGTCAGTAGAATTTTGTTGATGCATGCAAATAAGCGTGAAGAACTTGAAGAAGTAAGTGCAGGTGAAATTGTTGCCGCAGTTGGTTTGAAAAAGACATTTACAGGAAACACACTTTGTAATGAGAAGGATCCTATTTTATTAGAAGCCATGGATTTTCCAGAGCCTGTCGTGGAGGTATCGGTTGAACCGGCTTCGAAGGCAGATCAAGAAAATTTATCCAAAGCATTAGTCAAGCTTGGTGAGGAAGACCCTACTTTTAAAGTCTCAATTAATCAGGACACCGGACAGACGATTATAGCCGGAATGGGTGAGTTACATTTAGAAATTTTAGTAGATCGACTGTTAAGAGAATTTAATGTCCAGGCTCGAATTGGTAAACCGCAAGTTGCATTTACCGAGGCAATTACTAAACGCGTGGAAAATGTAGAAGTGAAATTTATTCGTCAGTCAGGTGGTCGCGGACAGTATGGGCATGTTGTCATTAATGCCGAACCTAACGAGCAGGGTAAGGGATTTCATTTTAACAATAAAATTGTTGGTGGAGTAATTCCGAGAGAGTATATCCCATCTATCAGCAAAGGTATAGAAGAAGCGCTGAAAAACGGTATCGTTGCCGGCTACCCCCTTGAAGATGTAAGGGTTGAATTGATTTTTGGTTCATATCACGATGTTGATTCTTCGGAAATGGCTTTTAAAATTGCCGGATCGATGGCGATTCAAGAAGCATGTCGCAAGGCGAAACCGGTTTTAATGGAACCTATTATGCAGGTTGAGGTGATTGTACCTGAAGAATACCTTGGTGATGTTATCGGTGATATCAATTCTCGAAGAGGAAATGTCCAAGGAATGAGTCAGCGGAATGATGCGCAGGTTATAAATGCACAGGTTCCTTTGAGCAGTATGTTTGGATATGTTACAGATTTAAGGTCACTGACACAAGGAAGAGCTATTTTCAATATGGAGTTTGCTGAATACAAGCAAGTTCCGGCGAGTGTGGAAACAGAAATTGTAGAAAAAATACATGGAAGAGCTTCATAAATCCAAGTAACGGAGTAAAGAGATGTCTAAGGAAAAATTCGAGCGAACAAAACCTCATTTAAACATAGGGACGATCGGTCATGTAGATCATGGCAAGACGACCCTGACGGCGGCGATAACGTTGGTGCAGTCAGCCCGCGGAATGGCGGAGGTATGTTCATTTGACAGTATAGATAATGCCCCGGAGGAACGAGAGCGGGGAATTACGATCCAGACAGCGCATGTGGAGTATGAGACGGAAGCCCGTCACTATGCCCATGTAGATTGCCCGGGACATGCGGATTATATTAAGAACATGATTACAGGAGCCGCGCAGATGGACGGTGCAATACTGGTAGTGAGTGCAGCGGATGGTCCAATGCCTCAGACGAGAGAGCACGTATTATTGGCTCGTCAGGTAAATGTGCCGAGTATGGTAGTATTTATGAATAAGACGGACCAGGTGGATGATCCTGAGTTAATAGAATTAGTAGAGATGGAGTTAAGAGATTTATTAAATGAGTACGATTTTCCGGGAGATGATACGCCCATCATCAAGGGGAGCGCCTTGAATGCCTTAAGTAATCCCGATGATGAAGCAGCCAACCAATGTATTGTTGATTTACTGGAGGCTTGTGACAATTTTATACCGGAACCGAAGCGAGATGTTGACCGTCCCTTTTTAATGCCTGTGGAAGATGTATTTTCCATAACCGGTCGCGGTACAGTAGGTACCGGACGAATTGAACGCGGCATAGTGAAGGTAGGTGATGTTGTGGAGATGATAGGAATGGGCGAGCATAAGAAGACCACAGTCACGGGAGTTGAGATGTTCAGGAAGTTGCTGGATGAAGGCCGGGCAGGAGATAACGCAGGTTTATTGCTTCGCGGGATTGATAAGGAAGAGTTGAAGCGAGGGATGGTTTTGGCCGCGCCTGGTTCCATAACCCCCCATACAAAATTTAAGGCGAATGTATATGTATTGAAGAAGGAAGAGGGTGGACGTCACACTCCATTTTTCAATGGATATCGTCCGCAGTTTTATTTTAGGACCACAGATGTAACCGGTGTGGTGACGTTACCGGCGGGTACAGAGATGGTAATGCCGGGTGATAATATTGTGATGGATGTTGAATTGATCACATCCATAGCCATGGATAAGGAACTGCGCTTTGCTATTCGTGAAGGCGGACGTACTGTGGGTGCCGGTGTTGTAACGGAGATTGTTGAGTAAAGGATAGAACGTGGCAAATCAAACTATACGTATTAGTCTCAAAGCTTATGATCATCATCTGTTGGATAAGTCCACAGAGAAAATCGTAAAAACTGCAAAATCAACGGGAGCTGTTATTTCCGGTCCAATTCCTATGCCTACAAAACGAACAATCTATACAGTGTTACGATCCCCCTTTGTTGATAAGAAGTCAAGAGAGCAATTTCAAACGAAAATTCATAAGCGCGTTGTAGATATTTTGAATTCCACACCGAAAACAGTTGAGGCGCTGATGAAACTAGATCTACCAGCTGGTGTTGATATAGAGATTAAGGTCTAATTATGCGTGGACTAATAGGAAAGAAAATTGGAATGACACAGATTTTTGGTAATGAGGGGGCAGTGTTCCCCGTAACCATTGTAGAGGCCGGGCCTTGTGTCGTAACTCATATCAAAACGGATGGACAAGATGGTTATTCAGCTGTGCAGCTTGGTTTTGGGGAGCGAAAAGAAAAGCATACCAATAAACCTATGAAGGGTTTGTTTTCGAAAGCAAAAATATCCCCTAAAAAAGTGTTGTCCGAATTTGAGCCAATATCAGGATTTGATTACAAGGTGGGACAGGAGTTTAGCGCATCCATATTTAAAGAAGGTGATTTGGTTAATGTAACTGGTACATCCAAAGGGAAAGGGTTTACCGGTGTCATTAAACGTCATGGCTTCAGTCGTGGCCCTCAAACTCATGGACAAAGAGAATATTTACGATCATCGGGTTCAATCGGACAAGGGTCTGATCCTTCCAGGGTTTTTAAAGGAATGAAAATGGCTGGCCATGCCGGTGTTCGAAAAGTTACTGTAAAGAACCTTGAAATAGTCAAAGTGGATAGTGAAAAAAATCAGCTGTTTATAAAAGGGGCTGTACCTGGTGTTAATAACAGTTATGTACTGATTAAGAAATAATTATGGAATTGCAAGTTTATAAAAAAGATGGTAGCAAAGCTTCAAAGATGAAGTTGAATGAATCTGTGTTTGGAATTACGCCAAATAAAGATGTTGTTTATCGCGCAGTCCAATCAGAGTTGACCAATAGCCGGCAAGGAACCCATTCTTCGAAAAGCCGAGGTATGGTCCGTGGTGGCGGTCGCAAACCTTTCAAACAAAAAGGTCGTGGTGTTGCCCGTGCAGGCTCTACCCGTTCACCTTTGTGGCGTGGGGGAGGTACTGTTTTTGGACCGCAGCCTCATGGCTATTCGTATAAAATGCCAAAGAAAATGAAACTATTAGCCCGTCGGTCTATATTGTCATACAAAGCAAATAATGACGGTCTAATTATTATGGATGAAATAAGTGTAACCGATCCTAAAACTAAAGAATTCATGAAAATTTTAAATGAATTAAAAATAGCTGATAAAAAAGTGACAGTATTATTGGGTGAATCAAACTCATCTGTTTTCTTGGCGGGTAGAAATATTCCCAATATCGCTATTATTGAAGCCAAAGATGCAAGCACATATGATTTAATTGATTGCGATGTTATTTTAGCGGAAAAATCAGGTGTGGATATTTTAACTGAACAATTAATGGTGCAATAATGTCCACAAGAGAAATAATTATTAAACCTATATTTACTGAAAAAATGAGCCGTCTGGAAGAATCCGAACGTAAATATGCTTTTCAGGTGGAAGGCTCTGCAAATAAAATTCAAATAAAATCTGCAATTGAAAAGCGTTTTGATGTAGAAGTTGAAAAAATTGCAACCATGAATCGTTTAGGAAAAACCAAGCAAATGACAATGCGAAGCGGTGGAAGAACCATCCGTACGAACGGTCGTCGTTCAAATTGGAAAAAAGCGGTTATTACATTAAAAGAAGGTTTTAACATTGACCTAGTTGGGGGAGAGTCCTAATCATGGGCGTAAGATCTATTAAGCCGACCACTCCGGGAAATCGATTTTCTACTCGTCCTGATTTTGCAGAGATTACCAAAAGTACACCGGAGAAAAGTTTAACTGTTGCAAAGCGGAAAACCGGTGGTAGAAATAATAATGGTAGAATTACGTCACGCCATCGTGGTGGCGGCCATAAACAACGTTATCGCATAATTGATTTTAAACGTGATAAGTATGATGTTCCGGCAAAAGTTGTCGCGATTGAATACGATCCGAATCGTTCTGCAAATATTGCATTATTGCATTATGCAGATGGTGAAAAACGTTATATTCTTTCTCCATTTGGCATAAAAGTCGGTGATACGATTACTTCAGGAGAAGGTGCTCCTTTAAAAGTTGGAAATGCTTTGCCCCTGAAGAATATCCCAACGGGTATGTTTATTCATAATATAGAATTAGTTCCGGGAAAAGGCGGGCAAATGGTACGCAGCGCAGGCGCGTCAGCCCAGGTGATGGCCAGGGATGGCGGTTTTACTACACTAAGACTTCCGTCTAATGAAATTCGTTTGATTCGTGATGAATGCTATGCCACACTTGGTGAAGTGGGTAATAAATCACATGAGCAGGTCGTTTCAGGAAAAGCCGGTCGTTCTCGATGGTTAGGAATTAGACCGAGAGTTCGCGGTGTTGCAATGAATCCGGTTGATCACCCCATGGGTGGAGGTGAAGGTAAATCTTCAGGTGGTCGTCATCCTACTACACCTTGGGGTAAACCTACAAAAGGTTATAAAACACGTAAGAAGAAAAAGAAGTCTAACGATTATATTGTGAAGAGGAGAAAGTAGGATGCCAAGATCTATTAAAAAAGGTCCTTTCGTGGATGAAAAACTTCTTAAAAAAATTCATGCAATGGATGAAAGCGGAAAGAAAAGAGTTATCAAAACATGGTCGAGACGCTCTATGATTACGCCCGAATTTGTTGGACATACATTTGCTGTTCACAACGGGAATAAATTTATTCCAGTTTTTATTTCAGAAAATATGGTTGGGCATAAATTAGGTGAATTTTCACCAACAAGAATTTTTAGAATGCATTCAGGAGATAGAAAGTAATAATGGAAGCTCAAGCCGTTAGTCGTTACGTAAGGCAGTCGCCGTATAAAATTCGTATAGTTATGGATGAAGTTCGGGGTAAAAATGTGGGTGATGCGTTGAATTATTTGCATTTTTCAACGAAAAAAGCTGCGAGTGTACTTGAGAAGACAATCCGCTCAGCGGTAAGTAATTTGCTGCAAAGTGCTGAAGATTCGAATATTGATCCTGATGGATTAATTGTTTCAAAAGCATTTGTAAATGGTGGACCGCATATGAAACGTATTCGCGCTGCTTCGATGGGCAGGGTTTCCAAATTAAATAAACCCACAAGTCATGTGACTATCGTGGTCAGTGATAAATAAGGAGCAATTTTGGGTCAAAAGACACATCCAATTGGTTTTCGTTTAATTGTCAATAGAAATTGGCGTTCGAATTGGTACGCAGACAAGTCATTTGCAAAAAATCTTGAAGAAGATGTTAGAATTCGTAAATATATTAAACTGCGTTTACCAAACGCCGGTATTTCTAGAGTTGAAATTAGTCGAACATCCAAAATGGTCACTGTAACTATTTTAACTGCACGTCCAGGTATTGTTATTGGTAAAGGTGGCGAAGAAGTTGGGCGTCTAAAGCAGGAAATTAATCAATTAACTGAAAAAGATGTCCAGATTAATATTTCTGAAGTAAAGCGCCCCGAACTGGATGCTGCTCTTGTGGGTGCAAACATAGCTCATCAGTTGGTAAAAAAGATTTCTTATAGACGAGTTGTCGGTAAAGCGATACAATCAACAATGAGGATGGGCGCGCAGGGTATTCGTATAAATGTAGCCGGTCGATTAGGTGGTTCGGAAATTGCCAGAAGTGAGAAATTTCATCAAGGTAGAGTTCCTCTCCATACACTACGAGCCGATATTGATTATGCATTAACTGAAGCTACAACTGCTTACGGTATCATTGGGATTAAAGTTTGGATTTGTCACGGGGAATCAGCTTAAGAGTTCATTATGTTAGAACCGAGAAAAGTAAAATTTAGACGACATCACCGAGGTAATCGTCGCGGGATGGCGAAAAGAGGATATAAAGTCGCATTTGGCAGTTATGGTCTTAAAGCAATGGGACCGGGTTGGATCACGGCCAGGCAGATAGAAGCCGCGCGTATTACAATTTCGAGAGTCGTACGTAAGACCGGTAAAATGTGGATACGTATTTTTCCTGATAAACCCATTACTAAAAAACCTGCTGAAACTCGTATGGGTAAGGGTAAAGGTGCACCGGAATATTGGGTATCAGTTGTGAAACCGGGCCGCATTTTATTTGAAATTGAAGGTGTTGATCGGGAAATGGCAGAGCTCGCATTTACAAATGCCTCACATAAATTACCGATTAAAACAAAAATCGTTGAGCGGAAAGAGGGATAATGAAGCGTTCTAATTTAGCTGAAATGAACACTGAAGAATTGGGAGTTAAGCTTCAAGAAGATTTAGAAGCTATACAAAATTTGAGATTTCAAAAATCATTACAACAATTAGAAAATCCAGTTCAAATCAAGCATTTAAGAAGAGAAATTGCTCAAATCAAAACAGCGATTAACGAATATTCTAAAGGTATTCGTGAAGAAAAAGGTGTTCAATAATTATGGAACGAAAAAGACAATCTTTAACGGGTGAAGTCGTCAGTGCAAAAATGGAAAAAACCGTTGTAGTAAAAGTGACCAGACGAATTCCCCATAAGATGTATAAGAAAATTATTAATGATACTAAAAAGTACATGGCGCATGTCGGTAATGTTGTTCCAAAAACCGGGGATATCGTGCGCATTTCTTCAACAAAACCTATCAGTAAACATATTCACTGGCAGGTAAGTGAAATTATTAGAGAATCAGTAAAGGTTGGATAGAAAAAGTGATTCAGCAAGAAACGCGATTAAAAGTTGCAGATAATACTGGTGCAAAGGAAGTATTGTGCTTCAAGATCATTGGTGGTTCTAAAAGAAGATATGCAACCGTTGGTGATATTATCGTCATAACGGTAAAAAATGCTATTCCTGGCGGTATGGTGAAAAAAGGTGAAGTGTCTCGCGCAGTAGTTGTAAGAACACGCAAAGAAATTCGACGAAAAGATGGTACTTACATTCGATTTGATGATAATGCCGCTGTTTTGTTAAATAGTGCAGGTGAGCCCAGAGGAACACGTATTTTTGGACCGGTTGCACGTGAACTGCGTGATGGCGGTTATATGAAAATTATTTCTATGGCTCCGGAGGTATTGTAATGCATATTAAGAAAAATATGATTGTGAGGGTTATTAGTGGAAATCACAAGGGGTCAGAAGGTAAGGTGCTGTATATTTTTCCTGATGTAAATAAAGTAATTATTGAAGGAGTGAACCTGGTAAAACGCGCAACGCGCCCCTCCCAGGATAATCCTGCAGGTGGTTTTGTTGAGAAAGAAGCACCTTTGCACGTTTCAAATGTGTTACCCGTGTATAAAGGAAATGCTACACGTGTTGGATATAAATATTTAGATAATGGTCGTAAGGTGCGAATTGCTGTAAAGACCGGAGACGAATTAGAATAATATCATGGCTACAAAAGAGACAAAAAAAGAAACACCTAAAAAAACAACTGCTAAAAAAACCACAGCAAAAAAGCAAACTGTAAAAAAGCAGACTGTAAAAAAGCAAACCGCAAAAAAGAGTGCTCCGAAAAAAAGCACTCCCACTAAAGCGGTGTATACACCCAATTTAAAAAAGCGATACCATGAAAAAATTGTACCTGCATTAATAAAACAATTCGGTTATAAAAATATAATGGAAGTTCCGCGTATTACAATGATATCATTAAATATTGGAATCGGTGATGCAAAAACTAACCCGAAAGCTTTAGAAAATGCTGTAGAAGAATTGACGCGTGTTACCGGACAAAAAGCTGTGGTTACTCGTGCAAGAAAAGATATTTCAAACTTCAAAATACGTATTGGATTCCCAGTTGGATGTAAAGTCAATCTTCGGGGAAATCGTATGTATGAATTTTTTGAGAGACTTATTTCAATTGCGTTGCCGCGTACAAGAGATTTTAGAGGTTTATCTTTCAAATCTTTTGATCGTAAAGGCAATTATTCATTTGGTGTAAAAGAGCAAATTATTTTTACTGAAATTGACTATGATAAAGTAGACTCAATCAGAGGCATGGATGTAACCATTACAACAACAGCATCTACGGATGATGAAGCGTACGGGTTGTTAAAAGAATTTGGGTTTCCTTTACGGGATAAACCTGTTAAACAAGATGAAGTCGTAGAGGCTGCTTAATGGCAAAAAAATCACTCATTGTTAAATCAAAAAGGAAACCAAAGTTTTCTACCAGGGGATATAATCGTTGTTTTAACTGCGGACGCCCTGATGGATATTTAAGAAAATTTGGTTTATGCAGAATTTGTTTTCGTGAAATGGCTTTAAAGGGTGAAATCCCTGGTATAACTAAGGCCAGTTGGTAAGGAGAAATTTGTAATGAGCATGACGGATCCAATTGCAGATTTGTTAACACGTATTCGTAATGGCTTACGAGCCAAAAAACGTTGGGTTAATATTCCCTCCTCGAATGAAAAAATGCGAATTTTATTTATTTTAAAAGAAGAAAAATATATTGAAGATTTTATATTGATCGATGATAAGGTTAAAAAACAAATTCGGATATTTCTTAAATACGATTATCAAGGAAGTCCTGTGATTGCAGGTATTGAACGAGTTAGTAAACCAGGTTTACGAATTTATAAAAATAAAAAAGATTTACCCCGCGTACTCGACGGGCTTGGTATTTCAATTTTGTCAACATCTAAAGGAATTATTTCAAATAAGACCGCAAAGAAAATAGGTGTTGGCGGAGAAGTTATTTGCAACGTTTGGTAGGAAGATGTCAAGAATAGGAAAAGAACCAATTATAATCCCTGAAGGTGTCATTGTTGACATTCAACCTAATTTGGTGTCACTCAAAGGCCCAAAAGGTGAATTGCAAGTCAATGTTCATCGGGATATAAAAGTTGAACAAGAAAATGGCCATGTTAACGTTACCAGGTCATCAGATATCAAAAGCCACAGAGCATTGCACGGAACAATTCGCGTTTTAGTAGCCAATGCAATTCATGGCGTATCGGAAGGATATCAAAAAGAGCTGGAAATCAGAGGTATTGGTTATCAAGCAAGTATGGAAGGGAATCGGTTGGTGTTGCAGTTAGGGTATTCTCACAGCATTGCTTTTGATCCGCCTGAAGGAATAACTATTTCTGCGAATCGAACAGAAATAACCATTAGTGGTATAGACAAGCAAATGGTTGGTGAAGTCACAGCTAAAATAAGATCATTTAGAAAGCCGGAGCCTTATAAGGGTAAAGGAATCAGATATAAAAACGAATATGTACGCTCAAAGCAAGGTAAAACTGTCGGAGGCGGCGACTAATTATGAGTCAAGATAAAGTTAAAAATATACGCTTTAACCGCAGACGAAATCGCAGCAAACGGGATAATCGTTTCCATGCTGATCGATACCGCTTGGTTGTAAATAGAAGTAATAAAAATATTTCAGCTCAAATTATTGATGATTTGAAAGGAGCCACATTAGCATCAGCTTCAACGATGGATAAAGATTTACAAGCGAAAGTAGAGAAAATCGGCAGTAAAGTTGAACAAAGTAAACTTGTTGGTGAGCATCTCGCTGCAAAAGCGAAAAAGAATAAAATTGAAAAAGTGGTATTTGACCGAAATGGATTCCCTTATCACGGACGCGTGAAAGCATTAGCAGAAGGCGCTCGAG
>CAJVYU010000030.1 GCA_913009735.1 uncultured Fidelibacterota bacterium
TTTGTTTTTTTTTTTAATGATACGGCGACCACCGAGATCTACACTCTTTCCCTACACGACGCTCTTCCGATCTTAAGGTTCATGGTCGTCTCATTAATAATTTTATTTTTTAGCGCTTTACGCATAAAATCATCTCCATTGTTGAAATTATTTTATCACTTTAAATAATTGCTGTTTTCACGATTCATTGAATCCGTAATAATTCTTTTGCTGCCTCTAAAAATTCTTTCGCTTGATCTATTATAATCAAAGCGTTTTCTGCACTTGCCTCTGTGACAGGCTCATAATCACTATCACTGCGAGCTGAGAATCCATCTAAAAGATAACGATGGAACTTTTTATTCATCAAATGCCGAATTAAGTGCGTGATGTGAACTTCTACTAATATCCATACTTAATAAAACGGCGGTCGCTGTGTGGAACATAGCATAATAAGCTCTACTTATGACATCATCCCAATAAGATAACTCTGCCAGATCCTCAGCAACTTGAATGTAATGTTTACCCCGGTTAATATGTTGAATTATTTCTTCTCTCAAATAAGTATTCCCTCCTTCGCTATATTTCTTTGTAGCATGTATCTACCACCTTTAAATTCTTTTTCATTGAAGAAAAACGGATTGATCACGCAATTATTTTCTAAAGAAAGATTAGCTCGGATTTCACTGCATCGCTGTCTTTCCTTAAAACGGCTGGATATTCGATCGAGCACAACAGCGACATCAATATCGGAATCATCATCGGCATCCCCCCTGGCATATGATCCGAATAAGTAAACCTCCTTCAGACGAGAACCATAGCTCGTTTGCAGCTCCTGCCGAAGTTGTCTAATAATCGTTAATACTTCCGTCTTGGTTTTCATTTTAGTTATTCAACTGTATGAAAGTTCTACCTGTCCCGATTTATTTAACCTTTGAAAGGTTTGTTGTTAAATAATTTTGATTATAATCATGATTATGAAAGTCTCCTGACTTTGAAATAGAGATCCGGAGACCTCTATAATTTTTATTAAAATCTGTTTTCATTATTTCGTCACGTCTGATTTGTCAATATCAAGAATGTTGCACACTCGATCAAAAAGTTCCTCGGCAAATTCTAACATTTCTTTGATTTCTCCTTTTTCCGGTAAACAATAATTTGGGTTTGGATATCTATCTTCTATAAAATATTCTGTCGCTTTTTCAAGCATAACTAATTCGTTATCTTGTAATTCCAATTTGTATTTTATACTGTCATATATTTCATACAAATTATGTGTTTTTAATATTTTTAAATTTTGATAAGCCAATATTGATTTTAGTATTTTTTCTATAGATTGCTGAAGGTCATTGCCAATACTATCTGTGTAATGATTAACTTCGAAAAGCAATTGAGCAGATTTTAAGTCGTGATATCCAATCACAAGCCATTCTATAGATGCTTTTTTATTCATAAATCACTTTTCCATTTTGCAATATATCTACTTTATAAAAATAATCTTCCCTACTTTTTATAAAATCATCGGATGCAACTATTATATCAAATCCAATTTTATATTCTGAAATTAAACTTCTTATTTTTTTCCTCGCACTCAACTTGTATTCTCTTGCGTTTTGGGGTGTAATATTTTTGATTAAAAATAAATCAATATCGCTATCTTCTGTGGGGTTTCCATAGGCATAACTCCCAAATAAAATAATTTTGTCTGGCTTTAGTGGTTTCAGCCTTTCCACAATTTCCGGTTTAAGTTTTTCGATATCAATCATTATTTTATTTAACCTTTCAAAGGTTCTACCTGTTCTGATCCCTTTGGGAAATCTTTGAAAGGTTTGGTGTTAAAAAACTTTGATTATATTCACGATTATCAAAGTCTCCCGACTTTGATATAGAGGTCTGGAGACCTCGATAATTTTTAATAAAATCTTTCTCACTCATACCTTCATATTTATTTGAGTTTACCCAATTTTTTGAAATCGCCACATCGAAAAGCATATTGGGGAGATAGTTCTCCATCAACATTTATACACTGTAGTGCATGGTTGATGGATTCCATATTTCTTTTGAACGCCACCCTGTAAAATCCTTATTAAGGCATTGCCGGAGGTTCGGGCAGCGCCGACGGAGTTGGCTCTAAATTTAAGTAATAGTAGACTCCGCCACCAGCGGCAGCAAGCCCCAACGTTGTCCAAAGAAGCCATCCACTGCCTTTTTCTTTTTGTGATACTTGAGCCACAGGTACGTCAGACGCTTTTTGTTTGGCTAATAAATATTCGGGAGGAGTTAAGCTCAAGATCTCCCATGCCAGGATTTCAATTTCGGTAATCAGACCGTCAATTTCTCCTTTGTAAGATTTACTGACCGTTTTAACGGTCGCTCCGGTTTCTACCGAAAACATTTTGGCATCAATAGTGTATGTGTTCCCCAATTTACCGAATGCTCCGGAAATCATATTGTGGACACCCAGCAGGGCTCCTACCTCAGCCGCACATTCATCCGTAGTACATCCCGATTGTTGAAACCCCTGTTCTTCTAATATTTCCGACATCTGGCCTCGTTCTACCAGGATAATTGCATTGGTATTCGCCAGTTCAGAGGAAAGTCTGTCTGTGAGCGTCGCTGCTTCCAATTGGGAAATTCCCCGTCCTTCAAAATCCAATACGGCTACGGTGTATTTGCCGGCAGCAAGGTCAGCCGCAGTCTGCTCGTTTAGTGTAGGGTTTCCTTGGGCCAGTAAAAACACCGGCAACAACAAGAATGAAAGCTTTAAAATAATTCTGACTTTGGTTAGCATCATAGTGCGCTCCAATTTATCAAATGATTGTTAAATGTTTCCGTGCGCTGGCACACACACGCTATTCTTCTTCGGCTAGTAATTCATCAATCAGTGTGGATAACTCGCCTTCCAAGTCCTCGTCTTCGCGAAATCCTTGCCTGACAGCACGTATTGTCTGGAATTTATCAACGACAAACAATCGAGGCAATGTTTTTGCACCATATCGTTCTTTGACAATTCCCCGGGTGTCGAATAATATGGGTATGGTTATCCCCTTTTCCCTGAGGAATGGACCCGCCTTGGGCGAATCTTCATACCCTTCATTATTTCTGGTGGCTTCTGTTATATCTACAAGAAAAAATTTAACCGGTTTATCTTTATAAGTTTGGTACACATTTTCCAGGTGGGGCAATTCTTTCATACAGGGTTTGCACCATGTGGCAAAAAAGCTTAAAACCACAGGGTGGCGGACGGGCTGGGTCATGAATAAGCGCAATTTTTGATCCCGTTCAACCGTCCAGGTTTTCGAAAATTCAAATTTCCCTGGTGCATACATCAGCGCCCATGACGGAGCCAAGTCTCCCGGTTTTAATCCGGGGTCTTTGGTAGTATCGGCAGGTACGACGGCGACCTCACTTTCGTTTTGGGCAATTCCCAAACTTACAGTCATTAAAATTACACTGATCCATTTAATCATATTTTTCAAATCGTTCATTCCCTTATATATTTATATTTTTATCCTGCATAATTCACCATAAAAACGTCTAACTATACTCAGTAATAAAATAAGCAAAGATAGAAAAATCATGCTATTCAATAATTTTTAAAACGTAATTATTTAATGAGACCAATTTATGTATTAAATATTTACCTGCCCGCCCCCTTTTATTAATTCCAATCGGGGCAGGCGGGCGTTTTATGTTCGATGATGCTCTCAAAATTTTTTCCACATCTTGCCTATTATTATAAAGCTGATGTATTAATGAAGTTAAATCAATCCAGAACAAAAACCACTCTACAGTCACGTAAGATACCATTGGTGCTGTTTGCTGACTGAATTTTCATAACATCCGCATTGGCAATCACTACATCTACTTTGTTGGTTCCGCTGGCGGAAATACCTTTTATGACCAACGGGTTTCCTTTGACGCGTTCATCTGCCCGAGCCCTATCCAAACCCTTGGCGTAACCGGCTACACCATTCTGGACGGCATATTCACGAGTATAATTCCCCGGCCCATAGACAACACCACCATTCTGATCTAAAATTCGCGGTGACATAGCGGGGCGCAAATTAAGGCCGCGTACATCAATAATCAGTCCGGTTATTCCAGATGTTGTGGGTGCGGCTGTTTCTGCCGATGGTGCTGTGCCGCCGGCTGCCGGCGCAGACAAAAATCCGGTTGGCGGTGTTATCACGTCAGCAATTCCGCCCATGGGAACTTCATAGGTTACTTCAATAGACGTAACGCTTATATAGCGCGGTTCACCTATTTGCCGAGCACCGCGAATTGCTCCTTGCACTCGCGATTTGATTACATCATCGAACATGGCGTTGCTCATGGTTGTTTCACTGGTCACAACCACACCGTTTACAATTTCAATGAGCTGACGCATGGCATCCTGTTTCGCAATGCGCAAGGCTGCCCGGCGGGCTTGCCCGGCATTAATAACATTTTCCGGTATAAATCCAATTCCCGTAGCTTGGATGGTGCGCTCGGAATAATTGATGGATCCCCGATCAAATTGTTCGCCGACAAAAGACGATTGTCCCATTAAGAAAGCCAGACTGAATAATAAAATGAATAAATGTTTCATACATTACCTCGCTATTATTGAATTATTTCTACTGTAATACGGTTGCCGGATATACCTGTGACTTTAAAATCCAAACCATCCGGAGATGTTCGACTTAAGCCCATGGCCAGAGCTTGGGATTTTCCTTCAAATTCTACTTCATATTCTGCCACACCATCGTTCAGGCTTTTTGCATAAGCATTCCTGATCCCGGATACAGTCTGTGCTTTTAAAAATGATTCAAACGTCATATAGGACATAAAATCAGCATTTTTCAGAACAATATACACTTTAGTGAAATTGGACTGTTGAGTGCTCCATTTTAAGATTAGCTGACGGATAATATCATTACCTAATTTTTCAGCTGCATCATTGGTAGCGTTTACTCCGGCTGTGGAAATCGAAATATGTGGTTTTTTACCATGAGCATTAGGAACCACTGCTAAAATTTCACCAGTATCCGCCCGGACAATTTTTCCGTTTATATTCGCTTGGCCTGAGTACATATTATACACTTTTCCGCCAGATGAAATTTTCGCAGTGCCAATTACAATCACCTCTGCCCCAAGCATACTGGCAATTTTTGCCGCAGCGGATACATTTCCAGCCAAAGCCTGCTCATAATCGGGTTGACCTTTTAATGCCTGGACGAGTTGTCGGTCTACCACATCAAACCCTTTATTATAAAACATGCTTAATAATTTTGTCTCGGCAAAATCGGTGGGCATATTGTCAATAAGATTAATTTCCTTGATCATAAAAATGATCCTCGGGCGATTCATGGCGTTCAGCAATGTCTGGAGTGCCGCCTCATCTTGCATGACCTGATCCAGCATTTGCGTCACCTCGGCATCCAGGGTGACTTCCCAGAGCCCATCGGGACCCTGTTTTTCAGAAACAATTTTAAATGTTTTTACAAACCCCTGAGCCTTGGAATAAATATTATCACTCAAAGACGTGGCCGTCACTACTGTTTCTGAGGAAATAAATGCCCCCAAGCCAACTTCCACCGCATCCCGTTTTGCTTGCTCTATGGCAGCATCTTTTGTTTGCCCATAACCGACTCCTTGAGCAATTTGAGCTTGCGCCCAAAGGCCAGAAATGGATAACAATATTATTAAGCCAATTGTTTTGATGTGTAAATCAGACTTCATCATCAAGAAAACCCCTATATTGAGTGTTCAGGGAAGTTATCTATACCTTTTTCTATATGCAATTATAAACATCACGCCATGTGATGTAAATCAATTTTTAATAATCACTGTCTTTTTTTTTCAATAAATTTTACCTTATATTCCAACAAGTTGTACTAACGATAAGGGTAAAACCATGAGACATTTACTTTATTCTGCATTGGCTATTTTCATTATTGCCGGGTGCAGCCAAAAACCTCAAAGTGACGTAGATACTCCTGAATATCATTTCAAGGCTGGTATGCGGGCTGTGGAATCCGGTAATTATAGTGCCGCGCTAACATCATTTCAACGATCGGTTGATCTCGATAAAAAATTCGCCATCGGATACTGTGGTTTGGGGTTAGCTTATGCCCATCTCGAAAATTTCAAAGAAGCCAAGAAAAATGTGGATAAGGGTGTGAGCAAGGGCGGCAAGGACCCTGATGTATTAGCTTTGGGAGCCAGGGTGTGGATCACACTCCGCGATCATGAGAAGAAATGGTTTAAACGATCCACAAAACTGTTAGACAAAGCACTGAAAAAAAAGAAAAACCACGAAGCATCTTTGTATTATTATGGTGTAGCTCATTTATATAACTACGATTTTAATGAAGCCGGGTCTTATTTCCGAAAAGTCGTGAATAAGAAAGGTGATTATGCCGGTAAAGCCGATGCCAAATGGAATTTAGCCCAGAAAATTGTCCGGGCTATGCCCGGGACTCCTGTTGGGAAAAAAGTTGCTCTGCGTGAAAAAATCACTCGCGCCGATCTTGCCGTATTATTTGCGGAAGAATTAAAGATTAGTGAATTGTTCGCAAGAATGCCTCAGCAAAACGCTGGCTTTCAAACGCCGGGACAGTTTAATGCCAGCGGCACATCAGCAGCTAATCCAATCGACAGCAAAGGTCATTGGGCAGAAACGTGGATTAACGAAATGACCCAATACGGTGTGCTGGAAGTCAGTCCTGATAGGAAATTTCACCCTGACGAGGTTATTACCCGGGCAGAATACGCTATGGCCGTACAACGTTTGCTGGTCGTCGCAACACGTGATGCTAGTTTAGAAACACGTTATTTTGGAGAAAGCCCATCCAGATTCAGCGATGTCCCCAGCAGCCATTATGCCTATAATGCCATGGCTCTCTGTGCTGAAAGAGGGATCATGCAAACCGATCTGCTTACAGGAAATTTCAACCCATCCGGGACCGTTTCCGGTGCCGATGCTCTGCTTATTATCAGAGCAATCCAAAATTCACTGCGAATGACATTTTAATTTTTTCCATCTAAATATTTATCTCACCACCCCACAAGGCCCCTCCTCGTATGAGGAGGGGATTTTAGGGGCGGTTATAAAATCGGAATCCTTTTAATATACAATGGGATTTTTTTAATTATGCTGAACCTTGTTGATAAACTGATTCTCTTATATGAACTGCTGTTAACTGTACACATCCTTCTGTTTAATTACAATATCCCCAATTGGACCGGGCATATTCAACTAAATATAATTATTTCCGTCTGGATATTTTTTTCTGCCTGGGCGGTAAAACATTATGATCGGCAGCCATTTAAATTTTTACACACATTTTACCCGATTTTCCTTCTCATCTGGCATTATCCACAAGCGTGTGAATTACGATATTCAGTTATTCCATTCAGCCTGGATTCCTTTTTCTCTAAATGGGATTTGGCATTATTTCAATTACCTTTATATGAAATTCTTCCCAAAAAACTTAATCTGATTGGACTGGAGATTTTTCACTTTATTTATTTCTCATATTACCTGCTGCTTGGCATCCCGGCATGGATTGTTTATAAATCCCGGCATCCAAAAATACCTGAATATATTTTTGTCATCACTTTGACCTGCATTATTCACCAATGGTTAATCATATTAATCCCGGTGGACGGGCCGGTCCAATTAAGACCGGAGATCATTCCCGATGGTATATTATTCATTCCCATTATGAACTTGATTTACCAACTGGATGCCGGGGGCGGTGCGTTCCCAAGCCTTCATGTGGCAGGAGCATTGATTACATGTATATACGCCAATATATTTTTACCCAAATTAAAACTATTGTGGATCTTTGCTTTTATTGCCATCACTTTATCAACATTCATTTGTTCATATCATTATCCAATAGATAGTCTAATAGGCGGAATTACAGGTTGGTTATGTTATATTTACCTGCCCCGTATCTATGTCTATATTCACACATAATAAGTTTAACATATTGATTTTTGCTTTTTCCGGTGTTCTTTTCACCGGTTGCGTAGAAACGCTTATTTCCGTCAGGGTTCATCCCGATGGACGTTATACAATGAATTTCCTCACCCGGGGGGATTCAACAGACGTCTTTAATCGCGACTTCCCCCATCCTTCGGGGGCAAATTGGGTCACGAAAATAGAAAAAGAACACGAGGAAAAAGATGATATATGGGTTATGAATACAAGCGGTATTGCAGAAGGGACATTATTATTCACGTCAAGGGAGGATTCTCTAATTGCTCTGCAACACCCAATTCAAATACGGCGAACTGATGGATTTTTTACAACACGTTATACACTGCGAAATGTATTTAAAGGAAGAAATGTGTATCTAAAATACCCGGCCTTTGGAAAAAGTCTTCAGGAAAGCGATAAGGATTCCACCCGCTGGATAGATGAAGCCTTTTATTATATGTGCTCTGCCGGAATCAATGATTTGCAAAGTGATCCTGAAACAACAATAGACCCTGACCTTTCCGAACGTGTCATAAATCATATTCGCAATACATTGGCGCGGGTCCACCAAAAAAAGCTTTTTGAAGAATTGGAAAATAAACAATATTTCATAGACCAAATGCTGCGCCCATTTCAAAATGATTTACCTGTTGGATATAGCGCTCTTTTAAGCCGTGCGACAGATATCTATGAAAAAGAACTGCGCCTTACGAGCGAATTACAAGATGATCAATTTCAATACCGGGTATTTATGCCGGGAGTGATTACATCTACCAATGCCGATACCATTTCCGGAGATACGTTAAAGTGGTCTTTTGGGTTGAGTGAGTACATTAACGATGATTACATCATTGAGGCCGCGTCCATTGTATATTCGCGACAACGTATTCAGATAGCAATACTTATTGCAGCAGGATTCCTCCTGATCATATTATTTCTATTTTACAAAAGAGGACGATGATATGAAAAACCTATTATTATTTCTTTTGCCATTACTGTTGTTTGCCAAGCCAAAATTCAGTGATGAACAATTAAAAGCCATGACACCCCGTTATTTCCAGCGTAATCATTCCGCGCCGGAATTGGTAGGCGTCTCAGTTTATCAAACCCGGGAGGGACGCGTTTATCAGGTGGATATAATGGTGGATCGCAATCGTGCGAATAAAGATTTAGAATTTGCTTATTCTGCTTTAACCAATATGGGGCAATATGCTAAGAAACCCTTTAATCAGTTTATTGTGATTTTGCATAGCAAGGTTCGTGATAATCCGCCGCAAATATGCATTGGCAAAGCCAAGTGCAGTATCGACTGTTTTGTTTACCAGAAAGTCAGTTATGAAAAATGGTATAAGGAATGTATATATTTTAAGGAATTGTAATATTATTCTTACTCAACATTGGCTACAAGAATTTTTTAATTTCAACCATGAATAATCTTAAAACAAGAGACAAATTATTATCCAAAGTTGCTGCTGATTTCATCGGTCTGGATACAGTATATAAAACCGCTGACGGCCGAAAAAGCCGCCGCATTTATTTGGATTCGACTGCTTCCACATTAATGATGCGTGCCGCACACGATGCTGTTGAAGCTTTTTATAATCATTATGCCAATACTCATAGTATTTTACACTTTTCCGCGCGTATCTCTTCAGAGCAATATCATTGGGCTCATGAACGAATTTTATCTTTTCTAAAAGCAGATCCGGAAATATATACCTGTTTCTTCACCGGCAGTGGTACCACGTCCGGTATAAACCGGCTTGCAAGAGTTTTCCGTGATTACCGTCCCGATAGACATATTGCTTTAATCTCACTAATGGAACATCATTCCAATGACCTCCCGCACAGGAAACACGCAAAGAAAGTGATTCATATTCCATTGAATAGCCACAAAGGGCGTCCCGGGTGTATTAATATGGAAGCGCTGGAAAATGAGTTGAAAAATAATAAAGGCAGTGTCAACTATGTAGCTGTAACGGGAGTGAGCAATGTAACAGGTATCATCAACCCCATTTATGACATAGCTGAACTTGCCCATGAATACGATGCCCTGATATTAATAGATGGAGCACAATTAGTTGCCCACTTACCGGTGCAGATGAGCGGTCATAATAATCCAAATAGAAATATTGACGCTCTCGTGTTTTCCGGTCATAAAACGTATGTCCCCGGTTCTCCGGGTGCGGTAATCTGCCGCAAGGATATATTGGAAAATATTGAACCGGAAGAAGTCGGCGGCGGCATGGTAGAAAATGTTTTTGTGGAGAGTTATGAAGTCAAGACAACTTTTCCAGATCGGGAGGAAGCCGGTACACCCAATATTCCCGGCGCTATTGGTCTTGCAACCGCAATAGATGTTTTAGACAGAATCGGTATGCAGGAAATATTTGAAGATGAAGAAAAGCTGGTTCTGACCGCAATGGATAAATTGCAGAAAATCCCCGGTGTCATTATTTATGGCGAAATCGATTGCCATATTTGCCCCCGGGCAGCGTCGATTTCATTTAATGTCAAAGGAATGGATCATGGACTCGTAGCAGCTATTTTGAATGATTACCATAATATTGCAGTGCGAAATGAATGTTTCTGTGCTCATCCATATGTCAAAGAAATGATTCTGGATGATTTACTGGATGCTGCAGAAACAATTGCGGAAGAGGATATTGAAGAAGTGTTTAAACTGAAATCAGGAATGGTTCGCGTGTCTTTTGGCCTGTATAATACAATGGCTGATGGCGACATTTTAGAAAAAGCATTAATTGATATTACAGAAAAGGCTGCTTCCTATGCAGCTCAATATCATGTGGATGGAAATGGTAATTATTGCCATAACCATTTCAAGCTCGAACGCGAAAATCACTTTTCAGTATCCGAATTCATTGATACATATGTCGGCGGTTAAACAGAAATTTTGAAATCATTACTGCTTCTACTTGCATTAGGTTTGATTCAAACATCTAACCCGGATTTACCCAAAGAGGGTTCGTTTCCCAAAACACCAAAAGTTTTTCACTATCCGGATGAGATTGTTTTTAACACCCGTCCTTATAACATAGATCTTTTTGTTGATTTTGAAGAAAATGAAATCGAATCAGTTAGTTTATTCTTCAAAACCGAAGCAATGGACGAATATATTGAATTCCCATTAAAAATAATCCGTGCCCGCTATCGTTACCAATTCAATCCTCTCATTACTCCGGCTAAAACGATTGAATATTTTTTTGTAGTTTCTCTAAAGGACCATTCCATATACGCTGCGCCTTTAGATGAGGATGGATATATTCGTGTCGTCAAGCGCACATTAATAGACCCGGCCGAATACTTTAAACAAAGATTATCCAAGCGGCGATGAATATTCAGGATACAATTAATGTTTTACGTAAAGAATTAAATGATCACAATTATCGTTATTATGTGCTGGACGATCCCATCATATCTGACGCGGAATACGACCGTCTACTTCGTGAATTGCAAGTCCTGGAAAATGAACATCCGGAATATATAACCGCAGATTCCCCGACACAACGCGTGGGGGCCCGGCCGCTGGAAGCGTTCGGAACCATTCAACATCGCATTCCAATGATGTCTCTGGCAAATGCCATGAGCGTAGATGAAATATTGAATTTTCACGAACAGATTATGCGTCGATTAGGTGCAGAGAGACAAATAGAATATGTCGTAGAACCAAAATTGGACGGTCTTGCCGTTGAGCTTATTTATGAGAATGGTCAGTTTGTATCCGGTTCCACCCGGGGTGACGGGACCACGGGAGAAAATATCACACAGAATTTAAAAACCATTCGTGGCATTCCACTTTCTTTACGAACGGAATCACAACCGGCTCCGGAACTTTTAGAAGTTCGCGGGGAAGTGTTTATCCGTAAGAATAATTTTAAAAAATTAAATAATCAGCGTGAAGCAGCTGGAGAACCTGTATTTGCCAATCCGCGGAATGCAGCAGCCGGAAGTTTAAGACAACTAGACTCAAATATTACTGCCACCCGTCCCCTCTCTTTCTTTTGTTACCAGGCCGGCGCTCTGGAAGGTGTTCATTTTACGTCTCATATGGAATTTCTGTCTACGTTAAAAGACTGGGGTTTTCCTGTGAATCCGGAAATCAAAAAGGTAAATAACATTGATGGCGCAATATCCTGCCACAAGGAATTGGAAACCCGTCGCAACGTTCTGCCTTATGAAATTGACGGTTCCGTTATCAAAGTAAACGATTACGCTTTGCAGGAAGCATTGGGTGTTCGCAGTCGTTCTCCGCGCTGGGCCATAGCCGGGAAATTTAAAGCACAGCAAGAAACAACCATCATTGAAAACATCGTTTTATCTGTCGGTCGCACGGGAGCTGTAACACCCGTGGCTAAGCTTCGGCCGGTTAAAGTCGGTGGTGTTATTGTTTCCAACGTTACTCTGCATAACCAGGATGAGATTAACCGAAAAGATATTCGTATAGATGATACAGTCCTGATCCAGCGCGCCGGTGATGTAATCCCACAAGTGGTCAAAGTAATCACAGAAAAACGGCCCTTGAATTCACGCCCTTTTCAGATGACAAATAAATGTCCGGAATGCGGGCATGAGGTTCATACGCCCGAAGGTGAAGCTGTTGCCCGGTGCCAAAATCTTTCTTGTGCAGCTCAAGTCAAGCGTCGCATCGAACATTTTGTGTCCAAGAATGCCATGGATATCGACGGTTTGGGTGAAAAGTTAATTGATCAACTAGTGGAAAAAAAGCTGGTACATTCTTTTGATGACTTGTATCGGCTTGTGGCTGACCAACTTGCGGCATTGGATCGCATGGCTGAAAAGTCTGCTGCTAATATCATTCTCGCCATTGAAAAATCGAAACAGACCACATTTCATCGCTTCATCTATGCTTTAGGTATCCGAAATGTAGGTGAGCATGTATCCAAGGTTTTAGAAAAAGCATTTGATGGTGACATTTCAGCATTTATGTCCGCAAACGTAGAAGAACTGGAAGCCATTGATGAAGTGGGACCTGTTGTTGCCGACACTATAGTCAAATTTTGGGCAGATGATGAAAATGTTAAGGTTGTAAATAATTGTTTTAACCTGGGAATTACACTAGAAAAAAACATTAACAAGACTGAACAGATTTTTAAAGATAAAACATTTGTCTTCACCGGCTCATTAGAATCAATGACGCGCAAGGAAGCGAAAGAAATAGTAGAATCTTTAGGGGGACGGGCATCTGCTTCGGTCAGTACAAAAACTGATTATGTAATTGCAGGTGCCGGCGCCGGTTCAAAATTCAAGAAAGCAGTGGAATTGGGAGTAACAATATTGTCTGAAAAAGAATTTCAGGACATGTTGAAGTGAAACGGCTGGTTATTTTTCTTTTTTTAACCGGGATAGCTCTCTCGGAAAATTTATTTGTAAAAACAGATTTCATATTATCCACAGCTCTGGAAGGCAAGAACAATTCTGCTGTGATGGATTATGCCATGGAAGGTCTGGCTTTATCCACCTCTTTTTTTGAATTTGGATATGCAGGAATACTTCAGCTGGAAAGTGATGTGATAAATCCTCTTACCGCTTCAACTCTTGGCGTTCAACTGCCCATTGCCATTGGGAAATATGTTTTCAAGAGAGAGCGTCCCAATCGGCAATACAAACCCCGATTATGGAATTCCCGCTGGACACCCTCCTTCCCTTCAGGACATACAGCCACCACCGCAGCTTGGGCAACCACATTTGCTTTGACCGTACCCAATACACAACCGATCATGATTGGCTATACATTGATTTCCGGATACAGCCAGGTTTATGTGGGGAATCATTATGTAAGTGATATTATTGCCGGTTGGTTTATTGGATGGGCCACGGCGAGATTTATTCATTATTCTTTTGAATCCAACTCATTAAAATCAATGGAAACACCCCTTCTCCGAATCTCAATTCCATTGTAATAAAAATGAGAATACAAGAATAATTTTGAATTATCAATAAAGATATGTTGATGAATAAAGATTTTCGATAATAATCAAGATTATCAAAGTCAGAAGACTTTGATAATCTTTTGGTGAAGATAATTCAGGGGAATTGTATGTCGTGGATTATAGCGGTGCGGTGTACATAATTATCAATAAATAAGAATGCCTCGCTAAAGCAAGGCATTCTTATTATAAAAAATTAGCTTCTTATAAATCTACTTAAATAATTTAGAGAAGAATCCTTTATTATCATCACGAATTTCTTTTGCCTTCTCTTTGATCTCAGTTAGATCCATGAGCATTTCACTCCAACCATACCATAATGTATAATCAGGATTGTTATGAAATGCACCCTGGAATAACCGCATACGGTGTTTCAAATGCATGACAAATAATGTCTGTTCAATGGACGTCGGTGCATCATGGAAAGTGAGAAGATCAGGAAAATTGTATGCATAATTATCCGGTTTTTCTAATAATCCATCTTTATAAAGATCGGCAACTATACGTATTGCTTCTGCCAGTAATTCGTCTCCTCTACGAATAATATCATCCCCTTTTTCCAATTCAGCTTTTGCAAAATTCTCGGAATGACATTTGCTGCACACCGCAATCATTTTATTTCGTTCCACATCAAATGCTTCCGCAGTCAAACGGGCCACATCCGCGGCGGCAACAAGATCAAGCCGTGCAGTAGGATTCCCTTCGGGATCCAACACGCCCAAGGCCTGGAGAATGGTAACTCTATCGGCCCACCATTCATCGCTCTCACCCGGATATGGTGCTAAACCATTTGTGCGTACCGCTAAAAATCCCCAAGCAGTTCTGACTTCATGATCACCATCAACCATGTGACATGTTTGACATGTTGGCGCAGATGTTCCTTCCGGTAAAACACCATTCTGCTTCAGTAAATACCGAACACCATGTTTTGATGACGAATACATTTCCCATTGGGGATGGTCAAAACCCATATGGCACGTCTGACACGCTTGTGGCTGACGAGCTTCTTCCAATGAAAAAACATGGCGGGTATGACAGGCGTCACAGGATGCATAACCGAATGTATATCCATCCGATTTCAACCGTTTTATTTCCTCATCAGATTTTATTCCGATTTTATGACATCCGCCGCACCCTTTTCCGCCATCAATTAATTCCATGGGTTTAAAATGGGTAGTCGGCATTGATTTTAACGCAGCCCAGGCGATAGAATGTTTCCCCTTTTTGAATTGGTCTACCTGATCTTCATGACAGGAAGCACATGTTTCTGCAGTGGGAATTTCTACCTTGGCAAAATCTTCCATAGTTATGTGATCCTCACCATGACAGGAACCACAGCCTATTTCTTCTTCAAAATGTTTACTTATTTTCCAATCATTTACAACTCCAGGGGAAATTTTTGTGTGACACTCCACACAGGTATTCCCATATGATGTTGAAAATGCAACAATGAAAAGAAAAAATATGATGGTAAAAC
The DNA here is from genome assembly GCA_913009735.1 of uncultured Fidelibacterota bacterium. GTDB lineage: Bacteria > Fidelibacterota > Marinisomatia > Marinisomatales > TCS55 > JADFRD01. The sequence goes on from CAJVYU010000030.1 coordinate 15,398, forward strand.
GTCTCATGTAATTCTCCTTAGTTTGTCGATACCTTTTTAACAAGATCCTAATAAAACCATATATAAAGCTACACTGTTAATAAAAATATGTCAATCCTATTATGAGTCCGTTCCGAAAAGGTCATTTGGGGATAAATCCCCAGTATTTAAGAATCTACCTCCAACCTAAAGGATGGGGTAACTATCTATTTATTAGAGTATTAATAAAATTCACTTACCCCGTCATTTATGGCGGGAGTTTAGGAAATAACGATCCAAGTTGGGGTTTTCCTGCCCGACCGGCAGGCGGGAATCCCTTTCTGGAGTGGACTCTATTATGGAATATAATATTATCAATTCATTGTTATTATAATGAGATATATCAAAATAATTTTTCTGATGAATTGTTCAGGTTAACTTTATAATTCGATATAGGAGCAAAAACAGTTATGATGAAAATAGAAGACATTGTTGAAGATGTAGTATTAATAGTGCTCTCCGAGCATGAACCGCTTAAAGAGTTAGGCATTACGCAAAATAAATTGTTTGCAAAAGTAGTGGGCTATGATGAAAATGGTGTCTGGATTGAAAATCCTGATTTTAGAATTCCTGATCTTAATAAAAAAAATAAATCAAAAGCATATAAAGCGGTGACTGCATCTATATTAATTGCATGGGCATACATATCGTCTATTGTACATTTTCCCAATGTAGAGGGATTTGATTTTCCAAGCCCATTTAATCACAACATCGGATTTGATTTAGAAAATTGACTTCCCCGGCTATTCATATTTCTGATCTTCATAAATCATATGAAGATACTATTGCATTAACAGGGGTCAACTTAACCATTGAAGACGGTGAGTTTTATGGGTTGCTTGGTCCCAACGGCGCCGGAAAAACAACTACAATTCACATCCTCACCGGTTTGGTGCTAAAAAACAGCGGTGTAACAGAAGTTTATGGCAAGGATACGGTTAAAGACTTTCGCTTCACCCGCTCACAAATTGGCATAGCCCATCAGGAGCTTCCCATCGATTGGTTTTTCCCAATCGAAAAATTACTTTACTTCCACGCCGGTTATTACGGCATAAGCAAGCGTATTGCTAAACCACGAGTTGAAGAACTATTAGAACGGCTGGGATTAAAAGATAAACGCACATCCCGTTTGCGACAACTTTCCGGCGGGATGAAACGCCGCTACCAATTGGCCAAATCACTAGTCCATGATCCAAAAATAATCATTTTAGATGAACCCACCGCCGGTGTTGATGTTGAACTGCGACACGAGCTCTGGGACTATTTACGAGAGCTCCACAAAAATGGGAAAACGATTCTGCTTACAACTCATTATATCGAAGAAGCAGAGTTATTGTGTGAAAAAGTAGGTATCATTGATAAGGGACAGATTATCAAGGAAGGTTCGCCAAGGGACTTGACCAAAGAATTGGGTAAAGCCGGGATTAATATTCATATGACCGGTTGGTGCGATGAATTAAATGAAGCTCTATCTTCATTTTCTTTCACATATGACGACAATCGTTTACATTTTACCGTTAAAGAGCCTGAGGCAGACATGGCGAGAATCATTCAACTATTATCTCATCATAATTGCCATATTTTAAGCGTATCCGCTGAAAAATCATCTTTAGAGGACGTATTCCTGCACCTGACAGGAAAAGGAATCAACTGATGTCGGGAACAAACTGGATTGGATTATATACTCTGACACAAAGGGAAGTCAGCCGCTTTTTCTCTGTCTATCGCCAGACTGTATTACCCGGATTAATCTCATCAGCCCTTTATATTATGATCTTTGGATTTACACTGGAAAGGCGTATCAGTGAAATTAATGGCGTCCCATATACCCTTTTTATTTTGCCGGGATTGATTATGATGAATACACTGACAAACTCCAGTTCAAATTCGGCATCATCCATGCTGCAAATGAAACTCCTGCAACAATTGCCGGATATTCTTACGGCTCCATTATCCAGCTTGGAAATATGTTTAGCTTATATTATCGGTGGGACAGTCCGCGGGGTAGTCAATGGTGTTTTAGTTATGCTTGTAGGCGTTTTACTCGTTGATATGCCCATTGAACAGCCCCTGGCAACGATCGGATTTATTTTCCTTGTCTCGTGGACATTTTCCAGCCTGGGACTTCTTCTGGGACAATTGGCGGATACATGGGATCAACTAGCCATGATGCAGAATTTCTTTTTAACCCCTTTAAGTTTTCTGGGTGGTATTTTTTATTCGATTCACATGCTTCCCGACTGGGCTCAGAAAATATCGATGATAAATCCTATTTATTATATGATTAATGGAATACGATACACTGTTCTCGGCATATACGATTCCCCACCTTTGAATAGTATGATTATGACTATATTTATGACAATATTATTTACTGTAGCCGCCATCCTTGTAATGAAAAGTGGGAAAAAAATAAAACAATAATGATGCGGTTTTCAGCGCTCATTCTTCTATTAACATTATTACCAGCTGAAGAAAAAACTGAGGATATTGCAACATGGTCCCAATATGCGCGTGGCGGCCTGACGTATGATCAGAATGTGAATGGCGGTCATATCTATTTTCGAATTAAAAGGGTGACATCAAATACGTTCCGGGATTTACGAATGTTTAGTTATGATCTTGATGATGATTCATATATTTATTTACGTTACAAAAGTAGTGTTAAATATTCACATTTTGGACGATTATACAATTTCACTACTGTATCTTACCAAAGAAATACACGCGCGGAATTGAATTTGCGTTACCATTTCAATCAAGGACTTGGCTATTTTATAAGCGACCATAAAAATGGCCATATTAATACTGAATTAGGACAAGCTTACGACATGTCGGATTATTTAAATGACACTCGCAAAACATCTTATATAAAGAGTGGTGTTTTTTGGGATCAATCCATACAAGATGCCAGTATTAAACTCGAAGCAGAATGGTTTAAGCAAATAAGCGAAATTGTTGAGACCGATCTTTCACGATTTCAATTTTTATTAGAAGTTTCCTATCATATTAAAAATCATATGGCTTTAATTATAGGTTTTGAACAAGATTATTATACTGAAAACAAAGAAAATACACAGTCCTATTATATTTCTTTTGGCTGGAAAAGATAATTCTGTGATATTCAACACAAACACTGAAATAGGATCATCATAAATTTCATGCCAATTCAGAATACAATGTTTAAGCGAATCACTGTTTTTTTTATTATATCTTTCTCAATTGTAGTTGCACAAACCATTACTCCGGATGTAACGGATGAGAAAATGCGGCTTCTTGTGCTCACCTCCGATGAAAGTAAACCCGATGATGCCATTGATCGTATGATTTCTAAAATTGTTGCGGAGGTTGCAACCCGGCTTGGGCGCTACGAAGTCATTGACCGCAATCAACTGGAGTCCATTATAAACGAATTGGCTCTTCATCAATCCGGACTGATAGCCGAGAAAGATATTATTGAGCTGGGTAGTATAGCGACAGCGAAAGAAGCAATGAAAGTGCAAATTACCCATTACAGTCAAAAAGGCGTTCCGCCTAAAAAAGACGATGATGATGATGACGATGATGATCGCGGGTTTTGGAAAGAGGTTACACTGGAAATAATAAAGGGCGCTATCCGGGCAGCTACCACACCGAAGGATGAGGAACCGTATGCTAATAATATAGAAACGATTGTCCAGGCGGATATCGTTTTACTGGATGTGGAAACCGGTAAAACATTGAACATTTTCCCTATCAGTGCCATGCACACCGGTGGAAGCCGGGGCGAGTCATTATCTAAAGTGTTAAATATTGTACGCGGTAATGTATCCCGCGCCCTCCGGGAATTGTATACGATTACATCGGAAGTTCTGGATGTTGACGGCAGTGATGTTATTCTGTATTTGGGTTCGGAAATGGGGGTCAAAAGAGGCTCTGTCTATGAAATCTCCCGCTTGGATAAAAAGAAAACATTGCGCGATCGTGAAATTATTATACCAGGCAGATCTGTGGGACTTGTTCGCCTGGACAAAGTCAGCGGAGACGCCAGCATGGGTACGATTGTTCGCAAATGGGGGCGTGTAAAAGAAGGATATAAAGCGGTGGAAATGATTCATCCGCCCCGAGTTGCACCTGGGCTATATTTTACATACAATCAAGAAAAGGGGGCCTTTGATCGGGGTGGTGTTTTCTTTCAACTGAAACCCTTTGGACGCTGGGGTTTTAATGGATTTTTCGGTGGCGGGACTATCGTTGACAGCCGCGAAAGACGAGATGGAATGGTTTCTTTTGGAGGCGGATTGATTTACCGATTTCTTTATACGCCACAATTCACATTAAGCAGTATAATGGATTTTCCCTTTAATCTTGTATTTCGAAATGATGATGCGGGGCATAATGTTTACACGGTTTTATTTTCAACACAAGTAGGTTTGCAGACAGAAATCATGTTAAACCGAAAAATGGACATTGTTTTCCGAGCCGGCGTCAGCGGCCCCGGTGTTCATGGGAATTGGCAGTATTCTGAAGGTGAGGGGGATGCTGCAAAAACATTCGATGCTGTTTGGAATGTATGGGACGAACGCGGCGAACCATCTTTAGATGCAACCGGATTTTATTTCAATATTAGTTTGAGATATTTAAGGATAAATTAATTTTTTGTTAAACCAATTATTTTAAGGTATTATTCCGCTATGAAAAGAATTTTATCAGCAATACTTGTTTTATTAGGTATAACGTATTTTTCATGTAAAGATACCTCATATTTGGTTGGCAGTGAAAATGTAGATGAAATTGAAGATGTTATTTTTACCATCACGTCTTATACTGCTTACTCATCAAAACTGGAAGGAAGAGGAACGGTGAGGAACACCGGTTCAAGTACTATCTATCCTTCTTGGTATATTGAAGGTCATTTTTATTCAGATTCTACTCTCTCATTTAAACTGGGCGGAGATAGACAGGTAAAAACAATTTCATTGGAACCGGGGATAACTACAAGCTGGACATTAGAATTTTCTTCAGGAGATATTGATGAAAGCCAGTATCCCAACTTTAAGATAGCTAAAATAAGAGCCTATTTAGATAATTAATTATTTTTTCCTAAATATATCAAAACTAAATGTTGCGCCGGCGTTCCAGCTTATGTTTTCGTCAATTAACGGCCAAAGTGTAATTTGTTCAAAACCCACTTGCATATTTCCTGTTTTAAAACTTACAAACCAGCGAATTCCAGGGAATATTTTCTTTCTATAATATTCAACAAATGGTTCATCGTTTAAACGGGATTTCAACCTAATAAAACTGAAACTCATTAGGGGTCCCCCGCCCCAGTGAATATAGTAATCCATTGGATTACTGCCAAATAAATGGGAATAAGTAAAACGATATTCTTCAGCAATAGCATCCCAATCGTGGTAGTCAATTGTAGACTGATAGCCCTTTTTTGTCCATGAGAATTGACTGAGAGATGCGTGTTGCAGCCATTGCATCGGATTAGAATGATTTATCATAGAACTAAGTGTCATACCTTTTGTAATCCATACTTCATTTCCAGTTGTTTTAGAATCTGTATTCAATCCAACGCCCAAATCCCATTGTTTTCCCGCTTGCCATAATACGTATGGTTCATCAACTGAATAATCCCATTTGATATTTCCAATTTCTGAAATATCCAAATTTGGGTGTTCAAATTCCATTGTTTCCAATGCGTTGAAACCACTCCCACCACCATAACCAATCCTTACGGTATTCACAGGTTTTGGCTGAATACTATAACGCTGGATATAATGAGGAGATGCCATGGTCATCCCATTATATATATAACAACCCGTTTCTATTACTATATAAAAAAGCATGACAAATAATAATAGTACTTGTTTTATCTTTCTTTTCATTTAATTTTTTGAAAATATTTTTTTCCAATGATCGTAATTATAACCAAAATATATTGAAAATGAGATTAAAAATTGTGTTTTTTCAGGTGGTGAATTTTTGTTAATAGTATGATAAAAACTGTATTCCAAAGCATAGTTTGTTATTGCCGCAAATAATATTGATTTGAATGGTGATCCTACTGGAAGTCCGTATTTTATATTAGCATTTTCAAGTCCTTTATAGAAACCATAAACAGCTCCGGCACCCATTCCCACTAGAACGTGTTCTATGTTTTTATTTTGATCAGGTAATAAACCCTTCGAAATTAAATCAAATGAAGCCCCAATAACGCCCCCTACAGAAAAACCCAATATTGATCTCCAGACCATTGATAATATGCATGAGGCCGGGTCAATTTTTTTGTTTATGTTTAACCGTTTTTTTTCAGGATAAACTCCGTTTCGAATACTCCACATTTTTACCTTGTCTTCCTCTTGAATGGTTTTCATACCGTAATACAACCCAAAGGCTGAACCAGCAAAAAACAACCGGGTATACATTAATTTATCAACATTTTCTCCTAATGAAAGAATTGGCAGCAACATGGCAGAGCCGCCGAATTTAATCATGTTTTGAGTTAATGTTTTGTGCTTCCATTCAATTAAAATAGCATTGGTATCAAGAGCAGAAGTGTCCGGAGGTGAAATATCTTGGCTCAACACCAGTGAACAAGCACATATCAGAAGTGTTGATCGTTTTAATGCATTAAACATAAATACCCGTAATTATAAATAAACATGCAATTAAAGTAGTGATATTAATCATCCTTTAAAACATCAGATATTTTTTCCAACTTTCCGTCAATCTTCTCATACGGCTTAAGCCCCAGTATCTCTGCTATTAAGGAATATATGTGAATATTTTCAAATGTTGACCGTGTATATCCATCTTTAAACGCCGGGCCATCCGCCAAAAAGATGGCATGCATACTGCGGAGTTCATTATCATATCCATGTGTCCCGCCTTGTAAAAATTTTAACTTCCATTTGTCCATCCCAAAATATTTTTTATCCAAAATATACCAACCCTCATCTGCCACCAGTAGAACATCCTTGATCCGATAATGGTTTTTGAAATGATACCTGTCCGGAATTTCCTCTTTTTTATACACGCTTAAATGAGGAACCGATTTTAATTTTTTAGTGATTCGATCTAATTTTTGCTTATCCTTTCCATACAGCATGGAATAAGGTCCGGAACCTTCTTGTTCGACTCCGGAAAGATTGATATAATCGGATAAATCAATCGTCCTTTCCGGGCTGATAGCCGCCATGCCATGATCTGCAACAGCAATTATATTCAGTTTTGGAAAAATATCCAGCTTTTCCATAGCAGATATGATTTTTCCCATGATGGTATCCATAGAATCTACCATGGCTTCTGTTTCCGGGCTTTCCGGTCCGTATCTATGCCCGGCACCGTCGGGCTCATGAAAATACAGCATAACCAAATGGGGACGTCTTTCCTCGGGGAGAGTAAACCATTTTGCCACAGAATCGATCCGTGCGGGAAACGGGAAATTATGATCATATTTTTTCCATATACTGGGCCGCACGCCGCCTATGGGCGCTACGGAACCCACCCAGAAATATGAAGCGCTTTTTACACCCTGTTTTTCCGCCGTGTTCCAAATGGGTTCGCCTCCATAAAACCGTGCATCTTCTACCTTCGATCGATCACTCAATGTGAAATATTCATTCAGCCTTTCATCGTAAAAATAGTTTCCAACCAACCCGTGGTTCTCTATATACATACCGGTGGCAATACTATAATGGTTTGGGAATGTCTTCGAAACAAAAACCGGTTTCATTCCATCTGCCTTAACTCCCTGTTCAGCTAACCGGTCAAAGTTCGGTGTATCGTACCAATCCAAATAGTCCGCCCGAAATCCATCAAAAGAGATTAACAGTACATACGAATCCTTTGGTGAACTCCCAAAAAGAAGCGTAATAAGGAAAAAATTGAGATATTTTTTCATCTAATTTATTGGAACGAATCCCAACAGTGAACCCGGGAATTTATCTGTAACGATTAAAAATCCTTTTTCATCCAAACGGACAATTCCTTCCCAATTCCTTGATTCGTTTTTATTTAATTCAATTTGAATGGGTTCATGATTAGAAAATTGAATTTTCCCATTAAATAATTCAAATTCGACCAACCGTTCTACCGCATCAGAGTTCTGATGTGTTTCACTTTCACCAAACATAATGGAAAGTGAATCCAAAGCCGGTTTCAGCCTCTTCTTGTCACCCGGCCAAAAATAGTTAATGGCCCAAAAGCGATTATGGTCATCCAGTCGAGTTACATCCGTAATTCGATATTCTATATGAGGATAGTTGATTTTTGATACGGAATAATCTTTCATGGAAACAACATACTGCCATGCAGAATCTCGAATATTTTTCCCATTAGCTTCATAAAAAAGAATAACATTATCTCCATCAATGAGCGCGCTTTCATAGGTCATATTATTTACCTGAACAGGCAGGGGTAATTCCAGGGGCATTTGCTCATTTATTTTTGCTTCCAGGGTGTTAGGGTCAATGGTACCCCACGTAATATACCCATGCATGTTTTCCCCTTCCTTTGCTTCCAGGGTTACCGCAAACCGGTTACCGTTAAAAGCAATAGATTCAAACCCTTCAAATCCCGGTATTAATGTGGAATAGTCTGGCGTGAGAAATGGAGTTTGCCTGGGTTTAATGGGTCTTGGAGTATTCGAATCCAGGGATGCATAAATTTCATCTTTTGAAATCATAAACAAAAAGCCTCCCAGATTCTCCGGTAATAATACAAGATCATTCTCATACCAATCTAAACCTGAAATCTCTTGTTTTGGATTTGTGATCAATCCTTCAAGTGAGATTTCCACGAGCCTTGTTTCCTTTGCGCTAAGGAAAGAAAGTATAAATAGAAATGGCAGAGATAGCTGTTTTAGTTTCATGAATAATATATAAACATAGATGAGATAGGTTAATTATCTATTGGAAACATAAAATAGAATGAATATTCAATCCGTTATATTTTTTCTTAACTTTCTATAAGTTTATTATGGATAATCTTCGTCATCAAATGGTTCTACATCAACTCGGCAGGCGCGGGATAAAGGATAAGAAAATTCTTGAAATTATGGAACGAGTACCCCGGCATTTATTTGTTAACGAAGAATTACATGCTTCTGCGTACGACGACGGACCCTTGCCTATTGGGTATGATCAAACCATCAGTCAGCCTTACATCGTAGCGTTTATGACCGAACAGTTGAACGTTCAGCCTCACAACAACGTTTTAGAAATTGGAACTGGTTGTGGATATCAAACAGCTATTCTTTCCCAATTAGCAAAGAAAGTAGTTTCGCTGGAACGTATTCCGGAACTGGCTGAATCCGCACAACTCCGGCTTCAAGAATTAGGCTACGCGAATGTGGATGTTATTAATGCCAATGGGTGGAATGGTTACAAACAAGAAGCACCCTACGATCGAATAATCGTCACCGCTGGAGCCAAAAAAATTCCAGAGCCCTTAATAGATCAATTAGCTAATGGCGGCATTATGGTCATTCCTGTGGGGAAAATATTATTCAGCCAAACACTGCGCATTATAAGTAAAGACAGCGATGGAAATGTTATAAAGAAAACATCATTACCGGTAAGGTTCGTTCGTTTGGTAAATAAATGAGTTCACTCCGAAACTGGATTGTAACTTTTTTCTTATAATCTTCTTTGCATTCTTTGCGAATTTCTTTGGGATCTTTGCGGTAAACTTTTTTTAAACCTACTGATGTTTCACTCTAACCGCAAAGAACGGAAAGACTTACGCAAAGGTCACTAAGACTTAAAATATATTCACATCTTTTTTCATTTTATGTGCAAGGAATTCACTTATAAGTAAGTCATTGAGAAAAGTCGAAATACCTATTTGTGAACTTTCGTGACATTCGTATCTAATGAATATTCTAGTGTTGTGTCAAGTATGTAGTGTGTGAAAAGTCGCAGGAATTTTTGGCAATAATAAGGCGAATATTTTCAGCATAGCCGGTAGCTATGGTTAAGATATTCAACAAAGTTATCGGCTAAAATAACCAGACTTGGTTACGCCAATACATGGTTGACATGACACTAGCCTAAAACGGATTGACGAGAGACAACCTTATATAATTGGTTGGGACTTCATTATCCCGCCAGCGATTGAAATCCTGTGCCGTACCATAAGCAATCACCAATCCAAGCAGATTCGCACGTATTTCATAGCCGCCTGTAAACAGCCAGTCATTTATTTTTCCATCACCAAACCAGGCATTTCCGAAATCCAGAAAAGTTGAAAACGTTACTTTTTCATTACCGATACGGGGTTCGATAGTGCCAAAAACCAGCCTGTCGCCCAATCGCCAATCATTCCAGCCTCTTAAGTGTACCACCTCTTCTGTTCCCAGGATATTATTTCCACCCAAATAGATTGGGGTATCGTTTGTAATAGCCGGCATGTCCTGTGGCGGTGGATTGTCACCCAACATTGTGACTGTTTTCATTCGTCCAAAAATGACAACAGGGCTTTTTTTGTGAGGCAGCAGGTTAAAAAATGCATCTGTGGTAATTCTGGTAAAATCAAAGTCACCATACACATTTGAACTTGCAACATCCAGTTGTGCATTGACGCCAAACCCCTGTTTTGGAATCATTATATTCTGTTTATGTGGCCGTTTGTTTTTCCATGTATAGTTTAAACTTACCAACCCTTCTTTACCGGAAATGGGCATGGGTAAATAACGGGTTGTATCTGCAAGAATATATTCATCTGTTTCTTTATCAACATCCCGGATCATTATTGCGTTACGATCTGTGATTTTCACACTACCGCCAAAGATTTGATTGCTGGATATGCTGTTTCCGGTGTTGTAAGGCAAATTAGCCCAAAATGCGATGCTATTGTTTTCTTCAAGCAAACCCCATTTTGTGCGGTCATAAGGCTTCGATTTAACATCAAATAAAGATGAAATATTGATTCCCCACATGGGACCACCCATAGCATTGAAATATTGCAGGAAAAATCTATGTGTTTTGTTTTTTGAAAAATCAATAATCCCGATTCCGGTAATAATATGTCTGGACATGGCATCGGCCCATTGAGTCATTCCGAAGACTGATTCGCCCAAAGGGAAAACTAAAGACGTAATGTGTTTTATGCCTAATAAAGGAGTATAATCATGTGATTTAAGAATTTCGATATATTTTTTCGGGTCAATATCCGTCAATAATACATCAGGTTCAGCCGTTCGCCAAGAAGTGTATTTGTCTCGCAAAACAAGTTCTTTTGTTGTGATTTCTCTATGAGGATCCACATTGACAATACGGACGGTATCCACATCGGCAAGGGTCGTCGCCATAATTGTACTATCCACCACAGACCACTGGGCTGCCCAAACCGCATCGCCCACATCAGAAACTTGTTTTGTTTCGCCGGTAGATACGTTCACGGTATGAATATTGGGTGTTGAACCGGCGTGAGATGTATAGGAAACATAGTCTCCCCCGGGATGCCAAACCGGATTATAATCCGCTGCCGGATCATCCGTTATTCGCCTCACTTTTCCTGAAGCCACATCCAAAATAAATATATCCAAATTTGCATCCTGGTCAGCCATAGCAAAGACGATGGACTGTCCGTCGGGGGAATAATGAGGATTCATAATTTGTGTGTCGTATGTGTAGTCCGTAATCTTATTTATATCACTGCCATCCGGATTCATTGTGTATAAATTGGCGATACTGTTCACGTGTGCGACAAAGACGATCCTTTCACCGTCCGGAGCCCAGTCCGGATATGTTGCCCGCATGGATTGTGTCAGCCAGATTGATTTTTCAGTATCCAGGTTGTAGACCTTCACGTCATTTACTAGAGATTGATATTCTCCGAAATGATATTTGGAATAGATAACATTTCTTCCATCCGGCGACCATTGGAGTGTGCGGTGGAATCTACCGTAATCCACTTCAACTTTATTCCAGATAAAAATTGGTTTGGGGTTTTTCTCCTTTTTCTCTTTTTCATCTTTTTTATCTTTACCAAATAACTTTGCAAAAAACCCCTGTATTTTTTCTTTACCTTGAATTTTCTTTTTGGCCTTTTTTTCCTCTTCTTCCTTTCTTTCTTCTCTTTGCTTCCGCTCTTTGGTCGTATCTCTTTGTATCACAAATAATGATTGATCAAGTTGGTTCTCATCGTCCTGTCCTGTGATAGCTATTTGAGTGCTGTCCTTAAAAAAACTAAAGGCATTAATTTTATTGATTGGCAGTGTGACTACTTTCCCGATTTCATCGATAGCTTCCTTTTGCGCCCGGTAACCATAATAATAAGTATTCATATGCCGGCGCCAGTCTTCATTAAACTGATCTACGGTAATGCCCGTTTGCTTTTTAAATGCATCCTCAAAAGTGAATAAACCAAATGTATTTCGCTCGGATAAAGTGTTAACGATAGTAGAATCACCAAATCGATCTGACCAATATAACAGTTTGGAATACCCATCATGATGCGGATCCATTTTATCCATTTGATTCTTAAGGATATGGAATTTGTGACTTATGTCTGCCCGGTATGGACGCCAGCGCTCTGTTTCATATTCAGCTAATCCTTCCACTACCCAGCCCGGGGTTTTTGAATATAGAAATGACCATGGTTCGGGAATCCAGGTTTTTATTTTTTGGAAAAATACAATATGCTGGAGCTCATGAGCCAATACTTGGTAAAGCCATTTTTCATCTTCCAGCCAGATAGCTGCGTCGTTCTGGTCTACCCAAATGAATGTAGTGTTCGTCCATAGAGCAAAGCCGTTCATAATCTCATCTTCCGTCGTGAAAATAATGTCAATTGTTGGAATATCTTCCAAGTCCATTTGTTTAAGCAGTAAAGGACGAATCTGCTCGGCCAGGGAAGCGCCTTCTTTTGCAATGCTTTCAATTCCCTGATGATAGTGGATACGAAAGTTTTCCGTTTCGATAGTCGTCCAGTTCAACTCTCCGTGGGTCCGCCCGGTCCATTGCCACGTTTGAGCCCAGCTAAATGATACAATAACAAGTAAAACAATTCGTTTAAAAATTTTCATGATATATCCTTTATTTGAAATAAATGAGCGTTCTTATCCGCAGTTGTTCTGTTTAAGACCTAATAAAAATAATAATGGTTGTCTTCAATTTTAATATTTATTGATTTTATTCGTATTAACGTTTTGATTTGTTATCAACTATAAAGTTACGGATAGCTGTAATGAAATCAATGTGTTCCTTCAACGATAATCCCCATAGAGTGCAACAATAATTTCGTTTCTTCATGGCTAGAATAGAGGATTGTTTTAAACCCAAGTTTCTGCGCTTGTTTCACATTCGCTTCCACATCATCAATGAACAATGATTCCTCAGAATTTGCACCGGTCATTTCCAAGACTTTGAGAAAAATTTTCTCTTCCGGTTTTCTGCAACCTAAATCAAAAGAATAAAATGCCCTGTGTACATGATTTTGAAAACTGAACCTTTTCGCCACTTCATACTTAATGTGTCTTGGGTTGGTATTGGACAGTAAATACACTCCGTATGATTGAATCAATGAGGGTAATAGTTTAGTTGTTTCTTTTTCTTTTACAATTAATTGATTCCATCCTTCCCAAAAACTTTCTTCCTTCAGGTAATTAGGCTGGGGCAGGGCATTTTTAACTTCTCTAAAAAATTCATAATCAGATAAGTTTCCGATTTCGTATTGCTCATGAACCTCGTGTGGAAAATGGTCCTTCAATATATTAATTGACAGATCAGTACAATCACTCCAGTATTGTAAAGATATCAATGGATCTATTTCCAAAAGAACGCCGCCGATATCAAAGAAGATATGTTTGATTAAGCCATTTTTCACCATTCAAACGGTCCTTCCACTAACCGCCACATATACCATGAAGCCACTGTCCGGTATGGCTGCCAGGGTTCGGCTGTTTTCATCATGAATTCTATCGTCGGTAGTTCATCCAATTTGCAAAATAATTGCATGCCCCTCTGAATTCCCAGGTCCGTTACCGGTAAAATGTCCGGGCGCTGAAGGGTGAACATTAAAAACATTTCTGCAGTCCAAGGACCGACACCTTTGACGGCAATCAAAATTTTTACGACTTCTTCATCTTTTAATTCATCCAGGTTTTTTGGAATCGAACCATTGGCAAACGCTTCTGCAATGTTGCGAACATACGCCGCCTTCTGATTAGATAAACCTACGGAACGTAATTCTTCATGAGTTTTATTTATTACATCTTCAGGTGATAGATTTACATCATCTTCAAATAGATTCTTGAACCGCTTGTAAATGGTCGATGCTGCTTTTCCGCTCAATTGCTGATAGACAATGGCTCTTACCAAAGCCTCAAAATAATTCTTTTCTTCTTTGAATTCGGGAGCTTCAAACTCGTTAATGAGTCTGGCAAGTTTTTTATCCACTTGTCTTAAGTGGTCCAGCCCCTTCTTAATATTCATTTGCCGCAAACATATATCTGCAAATTGCTTTCCGGTCCGAAAGGCGTTTTATCATAATCACCATATTTTTTCCTGATTACAAACCCCGCGTCGGTCAAAAGCCTATCCATGGTATCAGGGAAAATCATATGCATATCAAATTCATATTCATCCGGTTCATCTTTTCCGTCCGTATTGAAATACCAGTGAATATGATTGATTTGTGATTCATTGTCATAATCATTTATTTCACTCACAATACAATGATCATCATTTGGATAGTCAAATTCCATCACATAATGTTTCTGCTGGTCTCTGTATAAAAAAAGCGGATTAGGAACAAACATATCAATTAAAAAAGTGCCACTATCAGCAAGATGTGCGTGAACACATTTAAAGAATGATTTTATATCATTATTAGTCAGTAGATGAAAAATGGAATTGAAGCCGATAAAAATAAATTGAAATTGCCGGTCCAAATCAAAATCCCGCATATCGCCTTCAATGAAATCAGCTTGACTTTGAAACAGATCGGAAGAGCGTCGTGTAGGGAAAGAGTGTAGATCTCGGTGGTCGCCGTATCATTAAAAAAAAAAA
>CAJVYU010000031.1 GCA_913009735.1 uncultured Fidelibacterota bacterium
CCCTGATAATCTGATGGAATCTCAATATTTCCCTTATGCAAAGCACATACTCTATTTCTACCAAGAGCCCCCAAGAAATAACCAAGCTCTAACACAACATTTTGCCTTGCACGATACCTTATTTGTTCAGGTTCTTGTACGGAGCTACCTTTATCGTCGGGAGTTAATAAAACTACTGCAAAAGCGACATCTGCATGATGTTCAAATTTTTCAACTACAGTTAACCCTTCATTTGGTTTTTCATGTAATACGATTGCCTCTAATCCGATTTTTTCTATGAACCTACTTGTTGTTTCTTTTACTTCATTATCATGTCCATGTACAACAAATATTCTCTTATTTAACAGATTTATATTATCCGTAGAAACACCTATCACTGGTTCTTCAATAACTGATATGGGCTCTAAATTTTCACAGAAACCTTCCAAAAAACCAATTTGTTGCGATAGCACTTGAAATAAATTACTTGCCTCAGGCAAAGACATAAAATCGTTCGCTTCTTTGGCGCTTACAGCTTTTTCCAAATATGCACTGACTCTCCTTTGCCACTGAAATATTTCCCATTCTTCATCAATCATCTCTGCTTGAGAAATGAATTTTTCTAGTTTTTCTTTCATTTATGCTAAACTCCTAATACATAATTGAAAATAATTAGCATCTAACGGCGAGAGAGTTGTCAACAAAGCGCACGCTTAACTAGATACTATACAGCACTTTTGCACGATAGCACTCATATACTACGTGATAATACTGTGTTTAATAAATGACTCAAAAGTAATTACCTCTCGAAAATCAATTAATACCCACAATTTTCATATTTAATCTGCGATCAAGTTAATAAATATACGTTTATTTTCAAATCAGCCCTTCACCACATTCTTCTTTCATAATACCAATCTACTAGTTGAGCGAAGCAAAATCCCGCCCGCTTGCCACATTATGAATGAATTAACCGGAGCAGACACTCCAGTGCTCACTATTTCCCATCTTCTCCATACCACATTGTCCATCATACGTCTTCCATAAAATTCCCAACTCCTTACCTTGATTCGCAGACCTTAAACTCGGTAAATTCCTTGGCTAAAATTCACCAGTATATTTTTTAAGAACAGGTCCAATATGCAGAATGCAAAAGCCATCGTACCAAAACCCCTCAACGAGCCAATCCTTTCATATGCTCCCGGCTCACCGGAAAAAGCTGCACTGAAAAAACGAATTGAAGAATTAAAATCACAAGAAATTGAAGTACCTCTCATTATCGGGGGGCAAGAAATAAAGACCGGAAATATGGGTGAAATGAGAGTTCCCCATAATCATCAGCATATTTTAGGATATTACCATCAGGCCGGTGAAAAGGAAATAAAATTAGCCATTGAAGCGTCTATGGACGCCTGGAGTTCTTGGTCTAAAACACCTTGGGAAGCGCGGGCAGCTATATTTAAGAAAATGGCTTCCATCCTTCAACGCCATGAAGAGCAAACACTTAATGCCGCCACCATGTTGAGCCAAAGTAAAAATGTTTATCAAACAGAAATCGATTCTGCGTGCGAGTTTATCGACTTCTTGAATTTTAACTGTTGGTACGCCCAGGAATTATATGAGCAGCAGCCTACCTATTCCCCGGATGGAATGTGGAATCGGTTGGAGCATCGATCATTAGAAGGATTCGTTTTTGCTGTTACACCATTTAATTTTACATCTATCGCCGGCAACCTGCCTATGTCACCAGCACTCATGGGGAATGTGGTTCTTTGGAAGCCGGCATCCAGCGCCGTCTATAGTGCTCACTTTATCATGAATCTTTTTCGTAAAGCCGGTGTTCCGGACGGCGTCATAAATTTCATTCCAGGCTCTGGTTCCACTGTGGGTCCTATTGTCATGAAGGATGAAAATCTAGCCGGTGTTCATTTTACCGGTTCGACGAAGGTTTTCCAGAGTATGTGGTCATATATCGGGAAAAATATCAAGGATTACAAAACGTATCCGCGCATCGTGGGTGAAACAGGCGGAAAAGATTTTTGCATAGCCCATGAGTCTGCTAATGTCGAT
The DNA here is from genome assembly GCA_913009735.1 of uncultured Fidelibacterota bacterium. Taxonomy (GTDB): domain Bacteria; phylum Fidelibacterota; class Marinisomatia; order Marinisomatales; family TCS55; genus JADFRD01. The sequence goes on from CAJVYU010000031.1 coordinate 2,050, forward strand.
GCATTAGTCACAGCAATGACCAGAGGGGCGTTTGAATATCAAGGACAAAAATGTTCTGCTCTTTCCCGAGCATACATCCCCACTACCATTTGGGATGAAGTGAAAGAAAAATACATCGCCCAAGTAAAAACCATTAAAATAGGTGATCCGGATGATTTTACCAATTTTATGAATGCTGTCATTGACAAGGCTGCTTTTGATACAATCACTTCTTATATCAACGACGCAAAAACGGATGATAATGCGGAAATAATCACCGGTGGCAACTACGATGATTCAATCGGATATTTTATTGAACCGACGACAATTTTAACTTCTGATCCAAAATATCGCACCATGTGTGAAGAAATCTTCGGCCCTGTTTTAACGATATATCTATATGATCCGAATGATTGGAAAAATACCCTGAAATTAGTTGATGAAACATCACCCTATGCACTCACAGGTTGTGTATTTGGTCAAGATAGAGAAGCCGTTGAAGAAGCATCCAAACATTTAACGCACGCAGCGGGGAATTTTTATATTAACGATAAACCTACAGGTGCAGTGGTAGGTCAACAGCCTTTTGGTGGTAGCCGTGCATCGGGAACAAATGATAAAGCAGGATCTATCTTCAACCTGATCCGTTGGGTGTCCCAGCGAACGATCAAAGAAAATTTCGATCCGCCCAAAGACTACCGCTATCCCTTTATGGCTGAAGAATGATTGGTAGATTGGTAGCTTGTGGATTGGTAACTGGTGAAATAGTCACTTGTTAAACGATAGCCAAAAAAATAAATCTTGAAATAATAAATGATAAAATTCTTAAAAAATGTACTTTATTTCAGACAGACCTTCGGTTTTAGTTAAATCCTGATTTACGATTAACCGTTTTTTATTCATAACTGTTAAAACAATCATAAATTAAAGGATTTAAAATGAAACCAATTAAAACAATCATTATGGGCGCCGCAGGGCGTGATTTCCACAATTTCAACGTTGTTTACAGAAACAACGATAAATATGAAGTAGTTGCATTTACAGCAACACAGATTCCTGATATTGAAGGCAGAATGTATCCAAGTGTTCTTTCAGGTCCCTTGTATCCTGAAGGAATTCCGATCTTTGATGAAAACAATCTTGACGATTTAATTAAAAAACATAATATCGAAGAAGTAGTTTTCTCATATTCAGATATCTCTCACGAAACCGTTATGCACAAGGCTTCCAGGATCATTGCCACCGGTGCACACTTTAAATTACTGGGTGGGTACCAAACAATGATCAAGTCCACCAAACCGGTGATTTCTGTATGTGCAGTCAGAACCGGATGTGGTAAAAGCCAGACGACACGTAAAGTGGCGGAAATTTTGAAAGAAGCAGGTAAAAAAGTGGCTGCCATTCGTCACCCCATGCCCTATGGAGATTTAACAAAACAAGGTGTTCAACGGTTTGCATCCATTGACGATTTGAAAAAACACGATTGCACCATTGAAGAAATGGAAGAATATGAACCTCATATCATGCAGGGAACAATTGTTTTTGCCGGGGCAGACTACGAAGCCATTGTTCGTGAAGCAGAAAAAGAAGCGGATATAATCTTGTGGGACGGTGGGAATAATGATATGCCTTTTTATAAACCTGATTTGTCCATCGTTGTCACGGATCCCCATCGTCCCGGACATGAATTAACCTATTATCCGGGCGAAACGAATTTACTGATGGCCGATGTTGTTGTGATCAATAAGGTAGATACAGCTGATCCGGCAGGTATCGAAACAGTAAGGACTAATATTGAAATGGTAAATCCGTCCGCTGTTATCATTGAGGGGGATTCACCTATTACAGTCGATAACCCCGGCATGATTTCCGGAAAAAGAGTTCTGGTAGTAGAAGATGGTCCAACATTGACCCATGGCGGAATGAAAATCGGTGCCGGTACAGTAGCTGCAGAAAAATTCGGTGCATCCGAAATGGTTGACCCCCGCCCCTATCTTACCGGAAAATTGATTGACACGTTTGAACAATATCCGAATATTGGTACGCTGCTTCCGGCTATGGGATATGGTAGTGAACAAGTTAAAGATTTGGAAGATACGATCAATAAAACAGATTGTGATCTTGTGATCATTGGAACTCCCATCGACTTACGCAGAATTGTTAATATATCTCATCCGAATGTTCGGGTCACTTATGAGCTACAGGAAAGAGGAAATCCAAATATTAAAGATGTGTTGAAAGAGAATAAAATGATTTGAATTCAATTTACCACCACTCCAGACCCCTCCTCGTACGAGGAGGGGATTTATAATTCGTTAATTGTATTTATCACATTAATAGGGGTGGTAAAGAAAAAGGAATGTCCGTAAATATGACATAGTGATATTTGAAAAAGAACTAGAAAAAACATGATATTTGTAAAAAGAAAAAAATAAACAAAGAGTTTCAATTGAAAATTAAACCTCATCGACGGGTTATTGTTGGTCTATGTTTGACACCACCTCCAACCCCCTCCTCATATGAGGAGGGGACTTTTAAAGGGTTTGGTTAATCATTAGCGTTGGTAGGGGTGGTGGAGAAATACTGTAGAAATCAAAAATTTTGACTGATAAAATAAACATATGGAAATAGAATAATGAAAATACACGAATATCAAGCCAAGGAGTTATTTCGAAAGTATCATGTAAGTGTCCCGGAAGGTTACCCGGCATTTTCAGTAGAAGAAGCCCTGGAAGCCTATGACCGATTAAATGTTGAAACCGCAGTCGTAAAAGCTCAGATTCATGCCGGTGGCCGCGGAAAAGGCGGTGGAGTAAAACTGGCTCACTCCCGAGAGGAAGTAAAAAAAATAGCTTCCCAAATTCTGGGTATGAATCTGGTGACACATCAAACCGGTCCGGAAGGCAAGGAAGTTCAACGATTACTTATTGAATCAGGTATTGATATTGCCCGGGAATTATATGCGGGCATTGTCCTTGACAGAACGAAGAGCCAATTCGCATTTATGGTTTCGACTGAAGGTGGCGTTGAAATTGAAAAAGTTGCCGCAGAAACACCGGAGAAAATTATTAAAGAATGGATTGATCCGGATATTGGACTTACGAAAACCCAAAGTCGCAATCTCGCTAAAGCTCTGGGATTGTACGGTGAACAAATTGATTCTGCAGTGGATATTTTTACAGCATTATGGACTGTTTTCTCTGAAAATGATTGTTCATTAGTTGAAATTAATCCATTGGTCGTTACAGGGGATAACCATGTCATGGCACTGGATGCAAAAATGAATTTTGATGACAACGGACTTTTTCGTCATAAGGAATTGCTGGATTACCGTGACATCAATGAAGAAGACCCTGCTGAACTGGAAGCAAATAAATTTAATCTTAATTACATTAAACTGGATGGCAATGTTGGCTGCATGGTCAACGGGGCAGGTCTGGCTATGGGGACCATGGACATCATTAAAATATATGGTGGTGAACCGGCAAATTTTTTAGATGTCGGCGGTGTAGCGAATGCTGAAACAGTCGCTAACGGATTTAAAATTATATTATCAGATCCAAACGTGAAATCAATCCTGATCAATATTTTTGGTGGAATTGTTCGTTGTGATCGAGTGGCTCAAGGTGTGATTGATGCTATGGAAACCGTTGAGGTAAATGTTCCGGTTGTTGTCCGGCTGGAAGGAACAAACTCAGAACAAGCAGCAGAATTATTAGAAAAATCTCCACTTGAATTCTTAGTCGCAACCAGCTTGGCAGATGCCGCTGAAAAAGCGGTCGCTTCTGTGATAGGAGGTGTAAAATGAGTGTATTAGTTGGAAATAACACACGACTGATTATCCAAGGAATTACCGGTTCTGAAGGATCATTTCATGGTGCTCAAATTAAAGAATACGGTACAAATCTAGTGGGAGGTGTCACACCGGGCAAAGGCGGACAAGATGCCTTGGGTGTGTCTGTGTTTAATACGGTTAAAGAAGCAAAGGAAGCTACAGGTGCAAATACATCTGTGATTTTCGTTCCTCCGGCATTTGCCGCCGGTGCAATCATAGAAGCAGCTGAAGCCGGTATTGAATTGGTCATTTGTATTACGGAAGGGATTCCGACTGCCGATATGGTTACCGTAAATCATACACTCAAGATTTTACCCACCAGATTAGTCGGACCTAATTGCCCGGGTGTCATTTCTCCCGGCAAGGCAAAGGTGGGTATTATGCCCGGTTTTATTCATGAACCGGGAACTATTGGAGTCGTTTCACGATCCGGAACATTAACGTATGAAGCTGTGCATCAATTGGTGGCAGTTGGTTTGGGTCAATCCACGTCCGTAGGTATTGGCGGTGATCCAATTATCGGAACAACTTTTATAAATATGCTGTCACTGTTTGCTGAGGATGATGAAACAGAAGGCATCGTTTTAATCGGTGAGATTGGCGGTACTGCCGAGGAAGAAGCGGCTAAATGGGTTATAGATAATCAATTGAAAAAACCGATAGTTGCTTTTATTGCAGGACAAACTGCTCCTCCCGGTCGGCGCATGGGCCATGCCGGTGCAATCATTGCCGGAGGGAAAGGAACTGCGTCAGAAAAAGTAACCGCCCTTGAAGATGCAGGAATAACAGTTGTTAAAAGCCCTGCTGACATTGGAACGACTATGGCTAAATTAATTCATTCATAGAACCCTTTGATAAACCTGATGTGTGAAGAAAAAAGAATTAAAATTCGCCTGATTGAGGCGGAAAATGCGGTTCATAGCGGTACTATAAACAAATTTTCCAATCCGCTGGCTGGCGGACAGGCGGGTTTGTACAATCGGTTTTTTAAAGGGTTCTCGTAATAAAGAGATATTTTGAAGGAGATTTTTGTGAATAATAAAACGTTGGGGATTATTAAACCGGATGCTGTTGGAAACGGATTTACAGGAAAGATCATTGACAAGATTATTTCTGCCGGATTTAAAATAAAAGCAGCTCGTTTAATGCATTTGAGCCGTGAACAGGCAGAAGGATTTTATGAAGTGCATAAGGAACGTCCGTTTTATCAGGACCTGGTTAATTTCATGACGTCCGGTCCATGTATGCCCATGGCACTTGAAAAAGATAATGCAGTTGCAGAATTTCGACAATTGATCGGCGCAACTAATCCAGCGGAAGCTGCGAATGGCACTATCAGAAAAGATTTTGCTGAAAGTGTACAAAATAATGCTGTTCATGGTTCTGACTCGGATGAGAATGCTGAAAAAGAAATTGCATTTTTCTTTTCTTCCAATGAAATTCACGATTAATGAAACGGAGACTTATCCTGTCTTACAGACCTAAAATACATATTATCCCGGCATTCATCAGTATTCTCATCATCCTTTCGGGGTGTGGGAAAGATGCACGTTCCGGTAAAACCGGTGAAGCTATAGAACTGAATGCATATATTTCTGAAGATAGTGATGATTTGGATTATGTATGGAACATCGTAAACCAGCCGGATGCATCTTTACTGAATCCCAGCGCTTTTAGTTATAGTGAAGACAGGTCTACCATCACATTTATTCCGGATAAATCGGGAAAATATGAACTGGAAGTAAATATATTTCAATACGGAGATGAACTTTCAGTCCAAGCATTCATCATTAATGTTGAGGAAGGAGATGCCACTCCTCCCCCTGTTGAAACAGTGGTAAAGGAAGAAGAATGGGTCGAAGATGATCGTGACAATAAATGGCTTAAAGAAGAAGAAATTGTTATAGAAGAAACAGTACAGGAAATCCCGGAAACCATTGAAGTGGCGAAGATTATTGAAGAAACTGAAAAAGCACCTCCTCCCCCGCCAAAACCTGTCATCCGCCCCGGTTCGACCATTCCAAAGATATCAGAACGTTTTACCATTCAAGTGGCATCCAAAAAAGCGTTATCCGATGCGGAAACGGTTGCAGCAAGTTTAATTGATGAAGGGTATGATGCCTATATCCAAAAAGCATATTTCAAAGAAACGGATGAAGTCTGGTTCAGAATCCGTATTGGAAGCTATGATAACCGGGAAACAGCCACACAAGTGGCAAAATCTATTTCAGAAAAACGCGGTCTTTCAACCTGGGTTGATTTTGTCCGTTATGAAGAATAATCAGTAAGGAGAAATAAAATGAGTTCAATGAAACTGTATTTTGATGTAAGAGATATTTTTCGTGCGCCAAGACTGGCTCTAAGCGGTAAAAAAATACTCGTATTTACCCAAGCATTGCTAGTTGGTTATGTTGCGTATCTAATTTTAACCTATATATCCTTTGGATTAGCCGGATATTCGTTCTCCGAAGCCTGGAGCCGTTATGGTTTATATCCCTGCCTGTACGGAAATCCAGGTCCCTGGTATGCTTACCTGATATATTGGATCGGTACAATAATACTTCTATTGGCAATTAATTTTGGCTGTACCGCTGTTTCAAGGATTACATACAAACAGCTGAAAGGCGATGAATTCTTTTCATCCGGTGATGCATGGAAATACGTCAAAAAACACTGGCATCCGGTCGTTTTTACATCCATTTCATTTTTATTTATCCTGATCTTTTTCTTTGCCCTTGCCGCCTTTTTCGGATTATTGGGTAAAATTCCCTACGTGGGTGAATTTTTATTTGTTATTCCCTATCTTTTGTACTTCTTTGGTGCCATTTTCACCATTTATACCGCTATCGTATTTGGTGTTTCATTTTTATATACTCCATCTATTATTAGCGCTTATGAAGAAGACACAATGGGAACCGTTTTTAATTCATATTCCATTACCTGGTCCCAGCCCTGGAGAATCATTCTCTACCACCTGGTTCTGTTACCAATTGCTGCGTTAGCTCTTCATATTTTTATTTGGTTTTGGCAAGCAGGGTATCATTTGATTAATTATTTTTTCGGATACAATTGGCTCATGGGTTCGAAACTGGCAAATATTGTAGCCTATGCTTCCAATATTGTCTGTCCCGAAAGCTTACATAGATTGGTATCCTCAATTTGCAGCGTTGGAAACCATGCAGTCTTCTTTACTGGAAATGTATTTTCCCGCTGTGATATTACACCTAATGTTGATTTAGCTTCCTTATCCGGAACTGAAACCGCTGCCGGTGTAATACTGGCTGTATTTCTTTTCCTACTGATTCTTTCTGCCACAGCGTATGTATTATCCATTTTCTCCGTTGGTGAAACACTCATGTTTGTCATTTTTAAAAAGAAATCAGATGACGATAATATCCTGGAACGAAAAGATGAAGACGAACTTGAGGAAGAGGATGAAGATGATTCCGATTTTTCATTTGATGAAACTGAGGAAAATGATAATGCAGACAGTGATGAAAAAACAGAGACGGACGATACGGATGATAAACCTGATTCACCCGACGAAGAAGAATAGAATTACGTCAATTTCAATTTGTAATTAAACATTGGAATCACCTCTTTAAAAGAAGTATTTTCCCGCCCTGAAAAATGAAAATTTTCCGCTCCGAATTACAAGTCGGACTGAAAAAGAAGCTATTTGAAATTCCCAGCGAATCAATGGAACAGGATTCTATCCGGTTTTACGAGGATTCAATCAAATGCTGGATCAGTTCTGAAAATACTCCTCATGGATATTATTTGAGAGGTAAGTTGAACGTTCCATTTTTGGAACAATGTGATCGATGTTTGGTTGACTACATGACTGAACATGATATAGATTTTTCCATTTTACTTACTGACAAAAAAGAACTAATTACCAATGAAGAATTTGATGTCGTATATTTCACCGAGCAACATGACAATATAGACATTGCTCCAGTGTTAATGGAATACCTGATTTTAGATCGACCGCTTAAAAGACTGTGCAGTAAGGATTGTAAAGGACTATGTTCTTCATGCGGCTGCAATTTAAATGAAAAAAATTGTAACTGTACAAATGACTGGTCTGAACCACGCTGGGATTCATTAAACAAACTAACCTAATTTAATAATAAGAATTATCGGAGTATTTTTTATGGCTCTACCAAAGACAAGGATATCAAAAGCCCGAGGCAGAAAACGCCGCACCCATTATAAAGCAGGCCATGTACAAGTTGCCAATTGTCCTCAATGCGCACAGGCAAAATTACCCCACAGAGCCTGCCCAAACTGCGGATATTATCGCGGGCGTCCTGTCATTTCCCCAACGGAGTAACCCCCTTTAATGAAAATAGCTTTAGATGCAATGGGTGGTGATTTCGCACCCGAGGCAGCTGTGCACGGTGCTTTAAAAGCTCTTAATGCTACTAATTCCATCGAAATGTATCTAACGGGGAATGAACAACAGATAAATGAGTTGCTCCCTTCTCCAAAACCTGAACACTTACACATTATTCCAACCACTCAAGTCGTTTCAATGTATGACAAAGGCTCCCGAGTCTTTAAAGAAAAACCGGATTCATCTTTAGTTAAAGGAATTGAGTTATTGAAAAATGATGTTGTGGATGCATTTGTCAGTGCTGGACATACCGGAGCTATATTATCCACTGCTGCTCTTTTCCTGGGTAGAATTGAAGGTGCAAGACGACCAGCGCTCGGTGCGTATATACAAACTGATCTTGGTGCTAAAATACTTTGTGATGTTGGTGCAAACCCTGATGCAAAACCACATCATTTATTACAATTTGCCGTCATGGCATCTTTATATCTTGATCATGTGGAAGGAATTAAGAATCCAAAAATCGGTTTAATTAATATTGGCGTCGAACCCGGTAAAGGCAGTGAGCTTTATCGGGAAACATATGAATTGTTTAAAAATAAATTACCTACTTTCATCGGTAATGTCGAGGGAAGGAATATTATCACATCTGAAGCAGACGTATTAATTTGCGACGGTTTTGTAGGTAACACTATTATCAAATTTGCTGAGGGCTGGATCACTTTGTTCAGTGATTTAATCAAAAAGAAAATTAAAGAAAAAGTTACCTATCAAATAGGAGCTAAACTTCTGTATCCTGTTTTAGAATCCATTAGCAATCAATTCGACTACGAAGAACATGGTGGTTCTCCTCTTTTGGGCGTCAAAGGAGTATGTATTGTGGCTCATGGAAGTTCAAGCTCAAAAGCAATCAAAAATTCAATCTTACTAGCAAAAAAATGTGTCAATCAACAATTAGTGTCGGATATTCAAATAGGAATATCTGAACATTTAGGGGTCAAAAATTGAAAGCTAAAATTACAGCAACCGGTCGTTATTTACCGAAGCGCATTTTAACAAATCATGATTTGGAAAAAATGGTGGACACTTCTGATGAGTGGATACGATCCCGCACCGGTATTGAAAAAAGACACATTGTTTCTAAAGGAGAAGCCACATCCCATATGGGAGCCCATGTTGCCAGGCAGTTATTAGAGCGATCCGGAAAAACTCCTGATGAAATTGATCTTATTATCATAGCAACAAGCACCCCTGATTATCCTGTCGTATCCACAGCTGCATTGGTACAAGATAAAATTGGCGCAAATAATGCATGGGGGTTTGATATTATTGCTGCCTGTACCGGTTTTGTTTATGCCATGGAGACTGGTGCGAAAATGGTCGAATCCGGTCGATATAAAAATGTGATTGTTATCGGTGGCGATACTATGAGTTCTATTATTGATTATACAGATCGAAACACGTGTGTGATTTTCGGTGACGGTGCCGGCGGTGTATTGCTGGAACCCAGTGAGAATGATTATGGCATATTAGACTCAATACTTCATATCGATGGAAGCGGACAAAAATATCTCACCGTTCCAGCCGGCGGAAGCGCCCAACCTGCTTCGAAAGATACAGTCGAAAAAAGATTGCATTACGTTTACCAGGATGGAAAAACAGTGTTTAAATTTGCTGTTAAAAATATGGCAAAAGTCAGTAAAGAGATTTTAGATAATAATGGTCTTGTGGGATCCGATATTAAATTATTTATTCCTCATCAAGCCAATAAACGTATCATCGATGCCGCTGCTAAACGCTGCGGTATGAAAGAGGACCAAGTATTAATCAATGTAAATAAGTACGGAAATACAACAGCCGGAACTATACCCATAGGTATAGACGAAGCATGGGAAGAAAATCGTTTGGAAGAAGGAGATTTACTTCTGATTGCAGCCTTTGGCGGAGGATTTACCTGGGGAAGCATGCTCATCCGTTGGGGCGGTATTTCATGAGTTTAGCTTTTCTTTGTCCGGGACAAGGTTCACAAAATGTAGGCATGGGCTACGATTTTTACCATCAATCAGATTTAGCAAAAAATTATTTCAACACAGCCAATGAAATATTAGATGCCGATATTCAATCCATCATGTTTGAAGGTCCGGAAGAAACATTAAAACAAACTCAATACACCCAACCGGCATTATTCATTCTCTCCGTGATCATTGGTACGTTATTATTGGAAAATGGTTTGAAGCCTGCAGCGGCTGCCGGGCACAGCTTGGGTGAATATTCGGCCTACGCTCTTGCTGGAGCATTTGATTTTGAAACAGGATTAACACTAGTGAAAGTCCGTGCGGAAAGTATGCAAATAGCCGGTGAGGAAAAGCCCGGAACAATGGCAGCCATTATTGGATTGGATGATCAAACAATCAACAAGCTGACCGAAAATGTTTCCGGAACGGTTGTTGCGGCCAATTATAATTCACCCGGACAGGTTGTTATTTCCGGTGAAATTGAAGCGGTTGAAGATGCCATGGCAAAAGCAAAAGAAGCAGGTGCCCGGATGGTGAAACAATTAAATGTTAGCGGAGCATTTCATTCCCCATTGATGAGCAGCGCAAGAGATAATCTTGCAGAAATGATTGATTCAATCGAAATTATCGATTCAATGATCCCTGTTTATTCTAATGTTCATGCAAAACCTGTAACTAAAGCAAATGATATTCGTTCTGCCATGATCCATCAACTGGAAAGTCCTGTCCTATGGAGCCAAACCATTTTGAACATGGTAAATGATCAGATTGATCGTTTTATTGAAGTGGGCCCGGGACGAGTATTACAGGCTTTATGCAAACGAATCGACCGGTCATTAGAAACAAGTGGTGTTGAAAAATGGGAGCAGCTTGACCATGTTTGATTTAACAAATCAGATTGCGATTGTTACCGGAGCATCAAGAGGGATTGGGAAATCTATTGCATCTGCTTTATCCAACGCCGGTGCTCATGTCGTTTGTGTCAGCAGGAATATCAACGACGTAAAATCTGTTGCGAACTCATTACCCAATGCGTCTGCATTCTCCTGCGATATTTCATCAGCAGATGAATTTACTGAATGTGTAAATTCCGTTATTTCTAAACACGGTAAAATTGATATTTTGGTTAATAATGCCGGGATTACCCGTGACGGTCTGATCATTAGAATGAAAACAGAAGATTGGAATACGGTCTTAAACATTAACTTGACCGGTGCCTTCAACGGCATTAAAGCTGTTACAAGAACTATGATGAAACAAAAATCCGGTCGCATTATTAATATTTCGTCCGTTGTTGGTTTAATCGGAAATGCCGGTCAAGCCAATTATGCTGCATCTAAAGCCGGTTTAATCGGCCTGACCAAAGCTACGGCGAAAGAATTAGCCTCTCGGGGTATTACAGTCAATTGCATCACTCCGGGATATATTTCCACGGATATGACTGACAACTTAAACGATGCAGCTAAGGAAAAATTAATAAAACAAATACCGCTCGGACGGATCGGAAATCCGGATGACATAGCCCATATGGTTCTCTACCTTGCATCGGAAGAAGCCGGGTATATCACCGGACAAACAATGACCGTGGATGGCGGTATGGTAATGATATAAAAAAGGAGAAACATATGTCTTCAACACTTGATAAAGTAAAAGAAGTCGTAATGGATAAACTTGGCGTCGATGAAAGTCAGATTACTATTGAAGCCAACTTTATGGATGATCTCGGAGCTGATTCTTTGGATACTGTAGAATTGATTATGCAGTTAGAAGAAGAATTTGGTATCGAAATCCCAGATGAAGACGCCGAAGCTATGACGACTGTCGGTGCTGCCGTAGATTATATTGATAGCAAAAAATAATCATGTCTAAACGTCGTGTAGTTATAACCGGACTGGGAGCTTTGGCTCCAAATGGTAATTCTGTCACCGATTTCTGGGCCGGATTGTTGGCAGGGAAAAGCGGTATTCAAAATGTCACATATTTTGACACAACAGAATTTGTTGTCAAAATCGCTGGTGAATTGTCGAACTTTAACGCGGAGGACTACTTTGACAGAAAGAATATCCGCAAACTCGATCCCTTTTCCATTTACGGACTGATTACAGCTGAAGAAGCCATCAATCATTCCGGATTGGATTTAGATCAAACTGACAGGGATCGAGTAGGTGTTATTATCGGCAGTGGCGTCGGAGGTATTCAGACTTTGGAAAAACAACATATGGTTTTTCAGGAAAAAGGTCCCAAAAGGATTTCCCCCTTCTTTGTACCGAAAATGATTGCCAACATTGCCGCTGGACAAATTTCAATCAAATTTGGATTACGGGGACCGAATTATACTGTTGTTTCTGCTTGTTCTTCAGCATCGGATGCCATTGGTCAGGCATTTCGCAAAATCCAATACGGTGAAGCGGATGTAATGGTTACAGGCGGCAGTGAAGCATCTGTGACTCCCATGACTATTGCAGGTTTTGCAAATATGAAAGCATTGACCTCATCGAAGAATGATGATCCTGAAAAAGCCAGTCGCCCCTTTGATAAAAATCGTGATGGTTTTGTATTGGGAGAAGGTGCTGGAATGCTGATCTTTGAATCATTGGATCATGCCCGTTCCCGCGGAGCAGAGATCCTGGCAGAAATCAATGGTTACGGCGCAACAGATGATGCGTTTCATATCACCCAACCGGCCGAAGGTGGAGCCGGAGCCGTCAAAGCGATACGGCTTGCATTAAATGATGCAGATGCGCAACCAACTGACATCAACTATATTTGCGCACACGGCACTTCAACACCCTTTAATGACAAATCAGAATCGGCAGCCATTCGAACTGTATTTGGCAGCCATGCCGATGTATTGAAGGTGAGTTCAATAAAATCAATGACAGGCCACCTTTTGGGAGCCAGCGGAGCCATCGCAGGTGTCTCCTGTGTCCAATCGTTATTGGAAAATAAAGTACCCCCCACCATTAATTATACAACACCTGATCCTGAATGTGATTTGGATTATGTTCCCAATACGGCACAGGATCATGAATGTAATTATGTAATGCTCAATGCCTTTGGTTTTGGTGGTCACAATGCGGTATTGGTGATGAAAAAGTGGATTGAATAAAGTGGCATATCTGAAGTCGCTTATAAACTTATTTCGCAAAAATTCATCAACATACACCGAGCTGGAACGGCTAATCAATTATACATTTTCTGATTATGCCTATTTATGCCGGGCATTTACTCATCGTTCGGTAAGTCCCGATCCTAAATACAATTACGAACGTCTGGAATTTCTGGGAGATACTGTCATTGACCTCATCATCAGTGATGAATTAATGAGGGAATTTCCTGAGGGTGACGAAGGAATATTAACAAAAAAGCGGTCGGCATTGGTTCAACGCTCATTTCTCGCTTCTATGGGGTCTATTTTAAAACTCCTGGATCATTTCAATGTGGAACCCACAGTCAATTTACAAAATGAAAAAGTGGCTGATAAACAATTGGCTAATCTTTACGAATCATTGATTGGTGCTATGTTCCTTGATGGTGGAATGAAACCAACCAAGAAGCTGGTATTATCCACTATCTGGGCGAATCGAGCCGAAGCATGGAAAAAGGTGAATTATAAAGGACAACTGATTGAATATTGCCATGCTAAAAACATGGACAATCCAAAATTTTTAATTACAGATGTATCTGGTCCGGATCATCAGAAAATGTTTGAAGTTCATGTTAAGATTGGTGATGATGTGTTTCCGTCCGGGATGGGAATGGAAAAGAAATCTGCAGAACAATCTGCAGCCGAGCACGCATTGGAATCGTTCCTGTCTTAGGCGTGTAGTTCTTTTATCTGATCCCTGATTTTCGCCGCCAGCTCATATTCTTCTTTATCAATAGCTGTCTGAAGTTTTTTCTCCAAAGAACTTCGTGTAGGAACCCACTCCGATATTTCTAAATTTTCATCTGAATCTTTATGAATATCCGGCATCATTCCAGCATCTGCCATAACGGAATCAGCAACCAGGATCGGAGCATGTAGGCGCAAGGCAACAGCCAAGGCATCGCTGGGCCTTGAATCAATGGATCTTTTACCAATACCGTCACCACTGATTTCCAGGCGGGCAAAAAATACACCTTCCTTTAATTCAGTAATTTTGACCGTATTTAATTTCCCTTCAATGCCTTTAATAATATTTCCAACAAGATCATGTGTCAGCGGTCTCGGAGTTTCCATGTATTCGAGCGCTAATGCAATGGATTGTGCTTCAAAAGCACCGACAATTACCGGCAGGCATCTCTCACTATCAATCTCTTTTAAGATTACCGCGTAACTTCTGCTGGGTGGATGGAATGATATTTTATGAACTTTGACTGGTATCATGGATAAAAACCCTAATCAAATATAGACTTCGATTTTAACCGTAAACAATATTTTTTTTACCGTCTTGATGATAATTCATCTTTTAAATACATAATTGGCTTCACCGGTGACGGGTCTGTTTCATGTAAAATAGCACACCAGTAACTTACCCAGTCACCAAAATGAATCATGTGTAAAAAACGTGAATTTGGATTTGATCCTTCAACTTGTATCGTATGTTGGTTATTATTCTTCACTTCGATTATTTTTTGTGTGACTTTCTGTCTTAATTGTACCCGGGTATGATCATTTTCATCCTTAAGCCAGAGAACACTTAAATGATTAAATACATCTGCATTATTTTCCCAGCCTACAATTTCATTATGATTCATTTCAGGTAGTTCATTGTGATAAGCCAACATATCGGCATTCTCGCAAAACTGCCCTTTTAAGCGTAGTGCAGCCACCGCGGTGCTATCGGATGTACCATAAATGATGGGAATAGTATTGTAAATATTTTTTGCTAACTGGTATGTGGGATTGAATTCATTTTCACCATTGTAACTATCTCTTTTATTCCGCAGCAACTCAACCGTCGTAACGATATCTTTCAGAACCGATTCCTTAATTAACCGTTGATTTATGAAATGAAAAAGCATGGGGACAAATGAATATGCCAAGGCGGCTCTCGGCTGCAGTCCGGTTGGGATAGAAATAACATCCAAACCATTTTCATGCAATTTTTTTGTCAAAGTACCCCCGGTGGAGATACCACAAATCATTGCGTTCTTCTCCTTAGCATTTTCATAGGCAGAAAGACTTTCTTCCGTGTTTCCTGAATATGAGGAACATATGACGAGAGTATGTTCATCCACCCAATTGGGTAATGTATAATTGCGGCTGACAACAAACGGTACCGTTAATTCATTCGACAGAAAAACCCGGCAGACATCACCGCCAATAGCTGAACCGCCCATTCCAGCCACAATAATATTCCTGATTTCGTTAAATGTATTCTTTGGCGAAAATTTCCTGCCAATCTCCAAGGCATCTGCCAATTGATCTGGAAAATCATAAATTGCTTTGCCCATGTTTTGTTTATCAATTAATTGTCTATCCATTAGTAAGTCCTGTTTAATACGTGGTCTGTGAATTGGTTCAAGGTGTTTCGATGTTCATCCTTCAAAATTGACAAAGATGATTTTGCTTTCTGAATAAAATCATTGGCCATTTCTTCTGCTCTTCTCTTAATACCGGTTTCAATGAAGAAAGCCCGCATCCGTTCCAATTTTAATAAAATGTCTTCATTGATAGCTTCAATTTGCTCCCAGCCATCATGGTTTTTAGCCAGTATAGTTAAAATGGTTTGTTTTCCGGCGACAATATCACTGCCTAAACTTTTACCCATCTGTTCAACATCGCTGAAAATTTCAAGTATATCGTCCTGAACCTGGAATGCCTTGCCTAAGTTCATTCCATAATTGCGCATTTCGTTTCGAACTATTTCATCCTGATGACCAAGGATGGCTCCCATTTCAGCGCAAAGGCTTAACAATTCTCCGGTTTTTTTGCCAATCATATTTAGATACTGGTCCAAGGTAATTTGTGTATCATTTTCATATTCCAGATCGAATGCCTGACCTTCACACACGGATAAAGACGCTTTATTAAACGCCTGAAAAGCAACAACAGAATTTACCTGCCCAATCATTAACTGTGCCAAAGCAAAAATACTGTCACCTGCTAAAATAGCTTCATTGATTCCAAATTGTTTATGGATCGTTGGTTGACTATGACGAGTATCATCATTGTCCATAATATCATCGTGGACAAGGGTGAAGTTGTGCATCAGTTCCACTGCCATCCCGGCATTCATGAGATCAACCGGATCCGCATTAAATCCACGGCCTGATAAATGAACAAGAACGGGACGAAGACGCTTCCCTTTCCCTTTTAAAGCAAAATGTATCGGTTCATATAAATAAGACGGTTCACAAGGCAAATCTATTTCCCGGAGGCGGCGATCCGTTTCGGACCGAATGAATTCGATGAGTTCAGAAAAAAGTTTACTATCCGGCATCGGGTTTTAACGTCCCGATTTCCTGGAGTTTACCCAGAACCAGGTTTTTGATTTCTTCCATTCGTTCCTGTGAATTGGCCTCAAATCTGCAAACGATGACCGGTTGGGTATTGGATGAACGCACCAACCCCCATCCGTCGCCGAAACGTATGCGTACACCATCCACTGTACTGCAGTCATAATTGGACGTAAAGTATTCTACAGCCTCTTTGGCAATGCGAAATTTTTCCTCATCATTTTCCGCTTCCATTCTCATTTCCGGTGTGGAATAATACTGGGGTAACTCCTGTCTCAATTCCGATAATTTTTTATGTGTCCTTGAGAGGGTTTGAATAATCCGAAGCGCAACATAAATAGCGTCATCGTAACCGAAATAATCATCAGCAAAAAAGATATGTCCGCTCATTTCACCGCCCAGTCGGCAACCCAGTTCGTGCATTTTCTGTTTAATCAACGAATGGCCTGTTTTCCACATGATGGGTTTACCGCCATATTTTATAATCATTTCTTCCAGAGCTTGAGAACATTTTACATCATATAATATTTCTTCCCCTTCATTCCGGATCACTTCCGGAAGAAAGAGAGCCATGAGCTGATCTGCCCAGATGATCTCCCCCGTTTCATCCACCACACCCACGCGATCGGCATCGCCGTCGAACGCCACGCCTATATCATATTGGCCGGTTTTCATGATATTAATCAGGTCGGCGAGGTTTTTCTTAACAGTGGGATCGGGATGGTGATTGGGAAATGTGCCATCAATGTCACAATAGAGTTCAGTCAACTCAATATCCAGTTTTTTAAATATGTCCGGTGCAAGAATACCGCCGGCAGCATTACCGCAATCCATCACAACTTTTAAGGGCCGTTCAATATGGATCTTGTCCAGAATCATTTGCATGTATGTTTCTTTCAGATCATGCTTGACTTCACTCCCTTCACCTGTTTCATAATCCCCATTTTCAATTATCTTACGGATATCCTGGATCTGCTCGCCATAAACTGCCTTGCGTTCCAGGGACATCTTAAAGCCATTGAACTCCGGAGGATTGTGGGAACCGGTAATTTGCATGGCTCCGGAGACGCCCAGTTCGAACATGCTGAAATAATTAACAGGCGTCGGTAGTATACCGATGTTGATCACGTCCACTCCTGTGGATAAAACACCCTTTTTAAAGTGTTTCATCAGTTCAGGGGTTGTGAGGCGAATATCGCCGCTTAAGGCAATTTCCTGACCGCCGGCACGCTTAACAAAGGTGCCAAAACCCCTGCCTAAATTTTCAACAACATCCGGCGGAAAATCTTCAGATACCTTGCCGCGAATATCATATTCTCTAAAAATGTATTTATTCATCATAGGTTTTTGGTAAATCGTTTTGCGCTAATGGTTTATGGATTAATAAAAATTGAAGGTGAAATTACGGAAAATGGTTATAGAAGGCTTTGCAAAACCTTATGTATGAAGAAAAAAGAGTTAAAATTTGTCTGATTAAGGCGCAAAACGCAGTCAATAGCGGGGCTATGGACAAGTTTTACAACGAAGAGCAGGCGAATTTTAAACTATTTAATTTGTGCATTTGGTTTTTCAAAGCTTTCTTATAGAGACTTATTCTTTTTTGGCTCTTTTATAGCCCCCCCTTCTACTCTAATCCGCAATTTCACAACAGTGTTTAGTCTTGGCTCAATAATCAAAATCGCTATCCCCGATGAACTCTTTTAAAATTGAAATTCCAGGAACCGATGCCTCATTAAGCACTTCAAAAAACGATAATAATGTTTTTAATCTTTCCGCTTCCGTTGCGAATTCAGATTCACTGTCTATCTCCCTCAACAACGGAAGAGCATATTTAGCCAATACCGGTAATTCATAAACCAGCGAAGAATTGAACATATAGTCGGCTTCTTCCTGAAAAGGGAATATATTCACATCTTCTCCTTTCCGAACCATTGGCCAGCGAGCCAGCGTCTCTATGGAAGAATACCCGCGAAACTTATGGTCTCTCACCATCCGTCGAAGAAGACGATTGTCGGAAGTGGAGATACGGTGGTTCGCATCGATATTCATTTGTGTAATAGCGCTGATATAAATACGATGTAAATATTTCTTTCCCAGTGTTTTAGCTAAAACCGGGTTTAAACCATGGATACCTTCCAGAAGGATAAAATCCCATTTCCCCAGCTGGACAGCTTCTTCGGATTCCTTACCTGTTCCGGATACAAAATTATATTTCCGCATATGCACCGGGTGACCATTTAGCAGTTTCCCCAAATGTTCACATAATATATCAGTATTTATGGCAGCAATAGTTTCAAAATCAATTTGACCATCTGCATTGGGTCTCAAATTATTCCTGTTGATGAAGTAATCATCCATGGATATTTGTATTGTATTGAAACCATTGACCCGTAATTGAATTCCAAGTCGTTTTGCAAACGTGGTTTTCCCTGATGAAGAAGGTCCGGCAATAGTGATGATACGTTTTTCAGGAAATTCTTCAACCAGTTTATCGGCGATATTGCTAATTTTCTTTTCATGAAGACCTTCGGCCACCCAAATCATTTCCCGGATGTTCCCATTGCGAATCAGTTCATTCAATTCTCTAATGGTTGAAACGCCAAGAATAGCTCCCCACTTCTCATGTTCTTCAATAATAGAAAACAATCTGGGTTGATCTTTAAAAGGCGGAAAAACGCCTTCATTATTCTGAAAACGGATAATAAACCCATCATTATATTTCAGTAGTTTGAAATTGTTCAGAAGCGATTTATCTGTTTCCATCCCGCCAAGTTGAAGATCCCAATACGGTCCATAATGAACAATGGGAATGGGATCCATATCCCATTGTTGGATCAACTCGAGTTTGCTCAGGGAATGGATACTCTCTAAATCTCGATGCACATTTTGTTTTGGGCGGGATGCAAGTATAATTGGAGTTGGGTTGCTAATCCAATCGATTAATTGTTTTTCCAAGCGTTGAATTTCATCTTCCGAAATTTTTTCCCAGTTAACGGCGTGGCAAAATAAGCCATCCCCAAAGGAATGTTCTATGACGATTAAACGAGGCTGAAAGAGTTCATTAAATGCTTTAGAAAGCAGAAATAAAACAGTATTTTGTGCGGCGTCAGGATTCATTTAGTATTCCTTCCTGGATTGTTAAACCTGTATACGAATTGATGTCGGTGATAGTCATAATCATTCTCGAGTCTGCAACTTCAACTACTCGATGAAAGGATTAGATACTCCCAACCTTTTAGCATTATTCCTTCCATATTTTCCAAGGCCACTTCTTGACCTGTAAACGGATCTGTATATTGACCGGACATGGCTTGGCTTTCAATTTGAAAAATACGTGTATCATCGGAAAAATTAAAAACAGCGAAAATTTTATCACCGTCTTTTTCTCTAATAAAACAATAAATATTCTTATCATCAGTTGTTTTAATGCGGAAAATATCTCCGCCAGATGTTCCATTCCAGAGTGCATGATTGCTGCGCTTGAGATGATTTAACGTTGTGTATATTTCCCGTAAGGGGTCGTTTTTCCAATCAATTTGATCTTTATCGAAGAATGCCAATGCTTTATTCATTCCTGCTTCCTGACCACTGTAGATTAGCGGCATTCCACGAAAAACGCCGGAGAAGACTGCAAATATTTCCACCGCATCCCCAAGCCGTTCGTATACGGTTCCGTTCCAACTGTTTTCATCATGGTTGGATGTGAATATCATCCGGTATGCATCCGGGTGATATTGTGAAAGTTCCTCCTGATAGTAATCATCCAGATCCCGGACTGTCTTCTTCCCCTGTGCAATGTTATTCATCAGGTCTTTGAACTGCCAGCCATATGTCATGTCAAATCCCATTTCGTGGTGTCTGGGTTCATGAGCTTCCGCCAGCATGAATACAGGTTTGATTTCATCAAGCTCCTTCCTTACCCGTACCCAAAATTCCGAAGGGACCATGGCGGCAACATCACACCGGAAACCGTCAATATCGTATTCCCTCACCCAGAATTTCATTGTATTAACCATTTCATTTCTGAGCGATGTATTCGAATAGTCCAGGCCAATCACATCAGTCCAGTTAGAGACGGGTGGTGTGAATTGACCTAAAATATTTCTATTATACCATTCAGGGTGTGACTGTGTCCAGGGATGATCCCAAGCAGTGTGATTGGCTACCCAGTCAATGATCACAACCATTCCCAGTTCGTGTATCCGGTTTACGAGATGTCTGAAATCTTCCAGCGTTCCGAATTCGGGGTTAACTGCCCGGTAATCTTTAACGGAATAATAGCTTCCCAAAGTCCCCTTCCTGTTTTTTACTCCAATAGGATGAATCGGCATCAACCAGATGATTCCCACTCCCATATCTTTCAATTGAGGGAGATATTCCTCAAAGGCGGCAAAAGTTCCCTCCGGTGTATACTGACGGATATTCGCTTCATAAATTGAAAGGTTTCGGCTCCATTCCGGGTGGACTACTGACCGCTGCTGGGCGCTCAATTGCGGTAGGAGGAATATAATTATCAGCAGTTGTCTGACAATAATAGAATAGATTTGAGATCTGATTCGATGCATGGCTGATTCTCTGGTTGTTTTGATTATTGTCGTAATATTACTTATTACACTCTTGAGACAATAAACGATTTTAACTTTAACTACAAATGATTTATTTCTATTACTCCGGCATTGAATAACCGTATGTTTTTTTTTAAAAGGCGTATTTTTATAACTATCCGGAAATCATATCTAAAACCATTCAGATTTCTTACGACTAACCATTGCAAGTTTAATCATTGGCCACCTATTTGCAGATTGCACGATTTTGGGTGATCCATCTTTCATATTGTTGATACCCATTTCCCAGCGTTCAATATTATATGGAGAATAAAGTTTATTGGATATTTTCAATAAATAATAACACAGAATAATTTGTTTCATCGATTGGATAAGGTTCATCTTCCGGATAGGGATTCAGCTCTCTTAACTCAATCTTATCATCCAACAGTTCAATAGCATTAGGTTCTAAAAAAGTATTTAAAGTAAAATTAATTGTGTCCAGATTGGTAGGCTGGATCCATAAATCTACTTCTCCATTACCTTCCCATACACATATAGCGTTTGAAGGGCAACGAGAATCTGAAAGTACACTACAAAAGCCAATTGTCAAGTCCGCATCAGGATAAAATTGTGATTGATGAATGGCTAATGAGATATCTCCATCAAACTTATCCGGATCCGGGTTTTCATTATTGCAGGAGATTATTAATAACAAAAGTAATATGATTACGAGGTGTTTCATTTCATCTTATTTACTTTAGTTCTATCACTTTATCCGGGGTTCATCATCAACATTCCTGGACTGCCGTTGCATGCGTGCATCCTGCACAATTTTTTTAGCCATTTCTTCTACTACCTCTTTTGAGAGTTTCTTATCATCAGCTTTTTTCCGGTCAGCCAAGAGGTTTTTGATTATCATATAAACCAAATAACAACTGACAGAAAAAAGGGCAATTATTAGTATTGTTTTCCACATGATTAAATCCTATTCCTTTATGTGTGTAATAAAATAATTTACTTTATTCACCCGTGCACTCTTCTTCTTTATAAGTTTACGAAAGATAAAAACTGAATACCATTCCATAAGACCGGACCATTCTCTCGTACCATAGAATTGCTCTGGATTAAATCAAACCTGTTCTCTTGTTTTTCTTTTAATTTGCTCACGCCTCCACATCAAGGCTGGAGACCGCGTTATCTTTTCCCGGAGCTCATTCTGTGGAAAGAGAATCTCCCTTCGTAAGTCTCCATTAGAGTAAAATTGATCAATAACATCTATCTCTTCCTGTGAAAAGGATAATAATGGCTTTAAAAATTCCTGGACTTTTTCTATCATCTTTTGGCTGTGTGGAAATTGACCTATAATAAGCATGGGATGAAGAAGCCGCCGTATATCATAATCGCTCACTTGATCTAGTGTTAATTGGAACAATTCTAGAATCGGGATACGGGAGATAAATCCGTAGTATCGGATGAGGGAACGGAGCAATTGGAAATCAAGAGAAGGTTTAAGTAGTGCAGTCTGATAAATATCGAATAAATCCCTTGGGGCGTAACGAGTCAACAACGCAACTACCTTCCCTTCCAGCAATTCTTCCAGACCCAACAGCGTAAAAGATACAGATTGTCCAAACTGATCAAAAGTTGCTTGAATAGGTGGGATAATGGGCAGGCGATGTAAAAAATTGATGTCTAATTTGAGCTTGTCACTACTACCACTGATAGTCCGATAACGGAATTCATACTGGAGGAGAGCATATTCATCCTTTGAAATTAGTACGTTGTATTGACTGGAAAACAATGATGGAATAATTTGGGTGATTTGTGCCTGTTCTTTTCCCATTTCAGATTTTTCGATTGTTCCTACATAGTAAAATCTATATCCATTGAAAGCCGAGGTAAATCATAGACAAAGAGGTTGAGTGCCGTTCCACCTTTCAGCGCAAAACTGCGCTGAAGAAAGTGATGTCTGTTCATTTCTTTGAGAACCCCAATTAATCTTATGGACTTTTCAAACTCGTTCTTCAGGAAACCTCTTCCTTGGGCATATTCAATCAGTTTTTTAGAAGTGAGATTCAACATCACCCTTCATCCAGATAATCTAATGTTTTGGGTACCATCAAATTCCACCGTCGCACCAGCTTATTATACTTCCGTTTATTGGGCACCAGGAAGAGTCGGTTAACAGTTCTGTATTGCTCCAGTTTGTTCAGCATGTCCTCCGGGATGTACCAGCGCTTCTGGAATCGTTCTAATAGCCATCCAAGCCGCATCGCTGCTGTTTTTACAGGATAGTTGGGCAGCATTGACAGTAGATCATCCGAATTAGCATAGGAAAATCCCTCCACACTCTGGAGTAATTCTGCTATGTCGAAAAAGCGATCTTGATGCATCAATCCTTCAAGCAGGATGCGCTCCGGGGAAAAATAGCGCACAGTAACATCCTGGATGATTGCTTCTTCCAGACCAAATGATAAATCTGTCCGGTAATACCGGTAAGAGGCGTTCTGGAACTCAAACGGCCGCGGCGTCTTTTCTTCTTGTGGAATTCCAACCTGATAATGAGTACTGACGCTGTAGGCATTTCCTGTAACCCGCAACGCTGCGTGATTCACAATCGCACCTTCCGGGTGAACCCTTCCGGTAACCAACAGTGGTTCAACGAGTACATTTCCATCATAGAATTCCTGGGGCGTTTTGAAATAGTATACATTTGCTTTTATTCGTATAGCCCGGCCGGATTTCAATAGTCGATGGATATTCAAATCACTTTTCTTTACATCGCCGTTGTAGAAATTGATTATGTCCTTTCGGTGGACGATACGTTGATGTTGAAACGCACGATATAATTTCCCGGTAACTGTCGGAAAATGAATAGTATTTTCTGTTGTTTTGTTCACCATAATACAATATTAGTTGCTGTTATATGCATTCACATATCTATTTATGAGGTGTAATATACTATTATAGTAATTTCTATACAACGCATATACTTATCTTTTTATGATGTGTATTTGCGCTCATCAGCAACCTATTTTCGAACTCGTCCCCTCGCTAAAACTAAAAAATGCCGGAGCGCTTTTCAGTCCCCGGTTTAGAAGTTTATTTTTGAACACCTTATAATTTATTGATTTAACCGCTAGTTAAATTATCAAAAATGAAATCCCTTTCCTGTTTAAATAACGTTCTAAATGCTTGATTTTATTTATTAATCTTAACACAACTCATCCACTAAATGATACTCTTTGGTTTCTTTTGATTTAATTATTCGCTTTTTAAATCTTAGATTTTTCGTAGGATTTTCAATCGTTAAAAACGCAGGGAGATTATTCAAATTCATAACCAATGTAATAATATAATCATTTTTATACTCCAATGCTTTGTTGTATTCATTCTCTGTTAATCTAAATCGTCCTTTTCTTTCTCTTATTCCTTTTACTTCAGCTAGATAAGATTTTTTATTTACATTTATCTGAAAATCATATCCATCACCAAACAACCTTGCATCATCCAGCAACCCATTTTTAAAGATATCGATTGAATTATAATTCTTCATAAAATACAACTCCGCTTCTAATCCTGTTTCCTGCAATTTTTTAAATCTTGATATAACGATAGGTTTTATCTCAGCAAATATGCCTTTTATTCTATAATTTTCTTTCAAATACAATTTTATTATATTAGTATATTCCTTCACATCTGCGTCGCCAAAAAGGCTATCAATTAATATTTTTCGATGAATATATGCGTCTCCTCCTGACTTCCGCACATTTTCGATGCAAAAAGTTAAGTATTGATATATAGCAAGATACAGAGATAAAAACGGAAATATGGGTGTCCCAGTACTCGAAAGGCGTTATTTTTCGGGTATGTTCGTCAGAAAGAAAAAGAATAAAAGCGGGAGTATAAGTATTCAAGTCATAGATAAGACATCCGGTAAATACAAGGTACTTAAAACAATTGGTCGTTCAGAGGATAAGCAAACAATCGCTATGCTTTTTCTTGAGGGACAACAATGGATCAGGAATTATACTAAACAATTGGAGTTTGATATTTATGGGGAGAAAGATCAATTTGATAAATTTCTTTCAGGGATACAGGAAATTACGGTAATTGGAGATGAATTATTATTAGGTAAGATTTTCGACGAGATTGGTTTTAATCAAATTAAGGATAAATTGTTTCGGCAATTGGTTCTTGCCAGATTATGTTATCCATCCAGTAAGTTAAGAACAACAGATTACCTTCGAAAATATCATTCAATCTGTGTGGGTGAAGATAAAATTTACCGTTATCTGGATACCCTTTATAACACCCAGAAAGAGATCGTACAGGAAATCAGTTACCGGCATACTTTAAAAGTGTTAAATACTGCTATGAGTATTGTATTCTATGATGTAACCACCCTTTATTTTGAAATTGACCGTGAAGATGATTTACGAAAGACGGGTTTTTCAAAAGAAGGCAAACATCAAAACCCACAAATTGTTTTAGGTTTATTGGTAAGCGTCGATGGATACCCATTAGCTTATGAAATATTTGAGGGCAATAAATTTGAGGGACACACAATGTTGCCGGTCATAGACACATTCAAGACAAAGTATAACATTGAAAAATTAGTTATTATCGCCGATTCCGGTTTGATGTCTAAAACAAACATTCATGAATTGCAAAACAAAGGATATGAGTACATTTTAGGGGCAAGGATTAAAAATGAGAAGGAAACGTGGAAGAAGAAAATTTTAGGATTGAACCTCAAGGATGGAGAAAGTAAAATAATAAAAAAAGACCCTACAACCAAATTGGTGGTAAGTTATTCAAAATCAAGAGCCAAAAAAGATAAAGCGAATCGGGAAAAGGGGTTGAGAAGACTTGAAAAACAAATCAAGTCAGGTAAACTAACGAAAGCAAACATCAATAATAGAGGATATAACAAATATTTGAAATTAGAAGGTGAAATCAAAATAACCATAAACAAAGCAAAATTTAATGAAGACGGCAGATGGGATGGATTAAAAGGATATTTGACCAATACAAACCTAAGTAAAAAGGAAATCCTTAATAACTATAGTCATTTATGGCATATTGAAAAAGCATTTAGAATATCGAAAAAGGATTTGAAAATCAGGCCAATTTTTCACAGGTTAAAACAAAGGATTGAAGCTCATATTTGCATTACATTCGCAGCATACAAGGTGTATAAAGAACTTGAAAGACAACTCAAAGAAAATGATACTAAATTAAGTCCTGAAAAAGCAATTGATATTGCCAAAACAATTTATTCTATAAAACTTGAAATCCCACTAAACAAAGAAATATTAGAACGCAAGCTTATTCTAAATGAAGAACAACGAACTCTGGCAAAATTATTCAACTTTTAGTCGGGTGTCCCAATGCGGAAAACAGGAAAAAGAGTTAAAATTTGCCTGATTGAGGCGGGAAATGCAGTTAATAGCACCGCTATTAGCAAATTTCCCAACGAAAAGCAGGAGAATTTTAAACTTTTTAATTTGTGCAGTAGGTTTTTCAAAGGGTTCACATAATAAAAACATTCAACACCGATGGCGTTGGTGATTTATTAAGATTGGATGTTATAGACATTTGACTCCTAACGGAGTCTTATAATATGAAAAGAAATCCCGCAGGCTTACAGTCCCGTGCTTTATGTCGGGAGATTGGTTGTCTTTAATGGTCGCAAATTTTAGACGGGTCTGTATTGAAACCATCATCAGATAAAATAAATTTCCCTTTTCCTGAAAGGAAATGAATAATTTCGTCAGCGGTCATATTTTCCGTTGAACAGGTATAAAATCGTGCATCTTCTCCAAATTGCTGAATGATTTCATTCCTTAATGTTTCACCTGAGTAAGACTTTCCTGACTTTATCATCATTTTCATGACCTCATGTCCATGTATTTGATTCATTCATTTGCTCCATCATATTAGATAACGATTAATTTTTAATTTGCTTATCAATTCAATAAAACGATAGTAGAACTGTGAAATATTTCACTTAATATTTTTCCCTAAGTCTTTTATTACATCGGGAGCATAGATTATATATTTTTTATATTCCGGTACACTTTGTTTAAACATCTGTATGAGAAATTCACCAACATACACTGTTGTTTTGGACGCGTAATTGAATGAAGGAACAGTCCTCGTATTTATACCGCCAGACATCGATTGTGTTGTTTTACCTTTACTTGATACATCAATATCTTCTCTAATTATTCGATCACTGTATCGACTTAAATCGGAAGTAACATAAAAATATTCAAATCCATTTTGCAGAGTTAATTCAGCACAATAATAAAGAAGATATGTCCTGACCTTTTCTTGAGTTGTATGTTGATTGCCATAAAACGATACGTTAAAAGAATTATCATTGAGTTGTATCGACGAATAACCGCCGAGCATACCTTTAGGTTGATACGGTGTGGAACACGATAAGAACACCACGGTTAATAGCAATATAATTCGAATCTTTATTACCATTTTTTTCTAATAATTCAATTTTTTATATTTACGGCTTTACGAATAATTTTTCTTCACCTTCAACAGAAATACTATCAATATTTTTCAATGTTCCGATAAAAATTTAATTCCTATTTGATTATTACCCTAACCTTCATTTTTACAAAAAATCAACTGGAATAGCTGCGCGAATACGACCTATCCTTACGTCTATCGAAATAGTTCTTTAGGCTTGTCAATGCTGCGGAATAGATTCGTGCTGTTTAAAATAAATAAGTTTTCACAAATTTTTGATAAAGTAGTTTATTCTTCTCGAGGATCGAGGACGGTTTTGCAAAGGTCTCTAATACTAACTGTTGTTATTTTGCGTGCACAATCTAAAACGTTATCAAAGAATTCTGATTTACCCCGTCATTTATGGCGGGGGTATGTTAAAAACCAACCGGCGCGGGCTTCAGCCCAATAATGTGATTCGTTATATTCAGGGATACCTGTCCGCCACCTCTTAATATTTTTCAAATGGGGC
>CAJVYU010000032.1 GCA_913009735.1 uncultured Fidelibacterota bacterium
AATCCAACTATAGACGCATCTACAGCAGTCACATTATAACCCTGTTTGGTCAAGAAAACTGCGTTCCTCCCTTCTCCTTCAGCCAGGCAGAGAACGCGTCCGCCCTTTGGAATAGAGCCCACGTTTTCCCGCAAAAAACTGTTGGGTTCTGTTCCATATATGTAGTGTTTTGCACTATATCTTTCATCCCACATTTACTTATTCCTTTAAATGGTTTTTTGCGGATATTTGGCACTTCTGCATCTTTCATTGGATAGCCAGCGGGAATTAATAAACAGGTCCGTTCGTTATCCGGTCGTTTTAATATTTCCTGCAGAAACTTCATTGGGCTTGGCGTGTTCTGCGATTTTGAAAAATTGTACAGAGTTCCTGTCAAGAATTGAATAATTGGTCATGGTTTAGCTCCACCACTTCCTTATACTTTAGTTTTCCAGCATCTGAAAGAAATGATTTTTCAATAAACGAAAGCATATCAGCTTTAGCTGCACGAAATTCTTTTTCTATCGGGGGTAATATTCTTTCTCTTATTCCTATTCTTTTTCCTAATTCGAGGAAGTCTCCAATTTTATAATCGTATGTGGTCGTTAGTAAATTTTGTTTTGTTCTCTCCATTTCTTTGAACAAGTTCATCGCTATTTTCGGGTCATTGATGTGAAGTTTTGTATTCATTAAATCATATGAAGGGGACAATAACATATCACCGTCAGCTGATTCCAAAAGGGAAAGGTTTTTTAAATGAACGTCTCCATTACCTGTGAGGAAATTGAAAACAAGAATTCTAATGAAACTTATCTGGTCTGCAGGATTCAGTTGATTTCCAACATCTTCGTAAGTGAACGAATTATACTTATAAAGCCCATGGTCGTTTGTGCCTGGAGCAGCATTTAATACAGAGATAAAATCTTCCTGACCTAGTACATTACCTTCTTTGTCCCTATCAAATCTTCTTGTAAGGTAAGCAGGTTCTCCGTTAGCAAATCTCGCAAACCCGCATTTTGCTGTTGTAACATTAAACAATTGGTTTGCCATGGTCATGGTCAAATGTTCATTTGCCGGGGAATCGTTGTATAAATTTCTCCTGGAATCCAAAAAGGGTTTGATAATGTACATTGATTCAACATCCCTATTTGGAGCTAAAAGATGATTTTTATCTCTTCCAATAAATCCTTTAGGTTGTACTCCTGAAATACTAAATCCCGCAGGTTGTCCCATAATCCTATCTTGAATATCATTCCAATTAAATCCAAGCTGGCTTGAAACTTTAGACCTGTCAAATAATTTGGTTTCGCACGCTGAGCAAAAACCATCAATATTCTCCTTTAAACATCCGTTACAGTTGGCCATTATTCTTCTATTTTTTTAATTGTAATTGCACCTATTGTGTCTTTTCCGCATGTATATATTAACAGACTCCAATCATCATTGGTATCAATCCCTAATGCCTTGCATTGTAATTCTCTATTGAATCCTTCACTTAATATTGATTGAAAATTTGCAAATAACCTGTCTGAGTTAAATCTCTTTTGAGATTTAGGCATATTCACTGATATAGGAAAAGTGTTTTCGTTTGATATGAATTCATCTTCATACTCAAAATGATATCCTGTTTCATCTCTCCAGAGGACTCCTGCGTTGTGTTCCCCTTTATATATTACCCTTAACTTCATCTATCGTTTTTTTATTACAACTAAAATTTCAAGATTTAAAAAGTGAAAAATCTCAGTTAGAGTCTCAAATGATGGGTTTGCCTTTCCACTCTCTATCTGTGATAAAGTTACAACCGATAAGCCCGCATAGCCTGCAAGTTGTTTCTGTGACATAGACATTGTCTTTCTTCTTTCCTTTATTTTTTTGCCTAATTCTTTTTTTGTCATCGAACCAACTTTAATTATATTCAAATTATTGCATCAAATATATATAAAATTACTACTAATGTCAATTATATATAAATATATTTATATTATTCCATCAAGCACGGCTTTCAACGCCTTGTATGTCAAATTACTTTAAATATATTTAAAATTAATTTGTAATCAAGAAGATTATAGGTTCAAGAAGACTCATTCAATTGGGTTCGAAAATGCAATCATTATTCTCCCCATCCTCTTCCCCCGTATACATAACGGCACAGGGGGGTAAGTTGCCAATATATTCCACCTATTGTTGTATTATGAGTAAAAATGGGGACATCAAATTTTGATTTTCCATCTACTATAATATTTGTATTGATATAAAAAGGAGCATTAACATATTCAAAGGTGAAAACCTGGTATTAACGTTCAGCCTTACTCAATATTTATTCCTGATTTCACACAAACCTAAACTGTTTCACAAATTTCGCCGAATGGCTTTTTAACTCTCGTTTACTATCAAAAATAGAGATCATCACAGATCTCTATATAGCTCATTATTGTTGTCTTTTGAGCCGCATGTTACAATTTCTTGAGCCTTAAACAGGCTGTAAAATATATAATAAAGCTCAAAATAAATTAATTTAAAGCTCATTTATGTTGTAAATTGAGCTACAAATACTATTTTCATGAGCTACAAATAGTTATGAGGAATAAAATGTTGAATGATAAAAGCAAAGAAATACTTGAGTTTGTAAAAGAGAACCCATCCCTTTCTTCTAAAAAAATTCACGAAGGATTGGAATCGAAAATGGGGTATGCTACTGTAAAAAGGATATTAACAAAACTAATATCAGACAATCTAATATTATCAGTAGGTAAAGGCAGGGGAACAAAGTATAAAATTAGTTCGACATATGAATTGTTTTACCCAATCAATGCTAATGTATATTTTGAAAAAGAAATTGATGAACGAGAGATCAAAAACGGTTTCAATTTCTTTTTAATTAGAGACGTCTTGAGTAAAACAAAACTATTTACTGAAGATGAAATCCAACATTTAGACAATCTTCAAAAAAATTATAAAGAAAATATATCCAAGCTAACAGAGTTAGAATACAAAAGAGAGCAAGAACGTTTGGCTATAGACTTTAGTTGGAAGTCATCACAGATTGAAGGAAATACGTATTCCTTATTAGAAACAGAACGATTGTTAAAAGATCAAGAAACTGCGGAAGGTAAAGAAAAAGATGAAGCAACAATGCTTCTCAACCATAAAGAAGCATTAGATTTTATTATTGCCAATCCTAAATATTTACATCCTTTGAAAATATCTAAAATTGAAGATATACATAGCCTATTGATAAAAAATTTGGGGGTTGAACGAAACATTAGGAAAAGAAGGGTTGGTATTTCCGGAACAAATTATAGACCGATTGATAATGAACATCAAATAAAAGAGGCCCTGAATGACTTGTGTAAATTGGTAAACAATAGTGATCGTGTATTTGATAAAGCATTATTCCTACTAGTGTTGATATCGTACATCCAACCATTTGCAGATGGTAACAAAAGGACAGCAAGGGTAGTAAGCAATGCTGTATTAATAAATAAGAAATACTGTCCTATTTCATTCAGGACTATTGACTCTATTGAATACAAAAAAGCTATACTGTTATTTTATGAGCAAAATAATATTACAGCCTTTAAAAAGATTTTTATTGATCAATTTGAATTTGCTGTAAAGACCTACTTTTGATCTATTAAGAACTGGTGGTATTAATAGCATAAATGAATCTGACGAACTAAACAAATGTACTTATATCATCAAATGACTTTTTACTGATAATGGGTACTTCTGCATCTTTCGTTGGATAGCCAACGGGAATTAATAAATAGGTCCGTTCGTTATCCGGTCGTTTTAATATTTCCTGCAGAAATTTCATAGGGCTCGGAGTGTGGGTTAAAGAAACCAGCCCGGCGTTATGTATAGCAGCCAATAAAAACCCAACAGCAATACCCACCGATTCACTCACATGATAATTCTTCCGGGCCTCTTTACGGCTGGTGTCCGTAACCTGTTTAAACACGACGATTAAATACGGCGCTGCCTCCAAAAAAGGTTTTTGCCAGTCCGTGCCAAACCGGTTTAAGTCCTCCAGCCATTCTTTTGTCGCACGGTGACCATAAAATTCTTTTTCTTCCTTTTCGGCCGCAATTCTTATTTGCTTTTTAATTTTCGGATCTTCCACCACAACAAATTTCCACGGCTGCTTATTGGCTCCGGAAGGAGCTGTTGCGGCTGTGTTAATAATATTGTCTATTATTTGCCTTGGAACGGGTTTATCGGAAAAATTCCTCACAGACCGCCTTGATTTCATCATTTCCAGAAAATCCCCTGATCGTTTTTTCATTTCTTCTTTTGATAATTCAATAAAATCTAATTTTTGGAATGCCATCGCTTCTCTTTCGTTGTTAGTTTCTTAAAAGGAAATTACTATTATTAAACGACCGTCGTCCATTCGCATGAAAATAAATATTTTTAATATTACTCCGATGGAAATTAAGCGTATGAATCTTATTTACAAAAATACACAGACATTTCTGTCATCACGAGAAGCGAAGCGACGAAGTGATCTCCTTGGAAATGATGAACGAAGGAGATTGCTTCGTCGCCCGTCCCTCACTTTTTGCAATAACATCAATTTATTACGATCACCCATCGCCGGAGCATATTAACAATACATGCGCTTATTTGAATCCATAATTCTTTTTCTGCTCGTTGTTCTTGTTTATCAACTGGTATATTCCAGAAAACAGGAGAAACACGCCACCCAGCTTATATTTGTTTCTATAATAATAATAGTAATCCATATATTTATAGAATCCTACCGCTGGCAAATGGTGCCTGCTTATTTAAGTTTCGGTTTTATTTATTTACGCTTAAAAACCGGCGAACTCAAATTCACCCATGGAATTAACAAGCTGACGTGGGCAGTGTGGTTAATTGTCGTTATAGGGCTACCGGTTGCCGTGCCCGTTATAGAACTTCCCCAGCCAACGGGGCCTTATTCAATCGGATCGGAAATTTATCATTGGGTTGACAGCAGCCGCACAGAGTGGTTTACGCCGGAAGATCCTGATGATCTGCGGGAATTAGTAGTTCAAGTCTGGTATCCTGCAAAAGCAGTTACCGATGAGCCCATGCCATATATTGACCATCTGAAAATTCGATCTGCCGCCATGGGAGACGCCGGTAATTTCCCCGGGGTTTTTGTGAAGCATCTCGATTTGGTTAAAACACATTCCTTTTTAAACGCTCCGCCGGAACCGGGAAAATATCCCCTGTTAATATTATCCCACGGGATTACGGGATTTCGCCAAATGCACACATCCCTTATAGAAGAATTAGCCAGCCACGGCTACATTGTTGTCGCGCCCGACCATACATATGATTGCAACCTGACTGTTTTTCCAAACGGCGACATTGCTGACTACCGATCAGAGATTACCGGGTTCCCGGATAGTGTAAAAATTCGCCGGCAGCAATTAAACACCCGGGTGGCTGATATAAAATTCATTCTCGATCAAATGTCTACCACCGGTCAGTTAGCTGCGCAAATCGATTTTAACCAAATCGGCGTTCTCGGGCATTCCTACGGCGGCGCCACTGTCATTCAATCTGCTTACGAAGATAACAGGATTAAAGCGGTTCTTACCCTGGACAGCTGGATGAATCCCCTTCCTGATTATGTATTGAATAATGGAATAAAACAACCCTTCTTGTATCTGGGCAGGCCAAGCTGGGACGATTCAGATTATCCCACCAGTCCTGAATTATTAGAAAAATTCATGGGAAATCTTGACTCAAACAGCTTTCGTTTTATTCTTAAAAACTCAAGGCATTTGGATTTTACTGATGTGCCATTGTTTTCTCCATTTTCAGGTTTAATTCTGGAAACAGGTTCTATACCTGCAAAAAAAGCTGTCATGATCACAAACGATGTCGTTCTTTCCTTTTTCGATACCTTTCTAAAAAATAAAAACAATGAATTCCCAAACGATTTGTACCGGCACAAAGAACTGGAAAAACAAAAATAAAATAATATGACACCAAAAAAAGCGTGGATACTGTCGCTTCTAATGCTGGTTCTGACCGTTCCGTGGTTTATTACATCATCAGAAATGATTTTTGGTTTCCCTGCGTGGGCTTTTTATGCTTTGATTGTAACCGTGTTGTATTCATTTCTCATCGCATATTTATTTCAAATATATCACACACAAAACCGCAATAAACATCCATGACATCTGATTCCCTTCTCGGTCCAGTCGGATTAACATTTATGGGGCTTTATCTATTTTCCCTTATTGGTATTGGCTGGGCTGGGAGGCTTGCAAAAAAAGAAAACTCACTCGCTGATTTTTATTTGGCGGGGCGCGGGATGGGCGTATTCGTGTTGTTTCTGACTCTGTATGCCACACAATACAGCGGCAATACATTAATTGGTTTTGCCGGAAAAGCCTATCGGGGTGGATATGAATCCATTGTGATGGTGGTCTTTATGAGCTCGGTCATCGGAGCGTATTTCATTTATGCTCCGAAACTTTTTCGAATGTCCCGGAAATATAAGTTTATTACCATTGGGGATTATGTTGAACATCGATTTAACCATTCACTTTTAACATATTTAATAATCATTTTATCCATTGTTGCCCTGGGGAATTATATCCTCACCAACCTGAAAGCAATTGGCTATATTGTTCAAGCGGCAACCGGTGGGAAGATCGGATTTGCTCAAAGTATTATTGTCCTTTCGTTCATAATGGTTTTTTATGAAACGTTGGGTGGAATGCGCAGTGTCGCATGGACGGATGTCATCCAAGGCGTTCTATTACTTGCCGGTGTTATCTTTATCTTTTTTGCTATTCAAGTTCAATATGGCGGTT
Organism: uncultured Fidelibacterota bacterium; assembly: GCA_913009735.1. Classification (GTDB taxonomy): domain Bacteria; phylum Fidelibacterota; class Marinisomatia; order Marinisomatales; family TCS55; genus JADFRD01. The sequence continues at coordinate 6,798 of CAJVYU010000032.1, forward strand.
TTTTAGATACGGGAGAAATTATAAGGAGCAGGTCTCCCCAAGCATTCGCACCACCGGACTGGTATGCAAAAAGGTTATGGTTCAGTACCATATTGCTTGCGTTTTTTGGTATCTCTGTATATCCTCATGCAATCCAAAGAATTTATGCAGCAAAAAATGAATCAACACTTATTCGTTCGTTTCAAATCATGGCGTTTATGCCTCTTGTTACTACACTATTTATGGTTGTCGTCGGCTGGGTTGGCTTGGCGCAATTCCCGGGCTTAAGCCGCAGCGGAAGCGAACAGATAACCATGATTATGCTGAAAGATATCAGCCTCCGAATGCCTGCCATGGGTGCTTTAATCGTTTTATTTCTTTCGGCAGCTATTGCAGCAATCATGAGCACGGTAGACTCGGCGCTGCTTGCGATTTCATCTTTAGTTACAAACGACATATACGGCAGATATAAACCGGAGGCGCCTCAAAGCGTATTAACGAAAATAGGGAAAATTGCATCTTGGGCGATCATGGCGGTGGCCGTATATATGGCAATTGTGTTACCGCAAACTATCTGGCGAATCATGGAGATAAAACTGGAGTTGCTCTGCCAGATTGCTCCGTCAATTTTTCTTGGTTTACACTTTAAAAACTTAAAAGGCAGCGCTGTGTTTGCCGGTGCGGCTGCCGGCACTATTATCGCCGTGGGCATTATGATGATTAATTATTTGGTTCCCACCTTCCCGGTAAAGCCCTGGGGTATTCATGCAGGAATTTGGGGGTTAATGGTTAATGTGAGCATTCTGGTTTTCGTTCATAGAGGGCTTTGCAAAACCTGATGTGTGAAGAAAAAAGATGTTAAATTTACCCGATTCCTGTCCGCCCCATTCTTTTTATTATGGTTGTGGCAGGCGGGAAGACAGAAAACGTAGTCAAGAGCAGGGCTATGGACAAGTTTTCTAACGACAAGCAGGTGAGTTTTAGACTTTTTAATTTGTGCAATAGATTTTGTAAAGCCCTCTCATAATCAAAATTATCAAAAATAATTTGAAATTATTCCCTTTGGTTCTTTTAGTTAATTTAATTTTGCTGTAATCTTATCTTTCGATTTTGATCTGTTTTCGTGACGTTATCCACAGCCTTACCAAACCAGCACCCGGCACATCGTGTCTTCCAATCCGTCTAATATAACCGCAATCGTCGGCGCCCAGTGGGGCGATGAAGGTAAAGGAAAAATTACTGATTTCTTTGCCGGCGAATCGGATTATGTCGTCCGATTTCACGGTGGTAATAATGCCGGGCACACTGTCGTCGTCGACGGCAATACGTTTAAACTTCATCTCATTCCTTCCGGCATTGTTTATGGTGAACCTATCAGCATTATTGGCAATGGCGTCGTCGTAGATCCAAAAGCGCTGCTGAATGAGATTGCGTATGTAAAAGCAAAAGGTGTTTTTCCCAAACTCATGGTGTCTGACCGTGCTCATGTCATTATGCCTTATCATATTGCTTTGGACGGTGCATTATCCGTACATCAGGGGAGTCTTGCCGCCGGGAGTACGCGCCGGGGGATCGCACCTGTTTATGCGGATAAAGTGTTCCGCAACGGTATCCGGATGATTGATCTTTTGGAACCGGACGTCTTCCGGGAAAAACTGGACGTGGGATACGCTTTTTCTAAGGGGATTATTGAAAAAGTCCTGGAGCAATCACTTGATATTACCATGGATGAAATTTTCGATACTTACATAAACTATGGGCAACAATTAAAACGTTTTATTTGTGATACTTCCGTTGAGCTCTATCTTGCTCATAAAGCTGGAAAATCTATTTTATTTGAGGGCGCTCAAGGCATCAGCTTAGACGTAGATCACGGAGTCTATCCATACACCACTTCCAGCAATACGGCTGCAGGTCATCTTTCAACGGGTACAGGTGTCTGTTTCCGGAATATTGGTCGAATCATTGGCGTCGTGAAGGCTTATTTAAGCCGCGTAGGCGAAAGTCCGCTCCCATCGGAAATTCTCGGAGATGAAGCAATTGCTCTTCGTGAAAAAGGTGCCGAATACGGTACCACAACGGGGCGTCCCCGGCGGGTAGGCTGGCTGGACCTTGTGCAGGTTCGCCAAGCTGTCCGGGTAAACGGGCTTACGGAAATTGCATTGACCAAATTGGATGTACTGAATGGATTTACGGAGCTTCCTGTTTGTGTAGCCTATGATGTAGATGGTGAACACATCAAAGAAATGCCCGCCAGTCTAACTCAATATCGCAATGCTAAACCGATCTATGAAACACTTCCGGGTTGGGGCGACTTACCGGAAGATGTGTTAGAAAAAGGATATGACGTATTACCGGAACCAATAAAAGAGTATATTTCATTCATTGAAAAAGAAGTTGATTGCCCTGTTAAGATTATATCGATTGGCCCACAGCGCCACGAAACAATCATCAGGTAAATGAAATGTCGCAGAGTCGTAAAGAACGCAAAATATTTAACGTTTTTATAATATATAAACCTTTGCGTTTTTTCCGCCTTTACGGCTAAACCAAATGGCTTTCGCCAGGGAAATTATCGACTTCACTAATTTATCTGATTCTGAAATCAAAGCGAAGCTGGTTCATCTCAATATCCCTCTTACTGTTGAAGAAGTACTCAAAATTCAGAACGATATGCTCGGCCGGGCGCCGTCTCTGGCTGAACTCGTCTTATTTTCAATCCAGGGATCTGAACACTGCAGTTATAAAAGCAGTCGTTCCCATTTAAAACAATTCACCACCGAAGGACCGGATGTGGTGTTAGGCGCCAAAGAAGACGCCGGCGTGGTGGCGATCACGACCGATAACGACGGCCACCGCTGGTGCGTGGTGATGAGCCACGAATCCCACAACCACCCGTCCCAGATTGTTCCATACGAAGGTGCCGCTACCGGTGTCGGCGGAAACGTCAGGGACGTTTTATGTATGGGCGCAGAAGTAATTGCCTGCACCGATTCGTTTCGTTTTGGTGATATAAACAACAACAAGACCAAATGGATCCATGACGGCGTGGTGGCGGGGATCGCCGGATATGGGAATCCATTAGGTATCCCAAATATTGGCGGTGATTTATATTATCATAGGGGATATAATGAAAATTGTTTGGTAACCTTGGTGACGTTAGGTATCGTCCGGGAAGAGGATATTATTCATTCCTATGCCCCCGAAAATGCAGATGGATATGATTTAATTTTAATCGGAAAACCCACCGACAACAGCGGTTTTGGCGGCGCCAGCTTTGCTTCTCTTGAATTGGAAGAAGAAAAAAAAGAACAGAACAAAGGCGCCGTTCAGGAGCCCAACGCCTTTCTGGAGCGGCATCTTTTGAAATCCACTTATGCTTTGTTTGAAATCTTGAAGAAAAAAAGACTCATTAACCATATCGGCTTCAAAGATTTGGGCGCCGGCGGTGTGGCTTGTGCCAGTGTGGAATTGGCGGAAACGTCCGGATATGGTGCGGAAATATGGATGGATAAAATTCATATCGGAATGGAAGATCTGCATCCATCCGTTTACCTTTGCAGTGAAACCCAAGAACGATTTATGTGGGTCAGTCCTCCAGAAGTGACGCCATTAATTATTGACCATTATAATAATGTGTTCGACCTCCCGGGCGTGAGCAAAGGTGCAATGGCATCTGTCATTGGTAAAATTCGGAACAATGGACAATATATCGTTCATAACGGTGATGAAGAAATTGTCAATGCCCTCGCAAGCGAAGTAACAGAAGGGTTTTTGTATAACCGGCCATATGAATCAAGAAAATTAAATTTATCAGACCCTGACTTACCCGTGCCGTCTGATTATAATCAGACGTTATTAGATATTCTTTCCCACGAAAATATGGCGAGCCGGGAACCGGTATTTGAACAATATGATAAACAGGTTCAGGGGCGCATTTATATAGAAACGGGATTAGCGGATTCCGGCGTTATGGCTCCATTTAATTCTGAAAAATACCCGGAAGAAATCCGAAAGGTGGGCATTGCCCTTTCTACTGATCACAATCCGCGCTATGGACTCATCGATCCATACTGGGGCGGTGTGAATGCTGTGGTGGAAGCCATGCGGAACGTAGCTGCCGTGGGCGCTGCGCCCCATGCTCTTTCCGATTGTCTCTGTTTTGGGAATCCCGAAAAACCACACCAGATGTGGGAATTTGTTGAAAGCGTCCGCGGTGTAGCTGATGCCTGTAATGCCATTACATTAAAGGACCATCCGGAACACTCTACGCCTATCATTGCCGGGAATGTGAGTTTTTATAATGAATCAAAAAACGGTGCGATTCCACCCAGTCCCATTGTCAGCTGTCTTGGCAGGCTCAAAGATGTGAATAAAACCATTCCAATGGCATTTCAAAAAACGGATTCTGTTTTACTCCTGATTGGCGAACGAAAAGATGAATTGGGTGGCAGTCTTTATTATGACCTGCATGATAAGCTGGGCGCCAATGTTCCCAAACCCAACCTGGAAGAAGTGAAAAACCAAATCTTTGCATTGACCGATTGCATTGATAACGAACTGATCATTTCCTGTCACGATATCGCCGATGGCGGTGTAGCATCCACCCTTGCTGAAATGACCTTCGGCAATGAAATTGGATTCGACGTAGAAATCTTGGGTGAGTTATCAAATGAAAAATTATTATTTTCCGAAACGGGCGGCTTCGTTTTGGAAGTTGATCCGAAAAATGTGAACGGTGTTAAGTCTGTTTTTTCAAAGTACAATCTGGATGTGCCGGAAATTGGAAAAACAACCTCACATCAGTCGCTGGTTATCAATAACGCTATTATCAATGTATCTGTTCGCAAAGCAAAAGAGGCTTGGACAAATGGATTACGTGAAAAACTATAGAGCCACAGAGAACACAGAGATATAATGTCAGATAAATTAACAAAAATAATTATCGGAGCTGCAATTGAAGTGCATAAAATACTTGGACCGGGTTTGCTTGAATCTATTTATGAAGAAGCTCTTTGCTATGAACTTGTCCTACGAGGATTGACTGTAAAAAGACAAGTGGAAATTGATGTTTTATATAAAGGGAAAAGAATTAAAGGGCAACGATTAGATATTTTAGTAAATGATGAAGTAATCGTTGAATTAAAATCCGTTTCAATTCTGCCGGAAGTAGCAATGGCTCAAACTTTATCTTATCTTAAAGCAGCAAATCTAAAACGGGCTTTACTAATAAATTTCGGTGAGAAAAGACTTATTGATGGAATTAAAAGAATTTCTAATTAATACTCTGTGAACTCTGTGGCTAAAGAAAAAATAGACTACAAATCGGCCGGTGTCGATATTGATGCTGGAAATGAAGTTGTAAAGCGCATCAAGGATGGAATAAAATCCACTTTTGCATCCAATGTGCTTACCGGTATCGGTAGTTTCGGATCTCTTTATGACCTTAAACCAATTTTGGAAAATTACGAGAACCCTGTCATGGTACAAAGCGTTGACGGTGTCGGGACTAAAACCATCATCGCCCGCAAACTGGGGAAATTTGATACCATCGGTATTGATCTTTTGAGCGCCACCGCTAACGATATTCTGGTCATGGGGGCCCGGCCGCTCACTTTCCTGGACTATATCGCTAATGATAAACTAAAGCCGGAAATTGTTGAAGAAATCATCAAAGGAATGGTGACCGCCTGCCGTGAAACCGGCGTATCTCTCGTGGGAGGAGAAACAGCTGAAATGCCTGATACATATCTACCCGGAGAGCATGATCTGGTGGGCATTGTCACCGGTGTTGTTGAAAAAGATAACATCATTACCGGCGAAACCATCCAAGCCGGCGATGTAGTCCTTGGGCTTCCTTCAAGCGGACTGCATACTAACGGCTTTTCTTTTGCCCGAAAACTCTTTTTTGAAATCGGCGGATACGATGTGAAGGATACGATCCCTGAACTTGAAAAATCCGTGGGATTAACATTATTGGAACCCCATATTAATTATACCCATCACGTTTTTTCAGTTCTGGATAAAGGCGTTGATGTTAAAGGCATTGCTCATATTACCGGCGGCGGGTTGGTGGAAAATATCCCACGGATTCTTCCGGAAGGCTGTGGTGTGGAAATTCAAAAAGGTTCATGGCCTGTATTACCTGTTTTTGAAGTAATGCAATCCATTGGCAATGTAGATGAAGAAGAAATGTTTCGAGTCTTCAATATGGGGATTGGTATGGTCTTTATTGTTGATCAATCAAATGTGAACATAGTGAAAGATGCGCTGAAAGATTTGATAGACGTTTATGAGATTGGATTGGTCGATGAGGGAAGAAAAAATGTTGTTCTTAAATAACATAGCCACAGAGATCGCAGAGTACGCAAAGGTTATAAAGACTTTTTTCTCTGCGTCTCTGTGGCTAAAACAATGAATATTGCCATTATACAATTTCCCGGTTCAAATACAGAACGGGAAACGCTCATGGCTTGTCGCCGGGTGGGATTAAATCCGGTAGAATTTCTATGGAATGAATCACCGGAGAAATTATCCGATTTTGGCGGCTACGTGATTATTGGCGGCTTCTCTTATGAAGATCGCTCCCGGTCAGGCGTTATCGCCGCTCTGGATCCCATCATGAAACAAATCAAAGTTGAGGCCGATTCCGGGAAACCTGTCTTGGGGATTTGCAACGGCGCACAAATTCTGGTGGAAAGCGGACTTGTTCCCGGGCTGGAAGATCATCGTCTCGGCATGGCGCTCACCGACAATAAGCGCGTACAGGGTGGTCGTGTTGTTGGCGTTGGTTATTACAATACATGGGCAAATCTGCAGATATCTATTCCGTCCAACCGCTGTGCCTTTACGCGTCATATGAAAACGGGTGACGGGATCAACGTTCCGTTGGCTCACGGAGAAGGGCGTTTTATTATTCCGGACAAACTGCTTTCAAAAATGATTAAAAACGATCAAACCGTCTTTCGTTATTGTGACGATGACGGTAATATCATAAATGAATTCCCCACGAACCCCAACGGTTCTATGTATAATCTGGCGGCAGTGTGCAATTCGACCGGGAATGTTATGGCTATGATGCCCCACCCCGAGCGGACCGAAAACGGAGATGTCATTTTTTCATCCATGAAAGATTATATTGAACACGGGTGCCAAAAAACAAGCCATACGCTTTCATTTGATCGGCCACATTATGAAATCAAAGAATTTCAACCCGGCGGTGATTCTATAGAATGGATCATTGATATGATCATCACCGACAACGAAGCGGCAACGGTTCACAATGCCCTGATCCATCTTGGGTTTCATGTGGAAATTTCCCGGCAAACGCATTGGGATATCGGCGTGAGCGGAAACAAGAACGATATCCTGAAAAAAATTGATACTTCTGGTGAGCTCTATAATTCTAACAAGGAATTCATCAGCAAGATAACCGAAAAAGAAAACACCGCCTCTTTCCTGGTTCGCCAGAAAGAAGACATGATTAGCCGTGCAAAACTTGAATCGCTTACTGAGCGGTTTGAAATTGTTGGAATTTCTGAATTAAAGCGCGGCGTCATATGGAATGTGACTGTAAAGAGAGGTAACTTTGAAACTGTTTTAAAAGACATTTTGGATACACATATTCTATTTAACCCACTGTCCCATGAATGCTATCGAATTAACTGAACATTATAAAGACCGTATTAAGGCCGGGCTGAACAATACCTTAACGGTAACGTCTCTTCCCGTTAAATCCAAGCGCACCGGTAAAGTCCGCGATCAATATGACTTTGGAGACAGGGTTGCACTCATTACCACAGATCGCCAAAGCGCCTTTGACCGTATATTAGCATCTATTCCGTTTAAGGGACAGGTGTTAAATCTCACCAGCGCATGGTGGTTTGAACAAACGAAAAATATCATTCCAAATCATGTAATTGACGTGCCGGATCCAAATGTGACCCTGGCAAAAAAATGTACCGTTTTTCCAATTGAGTTCGTCGTTCGCGGATATATCACCGGCAGCACAAGCACTTCTCTTTGGACCGTTTATAATAATGGAAATCGAAAATATTGCGGAAACATTCTTCCTGAAGGCTTGATGAAAAATCAAAAACTGGAAGCCAATATGCTCACGCCCACGACGAAAGAAGAAAACCATGATCGTCCCATATCGTCGAGTGAGATTGTAAACGAAGGCTGGATGACGCAGGAAGACTGGGATTATTGCAGTACAAAAGCGTTGGATCTATTCGCCTTTGGACAAAAAAAGGCAGCGGAACATGGATTGGTCCTGGTGGACACTAAATATGAAATGGGGCGTGATTCTGATGGGAATATTATGCTCATTGATGAAATCCATACGCCAGACAGCAGCCGTTACTGGATCGCTGAAACCTATGAAGAACGATTTGCAATGGGACGGGAACCGCAGAATATTGATAAAGAATTCTTACGGCTCTGGTTTGTGGATAATTGTGATCCATATAACGACGAAACGCTGCCGGAAGCACCGGAAGAACTGGTAGTAGAATTATCTAGCCGATACATTTATTTGTATGAAACTATCACCGGAAACCTGTTTCCCTTCCCGGATTCAAACAAATCTGTTCAGGAAAGAATTGTTGAAAATTTGAATAGTTATTTTTAGCCTCAAAGTCACAATGAGCATCGAGAAATATTATTCACAATCTTTGCGGTTTTGGCGCCCCGATGGTAACAAAAACCCGTTGATGGTAATACCGGTAATACCATATATTACCCGTGTAAATAATAGGTACTAAATCATGTTAAAAACTGTCAGTTTCAAACTAGAAGAAGACTTTCTGGAAGAAGTGGAAACGCTTTCTAAAGAACTACATCAAACAAAAAGTGCACTTATCAAAAATTCTCTGGAATTTTATTTAGATAATTATGACGGTATCATAGCTAAAACCAGAGACGAAGACCCAAATAAACAATTGATTGACCACGAAGACGTTTTGAGAGAATATGGCCTCTTATAAAATCAAGTGGGATTCCCAGGCGAAAAAGGTCTTAAATAAAATTGATAAAAAGGGGGCTAAGGCCATCCTTAAAAAAGTAAGCGGGTTAGCGGAAGACCCATTAATAGGAAAACCGCTTAAAGGTGAATTCAAGAAATATAGACGGTTGCGAGTTGGGAAATATCGGGTTATCTATTCTGTCTTAAAAAAAATCATTACTGTTCAAATTTTACACGTAGGATCTCGTGGAAGTGTTTATAAAACCAATTAAAACAACAAAACTGTACGGATTGTTTTTAAAAGTCTCTGTAATCTCTGTGCCATAAACAAGAAATTGAAATGAAAACGATAATTATTATGGGTTCAACCTCTGATGAATCCCACGCAAAAAAAATTACCGACAAACTGGACGATTACGGCATTGCCTGGGAACAGCACGCCGCATCGGCCCACAAACAGCCGCTGGAAGTTTTAGCAATCTTGGACGCCAATAAAGACAATTCCGATATTGTTTATATCACCATTGCGGGAAGGTCCAATGCCCTGTCCGGATTTGTTGCGGCCAACTGTACGTTCCCAACCTTGGCATGTCCGCCTTTTGCAGATAAAACGGACATGCTCGTTAATATCCATTCAACATTACAAATGCCCAGTAATACTCCGGTGTTAACTATCATTGATCCCGGGAATTGTGCGCTGGCAGTAAAGCGAATCTTAAATGTGTAAAATGTGTTTATGTATTCGGGTGTTCAAGTGTTAACAAAAAAATGCTATGAGTAAAATCACACGATTTGAAGATTTAATTTGTTGGCAAAAGGCTCGAGTTTTAGTCAACAACATTTATTTGATTTCCAAGACTGGGGAATTGTCTAAAGACTTCGGTTTAAAAGATCAATTACGCCGCGCCGCTGTATCATCTATGACAAATATTGCTGAAGGATTTGCACGATATCACCGAAAAGAATTCATTCGTTTTTTAGATATATCTCAAAGTTCAGCTATGGAAATAAAAAGTCTGCTTTATATTGTCCTTGACCAAAATTATTTGGATAAAAAAACTGTATCCGCACTTAAAAATGATGCAGAAGAAGTACGTGCTTTAACTTTAGGCCTTATAAAATATGTGGATGGTTCTATTTCAAAAAATAAATTGAGTGAACCAAACACAAAATATAAAACTTTACAAAATTTTTCTGACCTACAAGACGAATTTATTAATTATGAAAACATGAGTACATAAACACTTGAACACATTAGAAAATATTTCCCCATTAGATGGGCGTTATGCAAGCAGCGTAAAGGAATTGTCCGTCTACTTTTCAGAAATGGCGCTTATTCGCTATCGTCTAAAAATTGAGATTGAGTATCTCATTGCGTTGGGTAATGAAAAAGAAATCAGGGATATCCCCGGCTTTTCGAAAATTGAAAAGATTCGTTTGAGAAAAATATATGAGAATTTTGATTCATCCAATGCGGAAAAAGTCAAAAAAATCGAAAGCACCACAAACCATGATGTAAAGGCTGTTGAATATTATATTCAGGGCAAGGTAAAAAAAGCCCTTCATCCATGGATCCATTTTGCGCTTACGTCCGAAGATGTGAATAATCTGTCCTATTCGCTTATGTGGCAGGATGGATTGAAAAATGTTTATCTCCCCGTTCTGCAAAACATAAATAAAGAGTTGAAGAAGCTGGCGCAGATATATAAAAACGCATCTATGCTGGCTTTGACACACGGGCAGCCGGCAACCCCGACTACTTTTGGAAAAGAATTAGCCGTATTTTGCAATCGTCTCAATCGTCAAATCAATCAAATTAAAATCCATGAACTACTGGGTAAATTCGGTGGCGCCACCGGAACCTGGTCCGCTCATATGGCGGCTTATCCAAAAGTGGACTGGTTGCGCTTTGGTGAACAATTCATTAAAAAACTAGGGCTGAAACCCAATCTCATCACCACCCAAATTGAACCCCACGACTCATTAGCTGAAAGCTTCCATCAAATCGTGCGCGTTAATTCAATTTTGACAAACCTATGCCGGGATATGTGGTTATACATCAGCCGCGGTCTTCTGGGCCAGAAAAAAGTAGCGGGGGAAGTTGGATCTTCGACCATGCCCCATAAGATCAACCCTATTCAATTCGAGAACGCAGAGGGAAACCTGGGAATTGCTAATTCGCTATTAAATTACCTTGCCATAAAACTTCCCGTCTCCAGAATGCAGCGGGATTTGACCGATTCAACGACTTTACGCAATCACGGTGTGGCATTGGGCCATTCTTATTTGGCGCTGCAAAACATATTAAAAGGACTGAGTCGTATTACCATCAATAAGGGACAAATGTCCGCAGAGCTCGAAAATCACTGGGAAGTTTTATCGGAAGCAGTGCAGACCATTTTACGAAAAGCCGGAAAACCCGATGCTTATGAACGTCTGAAAGAAATGACCCGCGGGCAATCAATTGATTCAAAATCCATTACTGAATTTGTTTTGGGGTTAAAAATTTCTGATGAAGATAAACAAATGCTGTTAAGCCTAACGCCGGAAAGTTATATCGGCCTGGCTCCTAAATTGGTGGAATTAGTGTAAACTCAGATGGGCAGTAATGGATACAGAGAAGTTTAATAATCATTTAAAAACTCTGCGGCTCTTTTTGTCTCTCCGTGAATTTTGTGTCCCGGGAACAAACTAATGTGCGGTATTGCCGGAATCTATTCCCATAAACCTGTTGCGGCTGAACTTTACGACTGTGTCATTCACCTACAGCATCGGGGACAAGATGCCGCCGGCATTATGACCTATGATGATCGCATGCATAAAGAGAAAGGCATGGGTCTTGCCCGGGGGATTTTTACAGAAGCAAAAATGGAACTGCTTACCGGGAATATTGGTATTTCCCATAACCGGTATCCCACACACGGAGGATTCGGACACGGTGAAGTGCAGCCATTTTGGACATCTGTTCCTTATGGAATTGCCCTTGCTCATAACGGTAACATCACCAATTACGCTGAGCTGGCGGAAGAAATAACAAAAGAAGAAACCCGGTATCTTAATACAACCAGTGACACCGAAGTTTTGCTTCACCTTTTTGCTGATCTACTTCACCAAGATGAGCCGCCTAACACTAGCGAAGATTTTTTTAATCTTTTATGTGATGCTGTTTCCACTATTTCTCTAAAAGTAAAAGGCGCTTATTCCGTCACGGCTATGATTATTGGAAAAGGACTTGTCGTCTTTCGAGATCCCCACGGAATTCGTCCGCTGGTGAAAGGTGAGCGCCCCAATGGCAATGGCGGCAAGGATTATATTTTCGCATCTGAAAACACTATGTTCTATGCATTAGGATACGAACCAAAAGGATCCGTTCTTCCGGGTGAACTCATTTATATTGACGAAGATGGAAAAATGTTTACCAAGCGCCTGGTAAAAAAAGAATTCAATCCCTGCATTTTTGAATATGTTTATTTCTCCAGGCCGGATGCGACTTTGAACGATGTTAGCGTATACCGGTCACGCCTGCGCATGGGGCAGAACCTCGCAGAAGCATGGAAGAAAAAATATCCGCATATAACACCGGATATTGTGATTCCCGCACCCAGTACAGCCAACACCGCAGCATTATCGTTTGCTCATGCATTGGGGGTTCGTTATTCAGAAGGTTTGTATAAAAACCCTTTCATCGGCAGAACCTTCATTATGCCGGGACAAGCCGAACGTAAAAAATCTGTTAAGTATAAGCTGGTCCCCCAGGAGTTGGAGATCCGTGATAAAAAAGTGATGATCATGGACGACAGCATCGTCCGCGGCAATACCAGCAGAGAAATTGTACGTATGCTGTGGGATTTTGGTGCCAAAAAAGTATATTTTGCAGTTGCGTGTCCACCGGTAAAGTCGCCTTGTTTTTATGGCGTAGATATGCCTACCCGGGATGAACTTATTGCAGGCAATATGAACGTGGATGAAATTAAAAAATTCCTTGGAGTGGACGCCTTGCTTTATCAGGAAATAGAAGATCTGATTGAAGCGGTAACGCGAAAAGGTGACCATCATATTGATACCCCTTGCATGGCATGTTTAAATGGGTATTATGTGGCAAAAGATATTGATGAGGCCAAAATCAATGAAATAAAAACCATGCGGAATCACGATAGAAATGGGAATTAGGCTTTAGCTGTCAAGTGCACAGAAAAAGATCAAAACCTGAAAATCAAAAATGAAGTTTTATAAGAAAATATTTTTTAACTATCTAACTGACTCAGCGCGAGTTGCTATTTGTCAAATCAAATGAAGATTTTAGTTATAGGATCAGGAGCCCGGGAGCATGCTATTGTCCGAGCGTTAGACCGTTCAACACAAGATAAAAAAATCTACTGTCTGGCTTCAAATATGAATCCCGGTATTGCCGAAGCCTGTGATGAGATTCTGGTTTGCAATATCAACGACTCGGATTTTGTTTCCAATTATGCCAAAGAGGCCGGTATTAACCTGGCAATCGTTGGGCCGGAAAATCCATTAGCAAATGGCGTGGCCGATGTGCTTTGGAAAACAGGCGTAAAAGTCGTCGGACCGAAAAAAGATCTGGCCCGGATTGAAACATCAAAAGCTTTTACCCGGGATTTGCTGGCAGAATACAAAATCCCCGGCGGACCAACATATCATACATTTAATTCAATAGAGGGCGTAGCTGACTTCTTAGACGGGCTGGGTGAAAACTATGTTGTGAAATATGACGGTCTGGCCGGAGGAAAAGGTGTCAAGGTAGCCGGTGACCATTTACATTCACATAACGAGGCCTTGGACTACTGTAAAGAACTTGTGGAAAAAGGTGGTGAATTTGTTATTGAAGAAAAATTCATGGGGCAGGAATTCTCGCTCATGAGTTTTTGTGATGGTGACCATTTGAAACACATGCCTGCGGTTCAGGATCATAAACGCGCTTACGAAGGGGACGCCGGACCCAACACCGGGGGTATGGGTACCTATTCTGATGCAAACCACGGGTTACCGTTTTTGACGGATTCTGATATTGTTCAAGCCCATGAAATCAACGCCGCAACCGCCAAAGCGCTGAAAAACAAATTCGGGGAAGGATACAAGGGTATCCTTTACGGCGGATTCATGGCTACATCAAACGGTGTGAAGCTCATCGAATACAACGCCCGTTTTGGCGATCCTGAAGCCATGAATGTTTTGCCGCTTTTGGATTCTGATTTTATCGAAATCTGTAAGGGAATCACAGGTGGAACATTGGACAAAGTCGACGTTTGTTTCAAAAACAAAGCCACCGTCTGCAAATATGCCGTACCGGAAGGTTATCCTGTCGCCCCGGTAAAAGGTGAGCCAATTGATGTTTCCAAAATTGAAAATCCTGACGGGTTGTTTTATGCGTCAGTAGAGATAAAAGATGGCCAACTTGTGGAATCCGGCAGCCGCACAGTTGCTGTTATTGGAATTGCTGATTCAATTTCTGAAGCAGAAAAGATTGCTGAAAAAGAAATATCTGCCGTTAAAGGACCTTTATTTCATCGGACAGATATTGGTACAAATGAATTAGTACAGAAAAGAATTGATCATATGAATTCTATTCGTAATTAGCTGTAAAAACAACCAAGAAAAAAATTGAACGTTTTCCCAATTTAAATAGCCTTATTTTGAATAATATGGAGCTTGAAATAAGGTAAGAAACAATGAACCAAATAAGCTTTTAGATGTAAATTATAAATGACGACCACTTATTTTAAAAGAACAATCAGCTATGGAAACCACATTTAATTATATTGGAAAAGGAATTTATTCCATACCTGATGCCGCTCGGCTGACAGGTATACACCCGACTTCTATTAGACGGTGGGTGTCGGGTTATCATTATACCTATCATAATAAATTTTCTGTTTCCCCGCCCATAATATCTTCAACATATAAAAAGCTTGATTCACAGGTGGCCTTAGCTTTTTTGGATCTAATTGAAATACGTTTTATAAATGCATTTAAAAAACATGGTATCAGTTTAATCCACATTAGAAAAGCATATAAAAACGCAAAAGAATTGCTTTCTTCTGAACACCCATTTGCTACTAGAAAATTCAAAACAGATGGTAAAGTAATTATTGCTGAAATCGCTTCTAAAACTGAAGACATAATTTTAATTGAATTAGCAAAAAATCAAGTCTTGATGAAAAAAATTCTTCAACCATACCTATTTTATGGTTTAGAATTTAATGAAGATGATCTAGTTTTTCGGTGGTGGCCAATTGGTAAAAAACAAGGAATTGTAATTGATCCAAAAATCTCTTTTGGCCAGCCAATTGTTTATAAAGACGGCATTCCTACTGCAACTCTTTCAAATGCATTTAAGCTAGAAAAATCTTTTAAATCTGTCGCAGACTGGTATGAAGTCTCGTTATCAACGGTCAAACAAGCTGTTGAGTTTGAAAACTCACTACTCTCTAATTGAATTTTTTCTTTGATAATAATCTGCCCCCAAGATTAGCGCGATCTCTATCTTGCCTTTCAAAGCCCGATGGACATACTGTAATTCCGCTTACAGATAAATACCTGAGAAATAAACCTGATATAGAATGGATAAATGCACTTTCCCAAGAAAATGAGGACTGGGTTATTATTTCCGGGGATATAAATATCACTCGTAAAAAACATGAAAAGGCGGCGTGGGAAGAATCTGGGCTAACAGCATTTTTTTTAATGAAGGGTTGGAATAACATTGATTTTTGGGATATGTCGTGGAAACTGACCAAATGGTGGCCAACTATAGTAAATCAAGCAGTTCGAATTCAACCTGGTACAGGCTTTCTTGTTCCTGTAAGTGGAAATAAATTTACACCATTTTTTAGTAACTGACTTTTTAATACTTAACAATTCAATAATGAAACTCGGAATTCTCGGCTCCACCAAAGGCACAGACCTTCAGGTTATATTAGATGCAATTAAGAGTGGTGAGTTGGATGCAGAAGTGTCTGTCGTTATCTCCAACAGTGAAAAGGCCTATATATTAAAACGAGCCGAAAATTATCACGTACCGGCAGTGTTTATTTCTCATAAAGGTAAAACCCGGGAAGAATTTGATGCTGAAATGACTGCCGTTTTGAAAAAGCAGGGTGTTGACCTGATTTTACTGATTGGATTTATGCGCATTCTTTCGGTGGAATTCTGCCGTGATTGGCGGAATAAAATATTGAACGTTCACCCGTCTCTCCTGCCAAAGTACGCTGGCGGAATGGACACCAATGTCCATGAAGAGGTCTTGAAAAACGGTGATGCCGAAACAGGCTGTACTATCCATTTTGTGACAGAAGAAGTAGACGGTGGTCCCATTTTAATTCAGAAAAGATGCGCCGTAGAATCGGCTGACACGGTGGACTCTCTTAAAACAAAAGTACAAAAATTAGAAGGCGAAGCCTTCATCGAAGCGATAAAAATGATTTAAAGTGCGTGAGGATTGATATGTTCAAATGTTCGCGCTCCTTTCATCTTTAACACATGAAAATATTAACCCGGTAACACTAAAAAATATGTTAAAAAATCCAACAATCAATCAAGAACCAATCAAAATCAAACGAGCCCTGGTTTCCGTATTTGATAAAACCGGCATCGTTAAACTTGCTCAAATTTTAAATAAATTCGGTGTGGAAATCTTATCAACCGGCGGCACTGCAAAAGCTCTGCGAGAAGCGGACGTTCCCGTAACGGATGTCAGCGATTATACACAATTCCCGGAAATCATGGACGGCAGGGTAAAAACAATCAATCCATTGGTGGAAGGCGGGATTCTCGGTCTGCGGGATAAACACAACAAAGACGCTAATGCGAATCAGATTAAATGGATTGATCTGGTCGTCTGTAATCTTTATCCTTTTTCCGAAACTATTTCCAGAGACGATTGTGATTTGGCGCTGGCTTTGGAAAATATAGACATCGGCGGCCCCACCATGATTCGCTCTGCTGCTAAAAATGTTGGATGGGTTTGTGCGGTGGTTGACCTGGGAGACTATCCTTCAATTATTGAAGAATTACAAATAAACGGGGTTTTGTCATTTGAAACTCGCAAAAAACTTTCTTCCAAAGCCTTCGGGCATACAGCGCAATACGATACCATCATTCATAATTATTTAAAGGATGAAAAACTATCAGACGATTTTTCTCTTACATTTAAAAAGCATTCTGATATGCGTTATGGAGAGAATCCCCATCAGTCCGCAGCATCCTATAAAATCCCCGGAAACAATGAACCTAATATTCTGAATGCGAAAATCCATCAGGGGAAACAATTATCCTACAATAATATTATGGATGCCAACGGAGCTTTTGCTTGTGTGCGGGAATTTGATCAGGTTGCTTGCGTAGTAGTAAAACATGCCAATCCTTGCGGCGTGGCTGTTGGCGATGATCTTTTAGATGTTTACACTCGCGCTTTTAATGCGGATAGCCTGTCTGCTTTTGGCGGGATTATTGCACTGAACAGAACATGTTCCGTTGATGTGGCTGATGCCATCAGTAAGGTGTTCGTAGAAATCGTTTTGGCACCAAAGTTCGAATCCGAAGCACTGGAAATCTTCAAAAAGAAAAAGAATTTACGCGTGTTGGAAATCGGCGATTTCGGAAAACGAAACCCCAAGGTTGAATACCGCTATGTGGATGGCGGGCTCTTGGTTCAGGATACGGATTTGAAAACATTAACACGTGAAGACTTAACCGCCGTGACGAAGGTGATTCCTTCGGAACAAGATATTGAAACGGTTTTGTTTACATGGAAAGTCCTCCGCCATGCAAAATCAAATGGCATTTTGATTGCCAAAAACAACACCACGGTTGGACTGGGGGCCGGGCAAGTGAGCCGGGTAGACGCGGTTCATATGGCGCTGCGAAAAGGAGGAGAAAACGTTAAAGGTGCCGTATTGGCTTCCGATGCTTTCTTTCCTTTCCGGGATAGTATTGATGCCCTGGGAGAAACCGGCATATCGACGGTGATTCAGCCGGGCGGCTCCATCCGGGACAGGGAAGTAATTGATGCATGCAATGAATATGGTATTGCAATGATTTTTACGGGTACCCGCTGTTTTAAACATTGATTATATTTGACGGCGCGCGTATGACAAATGAAAATAACCGGTATACCATTACCTGACTCGTTTTTTACGCTGAATAATACTCCAGCCTGTCTGTAATAATTCCATCAACCCCCTGCTCAATTAACCAGTCTATTGCCGGTTTTGTATTGACAGTCCAAACATTTATCCTCATTCCTTTTTTCCAGGCAAAGCGAAGCAAATTACTTGTAACCAAATCGCTTCTTGGGTTAATAAAATCTGCCCTGGAAATATGAACAAACGGGAGCATAAATCTTTCCTCTACGATGTATCCCGTTAAAATGGATTTATAAAGCGTTTTAACTACCCACAATGTTATTGGATTAAAGCACGAGAGCATTACTCGGTCAATGAGTTTTTTACGTTTAACCGTTTTTGCTGTTAAGATCGCCGTTTTAAAATCAAACCATTTAGATGTTTTAATCTCAATATTAATACGAACCGGATCATTAATCACATTTAACGCTTCTTCCAATGTGGTAATTTTCTCATATGTTCCATCGGGTAACCGGCCGTTCTTTACTTGTTTCAATTCAGAATAATTCAGTTTATGAATATAGCCGAAACCGTCGGTTTTGCGTTCCAAATCAAAATTATGCGAACAAACCACAACCCCGTCTCTTGTTGAAATAACATCCAGTTCAATTGCCGTAAGTTTTTTGTTTTGAGCTTCGATATATGCAGAACGGGTATTTTCGGGTGCCGTTAAAAGCGCGCCGCGATGAGCAAACCATAAAGGTTGATGGTTATAATATGTCTGACCATCTCTTGGTTGCCACGTAAAATAATGAGCAATAAAAAAGCAAATAATAACAGCAATGATTATAACAAAGTTCATTTCTATGGAGTAAGAATCAAATGCTGAAAAGAATCACTGTTCCTTATATAATCTTCATCAAACCGTGTTGTTCTGTACTGGCCGGAAATAAACATTTCTGCCTGATCGTTATAATGGGGGTTGTTTGGAACGCCGGACTGACCTGTCGGTAAAATCATCTGGGTTGAATTCAAATCAGAAAAATCTACAATGCGCCGCATGGATGGGCCAACTGTTTGGCGGTATGGTTTGATTATATTGTATTCACCATTGTTTATCGTCATTGCAGAACCGCCCGTTGGAAAAGGCCCGACATTCAAACCGAACAGCCAATCCAACAGTTTTATTTTTCCCATGGCGTGAGGATGCGTCAAGGTGTGGAGCTTTCCCCAAGCCCAGTCTCCCGGATCTTTACCTATTTTCTTTTCAATTTCAGAAACAGCTTCAACAACAGATTGATATATGATATCATCCCTGGTTTCAACCTTGTTTTCTGTTTCAATATTATCAAACCAACTACTGGTATTTTCGGTGATTGTCCATATTAAATTTCTTGATGCAAAAAGAGTTAGGCTTGTTAAACCTTCCATAAGATTAGGATTTATTTCAGAGAACTCATCATAATAAATATTATAAAACAGGCGGTTTAATGTAACATGAAATACAAGTGCGGCGGCGGATTCGACAGATTCATTTCCATCCCAATTCTTTAAGAGCTTAAATGCTGTTTTGACATTTCCTGTTTCATCTCCCTTTTCTGTATTTGAAATGTAGGGTGTCAATTCTCGCGCAAACTCCGAAACGACATCCATTTGAATTTCTTTAATATCCTCAACGCTTATTTTTTCCTTTTTTTGTAATAGTTCTTCTATCCGTTTTGCCCGGCTCGGATCTGCCCACATATTCGAAATATAATAAGGATAGGAATCATCGATTGTTTTTTGGTTGGCAGTAACAATGTATCCTTTTTCCGGATTAAATAAGAAAGGCATTTCTTCAAAAGGCACGGTACCTTTCCAGTCATATTCCGGCAAATGACCGGGTCTGGGCAGCAAGCTCCCGCCATCTTTCCTGATTGGCAGCTTAACGGCCGGTCGCCAGCCGATATTTCCTTCTGTATCCGCATAAACCATATTTTGACCGGGAACAGCAAATTCTTTTACGGCGTTTGTAAAATCTTCCCAGTTTTTCATAGTAGAAAGTTTAATCAGCGCCGACAGTTCATTTGTTTCCCAATTGCCTGTCCAGGACATGGAAATTACCTGGTTACTGTTTTTTAGAAACGGATGTATATCGCTGATAACCGGCCCATGGATGGTAGATCGAACGACAAGGATTGTATCGCGCCCACCCTGAAGCGGAATGGTTTGTTTATCCATTTCCATTTCTTGCCATTTTTCGCCATACAAATACATATTTGGGTTTTCAGGATGCATTTTTTCAATGAAAAAGTCAATATCATCCGCCATGACGTTTGTAAAGCCCCACGCGCTGTTTTCGTTTTGACCAATAATTGGCACCGGAAGCCCGGCGAGATACACGCCGCTGACGTTAAACCGTCCGCCTTTTAGATGCATTTCAAACCAAACACATGGTTGTGAAAATTCCAAATGAGGATCATTCATTAACAGCGGTTTTCCACTTTTGGTTCGTTTTCCCGAAATCACACCATTATTGGAACCGATGGACATACCATTTGTCCCCAAAATATTTCGAATACTATTCTCACGAGCCCAAACAACTTCAGCAAATTGCTCCCATGTTTTGTTAATATATTGTGCAGCAATTGTGGGATTATGATTTTCATAGGCCGGCATTAATTCTGCTGTTTTTTCCGCTCCGAAGTAAGCGTGAATTAAACCGAACATTATTTCAGCTTTCCATGATTGTTGTAGATCGTGGGCCATCATCCTGCCATAGCCTGCCACGTCTGATGGTTGCCACCTTATGGGGTTTTTTCCTAATATTTTGAATTCAACGGGTAATCTATTCCCCGCCTCATCAATATATGCGTTGATGCCCGCGCAAAACGTTTTCGCTATCATCAACGTTTCTTCATCGTATCCCTTAACAATATTTTGAGATATTCTTGGTATCCCCCAAGTA
Source organism: uncultured Fidelibacterota bacterium (assembly GCA_913009735.1). Lineage (GTDB taxonomy): Bacteria > Fidelibacterota > Marinisomatia > Marinisomatales > TCS55 > JADFRD01. The sequence continues at coordinate 27,775 of CAJVYU010000032.1, forward strand.
CGAAGATAAATATCATCCGGAAGCGCTTCGTCGCCAAAAAACAATGCCAGTTCTCCTCGAACAGCTGATGCAATCGTGCTTAATTGAAACAACCTTTCACGAGCGGCAATATACCCGGCGGCAAGAAACAGGTCTTGTTCGTTTTCTGCAAAAATGTGGGGAACGCCATATTCATCGGTATATATATCGACATCTTCCTGGATGCCGACCAACTGCTGGCGACCGCTATATGTTGACACAGGAGGAAAAAAGTACCAGCGGAAAAAAAGATACAGTGCAATTAGTATAAATATGGCTGCCCTTGTTATTTTTGACTTCATTTACAAATCCGCATATACATCGGCAAAGTTAATACGTTCCCCGATAATAAGATAAAAAGAAAACCCTCCAGGTGCAGGGAGGGCTTTCGTTATAAATCACTTTTTTTATAAGTCAAATAAGTGTAGCAAGGTTTAATTATTTAAAGTTCGTGTATGATATTACCATAAGTTGCTCCGGGCGTCAATTATCACTATTAAGTATTTTTATGGTGTAATCACTGGTATTTTTATGGTGTAATCGTATTTTTTAAGTACCAATTTTCAGAAATTCCCATTGTTTTAGCAGGGTCAATGAATGTATGAAAAAGAATATTTCTATATAGAGAATCTCCTCTTATTAGCCATTCTGTTTCTAAATTATTGATTTCATATTTTACTTTAGTTTCAAACAATGTTTTTGCTGTGTCATATTCTTTATTGTTTAACAGATCCAGTACTTTTTTATCAATATTAACCATGCCTACTTTTATCTGAAAATCATTCTCTAAAATAAAATTCTTGTAATAATATCTTGTTGTTATACCCCCTAAAAGAAGGCCAATAATAAAAATGGTTATGTTGGTTAATTTATTTTTCATAAAACTTTCTATTTTAGTTTATAGTTGGCAAGTTTCATAACATCGTACACAGTTCTTAGTGGCACTAGCTGTGTCATAACATCGTACACACTTTAACAAAAAGGATTAATTGGAATGTTGTCTTTGATAGTTTCTCTAAGTTTGTAATCAACGGTCTTTATCTTCATCCAATCTGTGTCACTTGTAAATATATCAGTTATTATTGACTTATCAATTTCCACAGAAAAATTCTGAGAAAAATCAGCGGGATTACTTATATAAGTACTTAATGGTTTATAGCTGCCATATTACTCCGGGGGGTGGATATTAATCGTATGATTCGCAAAGCCTTATTATAGACATTAACAAATCTCTTACTCATAAAATATAAAACTGCCTGTCCCGGTTTATCGGGATAATTATGTAAAACGCGATATGTCATTATTTTACGTTTCACGTTTCACCTTTTAAATTAAAGGGTTTATTTTCCAAGATACATATGCATGGCAGGAGAAGAAGCTGCCAAATTCACCGGGAGAATTATCATTTGGATTAAGAATATAAATGTGATTGTTATTCTTTTCATGGCATTATCCTTTCTTTTTCTGCTGCGCCATGATAACTAAATTCCACAATGGCACAGCGATTTGTTTATGGTTGTGTTGCGCGGCTCTGGGCGGTGTACGGCCTTATCCCGGAGCCGCTGTTTAAAATGATTCAATCCATATTGTATTTCTTCTCATTAAATATTTAGTATAACTTTAATATAATAGATATCCCAATTTCCATATCTTGCTTCTGAAAGACGTTCCGCCCAGGCAACATGTAAAATATTATCCTTTAATAAAACACCCTGATCCAAGGAAGCCGATGGTGTTAATGAAAGTTGTTGTCTTTCCAGCCAAATGCCGTCGTGTGTTCTGGTCTGCAAATAAATATCAAAATCCCATTCATCGGTATAAGCATTCCAGACTACGTGGAGTCCCTTTCCATCAACCGCCAGTTGTGACCGCCAGGGATCTCCTTCCAAGTCTGGGATGCTGTCAATTGCAGACCAGGAGCCATCCAGATACT
>CAJVYU010000033.1 GCA_913009735.1 uncultured Fidelibacterota bacterium
ATCTGACTTCTTTTCGGCCAGATAAATCAAGGCTTGGATTGCATATTCTGCTGATTTCGAATAAAGCATAGGATTAAATGTAATCATAAAACACTAAATATTTTAATATCATTTTATTATCGTATTTCACATGAAAATTATTGAATAGCATCCGGATTAAAACAAGTAGTTATTCAGACGCTTGACACAATCATCACTATTAGAGGACTATGTATATGTTGGTACACATAACTATCATGTCCTGTAATTTGTATTTGGGAAGTTGTCTTTTCCATTTTATGGTGTTTGGTTTATTTATAAGCAACCAAAAGGAGGGAAGCCATGAATAGAAAAGACAGAAACAGACTCACAATACAATGTGTGCCAAGCGCCAAACTGTTTTTGCAGTTTAAAATAAATTGATTTTTATTTTTTATAACATTCATTAATAATTCGGATATTAATATCCGAATATATATATGAATATTTAACTATTACAAGTAATTAGAGATTAAATCATTTTTCGTTGAACAAAAGGGAAGCTCCCTCCTCTCTACCAGCGGTCAGGGAACTTTCACAACTGATATTTTACTGATTCTCGTGCCGCGGAAAGGAGTCCCTGTCTGCCGACAGGCAGGGAACCTTCACTCTGATTGTTATTGTGCCGCGGAAAGGAGTCGAACCTTCACACCCGATGGGCACCAGATCCTAAATCTGGCGTGTCTACCAATTCCACCACCGCGGCAAACTACCTTTGAAAAAAGCAGGCGAAGTTAAGATTTATTCCATGTTATAAAAATAAAAAGGGCTGTGAAGAAGCCCTTAATATTATGTTGAAAATTTACGGAAGTTTTTCTTATTTATTACACAACTACCGTAAAGTTTTACAATCGTTATTTTAATAAAACCATCTTTTGAGATTCTACTAATCCGGAAGCTTCCAACCTGTAAATATACACACCGGCGCTGACGTTGCGCCCATGATTATCCCGGCCATCCCATACGACGGATCTTGATCCTGAAAGATCAAATCCTCTTGCAAGTGTTCTTATTTAACGCCCGGCAAGATCAAATACTCTTAAAACCACATAACCGGCATGAGGTAAATCATAACGAATATTTGTCGTTGGGTTAAATGGATTCGGGAAAGCCGGATGCAATGAAAATTTGATGGGTGCAAGGATGTCTGTTTCAACATTTAAATTTGCATCCAGAATAGCAAACCCATCACCGGATGATGGAATAGCATTCAAGCTGGCATCAGCGGAACTGACACTACTCAACCATGTGATTACATCACCGAAAAAACCGGTGTCCATCCTGATATCATAACTGATTTCCAAGATCGGGCCAGATCCAACGGCAATACCGCTTGCTAAATCATATGCTAAAATATAACCTATTCCATCTTCAGTCTCACCAGATTGTCCATCGACTGATCCGTTGAACCGTCCTGTCGGTGCAACATTGGTTATTTGAATTCCATCCGGTGCATCAGCCAAATCCAGTTCAGTAACATATACCGGAGCAGTGTTTTCTAAATCAATCGTAATGGTTTGAGATGATTCATTCACATCACCAATACTATAAATAGCATCTGGTGTTCCAATATATACATCACTTTCAAAGAGTTCAGTATGCATTGGAATATTATTCTGATCAACTACAACGACTTCTTCCATAAATAGCTGAACAACAGTTCCAATCGGAGCATTTGCATCGACAAATAAACTGATATCAGCGATGTGTCCGGTTCCCTGTGGTAATGGGTTATTTAGACTGGTATTAAAAAGTAAAATCCTGTATTGATCGCTGACATTATTTCCTTCAACGGTCCAATTGCTAAAGTCATGATAAGTGGTTGTCCCCACTGCAATACCACTGATATATGCCGGAGCGCTTGTTAAAAAAACCTGAACACCATATACATCTTGCGTGTTATTAATAATCAGAGGAATAGTTACCATTTCACCGGGATTTGCGTGGGCATTGGGCATCACAAGGAATTGAGTTTCAACCGTTACATCAAATGTTGCCCCTTCTGCTGTCCAAATCATTTCATTTTCATTGGCATCTTTAACTGATGCAACTGTGAAGTTTAGATCACATAAAAACGGGTCTTGGCTCACAGCCATGACAACTACTTTACACACAGCACCGCTTCCGGATTCAATGTTATTACCTAATCCCAGCCCGGTGACAACCATCTGACCACCGACTTCCGATACATCCAACATCCAGTTACCGGTTCGGTCTGTAGGAAGGATTTCCTGGACTATAATCAAATCGGGAATATCTTCAATCTCAAAGTAGAAAAAACTCACCTCTGATTCGTTATTGATAAATATTTCCAGTGTATCTGTCGTACCAGACAATGCTTCCCCATCGCTTATAGATATTTCAATCCATTCTACGGGAGTGGCTTCGGCAATGTTGGAAGCACCTGATTCAGTTCCATCCGGAGAGTAATCAGCTGTTACATAATATGAATAGGTTGTACCGTTCAGGACATCCTCATCAGTGTATGTCAGTTCATCAACTCCAACTGAAGCAATGAGATCGATAACAGTGCCATCGATAGTTCGATAAATATTATACCCGGATACAGGAACATCACGTTCAATATTTTGTGAATCTATATTTTCTACATTTTGATAAGGAGATTCAAATTTTCCATCTTCAATAAAAATAGGATAACTTAGAGTAAAATCTTCTCTTGTTATATAATGACCATTTTCTTTTCCATCAGGTAAATCAACCAAATAATTAAATTGAATTCGATTATATCTTCCATCATTTGTATTAAACGTAACACTTTCAGAAGCACTAAATTCACCACCGGATGCAATTTCATTACCGTTTAGGATCAACCGATAATATCCATCACCATATCCACAACATATACCATCTCCAAAAGAATCGTAAATCGTAAATATGTATGCACCTGCAGCTAATTCAATGTCCCAAGTGTATAATGAACCCGTTTCTGACAAGTCGCCAGTAACAATACTTGAAACAACCGTATCAGGGTCGAGATGAACCAAATCCCAAGAAGTTTCTCCAGGATAATCATCTGTCAATATTTCAATGGTAAAAGGAACTGTTGGAGGAATAGGACCCACCGGGGCATCCCAAGCCAAAGGGACCATCCCATCCAAACCCGAGGTCGCAACAAGATTATGGGGTTCTTCCATATATCCTGGAAAGACTGTTACTGCACCGGAATCAAGTGTCGATATCCAGTACACACCCCCAATGTCATCTGACACAATAACATTTTCAAAATAGGTAGCAACATCACCACCATAGGCATTGCTGTTGATTGCATAATCAATATTTATAATTGCACCTGTTCCGGCGTCAATATTACCACCGGTATCATCATACAATAAAACACGTATTCCTGCTCCGACAATTGTGGTTGAAATTGTAAACCCTGTTGTTCTATCTGTGGTGGTTACATCAGAAACAGTTAGATAATCGGGTGTATCTATTAGATCAAACTGTACTCCGCCAACCACTCCACCGTTGTCCATATCGATGGTAACGCTGACTGTTTCATTTATATCACCTGTACCATTTGTTATTGAGAGGGCGACAACATGTCCAATGGTAATGGAGCCATTGTCTCCTGAAGCAGAAATCGTATTACCGCTTCCGTCACTGATAATCATCCCTGAAATCAAAAGATCTATTTGTGCGGAAACAACTGACGATCCATCAAAATGCAATATCATCACTGTATCTGCATTTGTCGAAATAGTTGTATCCCCTGCAGCATTATATAAAACAATGCGATATGTATCTCCGCTTAACAAACTAAAGTCGCCGGAAAAACCGGTTGCTGCACCAACGGCATCTACTCCGGAAACTGACACCATACCCGGTACTATTTCCACATCAAATTGGATACCACCGACTTCATCACTTGGATTGGTCAGCACGACAGGGACTTCTATATCAGCCGTGTAACCATCAACAGAAACATCGCCGATTGACACCGCAACATTTTGAGCCATTAATGGGGCTGCAATCGCCAGTACCAAAAAGAAAAAATTCTTGAGTTTCCTCGTTATCATATTATCGCCTCCGATTTTTCAGCAGTAAAGAGGTATTTTATTTTTTGAAGTTTCATAATACAGTTTCATTTCTTTGTTACTATCCGACAGAAACAGGTCAGCAAAAGTAATCAATTAATGAGGACTATCCATCAATATTTTCTACAATTTGATACGGGTCACAACGCCTGTTCCAAATCATTTTTCAGATCGATTACATCTTCTATTCCTACTGATATACGAATAAGCCCTTCAGTAATACTCATTGACAATTTTCTATGAACCGATATAGAACCATGAGTCATATGGAATGGATTGCATATCAAACTTTCAACTCCGCCCAGGCTTTCTGCTAAAGAAAATATTTTCAATTTTGATAAAAAAGAATCCCTGTATTCTATCGAACCCAAATCAATCGAAATTATACTTCCGAAAATGGACTGTCCGGCAGGTGTTTGTTGTTGTTGTTTTGCCAAGGCATATTGTGGAAATGATTTTAACCCGGGGTATATCACTCGATTAAGATTTTTACCTTCGAGCCATTTTGCTAATATAAAAGCCGAATCACATTGCCGTTGAAAACGTAACGCCAATGTCTTGGTAGATCGAAGTAATAACCAGCAATCAAAAGCGCTGGGTGTTGCTCCGGCTGATTTTTGAATAAAATACAATTGATCAGCTAATTTGGCACTATTTGTAACAAGAATACCTCCCAGTAAATCACTTTGGCCGCCAATAAACTTTGTGGAACTATGCATCACAATATCTGCGCCCAATTCCAATGGCCGCTGACCATAAGGACTCATAAATGTATTATCCACTCCCAGAAGAAGATTATTATTTTTACATATTTGAGATAATGATTTTATGTCAGTGATTTCTAATAATGGATTTGTTGGCGTTTCAATAAATACCATCTTTGTATTTGTTTTAATATGATTTTCAACATTACTTAAATCACGTGTATCAACAAAATCAAATTCAAACCCATGGCGTTGAAATACTTCATCCAATACCCGGTAAGTTCCGCCATATGTATTCCTGGATATAATAAAATGATCTCCAGAATTAAATTGTTGAAATAGTGCTGTTGTGGCCGCCATTCCTGTGGAAAAAGCAATACCATAAGCGCCACCTTCCAGTGCTGCTACATTTTTTTCATGTCGTTCTCTGGTTGGGTTTGCAGCACGGGAATAATCAAACCCCTTATGCATATTGACCCCATCCTGCTTATACGTTGATGTCGCATAAATGGGTGGAATTATGGCACCCGTACTTGGGTCAGCTGTATTACCCACATGGACCGCGATAGTGCTAAACTTCAAATCTTTATTAAGACTCATGCTGACTGTGTATATCCTTTATTTATATAGTTTTGAAGTTTTTTATATTTTATTTCAATGACTTCACCGCTGGGACTGACCACTTTAATTTTTTCATTCCGCCCCATTTTTTTATCTGATCTAATAGGTACTTGTGTTGCTTGCTGGGGTCTATTTGATTGTTGATTGGGTGCCGGGGGAGCAGACAATCCCATACCCGTTGCATCTTGATGTTGAAGCTGCACATTTGTTGGTGTTGGTCGGATCGTTGCTTGAGGCTCCCGCTGTACTCCCTGAATTTGTGTTCTGAAAAGAAGCTGCAACGTCTGTTTAGACGTAGATGCCATCATCTCCTTAAACATTTGAAATCCCTCAGCCTTATACTCAAGAAGTGGATTTTTTTGACCGTAAGCCCGGAGGTTAATACCTTCCCGTAATTGATCCATACCATAAAGATGATCTTTCCATTTCTCATCGATTGTTCTCAAAATAACAAAGCGTTCGAATCTGCGCATGATATCGGAAGGGATTAACGCTTCCCGTGCTTGGTACATTGCAACAGCTTTCTCCATAATATCTTTGTGCAGCGTATCCAGATTCAAATCATCTTTTTGTAATACCTCATCCGGATTCACATCCACCATTAAAACGGAAGAAAAAACCTGGCGCAATGATTCCCAGTCCCAATCTCTGGGATCATCGCTCCCCTGGTTGTCAAATTCATCATCAATATAATCTGAAATTAAATTTAACACCGTTTCCCGGAGATCTTCACCTTTCAAAGCCTGATTGCGCACATCATAGACAACTTGTCGTTGCTGGCTCATAACATCATCGTATTCCAACAGATGTTTTCGAATACCAAAGTTCCGTTGTTCAACTTTTTTCTGGGCATTGCTAATAGCGCGAGAGACCATCTTATGGGAAATCACTTCACCTTCCTCCACTCCCATTTTATCCATAATTCTCGCAACCCTTTCAGAATTGAATAAACGCATAAGATCATCTTCCAAAGATAAATAAAACCGTGATGAACCCGGATCACCCTGACGACCGGATCGTCCCCGAAGCTGATCATCAATCCGGCGGGATTCATGGCGTTCTGTGCCAATGATATGCAAACCACCCACCTCTTTTACACCGTCGCCCAGTTTAATATCTGTTCCACGTCCAGCCATATTTGTTGCAATCGTAACGGCTCCCGGTTGACCTGCCAGTGTAACAATTTCTGCTTCCCGCTGATGCTGTTTAGCATTTAAAACATTATGCGGAATTCCACGTCGTTTTAACATTCTCGAAAGCAATTCGGACGCCTCTACAGTAATGGTACCCACTAATGACGGCTGGCCTCTCTGGTGGCCTTCTGCAATCTCATCGATGACAGCATTGTATTTTTCACGTTTTGTTTTATAAACCAAATCATCTCTGTCATCGCGGATTACGGGTACATTTGTTGGTATAACCATCACATCCAGATTATAAATACTACCCAGTTCTTCGGCTTCAGTTTCAGCGGTACCCGTCATGCCTGACAGTTTATCGTACATTCGAAAATAATTTTGAATGGTAATAGTAGCTAATGTCTGGGTTTCCCTCCTGATTTCAACATTTTCCTTTGCTTCAATGGCTTGATGTAAACCATCACTGTAACGCCGTCCGGCTAATATTCTACCGGTAAATTCATCAACAATGAGTACTTGTCCTTCCTGAACAACATATTCCACATCTTTCTCATATAAAGCGTAGGCTCGCAACAGTTGGGTAATCGTATGTATTGTCGAACTGCGTTCAGCATGAAGTTGATGTGCTTTTTCTCTTTCCTGCTGTTTTTCCAAATCACTTAAAGAATCATTTTCATCTATATCCATCAACATTTCACCTAAGTCAGGAATAACAAACATTTCCGGGTTGTCAGGAGCTAACGTTTCGCGACCTTTGTCCGTTATGTCAATAACATGAGATTTTTCATCGATACTGAAATATAGATCTTCATCCACTTCGTGCAATTTTTTATCCCGAAGAAAATTCGATTCAGTGGATTGGACAAGGGACTGTGTTCCCGGTTCTTGAAATACTTTCAATAATCGTTTATGTTTAGGCATTCCGCGATTAGCCTGAAGTAATTTTAATCCTGCTTCACTATCCTTTCCATCCGCCAATGCTTTTTCTGCTGTCTGAACCAATTCGGTCACAAGCGCTTGCTGTTTGCGAACAAGATTACTGACTAATGGTTTTAATTCCTTTGAAGTATTATCTGTCGGGGCATCGACCGCTCCAGAAATAATTAACGGTGTTCTGGCTTCATCGATCAATACGCTGTCAACTTCATCAACAATGGCAAATGCATAATCACGCTGAGCCTGTTCATCCGACGACAAAGCCATATTGTCTCGAAGATAGTCAAAACCAAACTCATTATTTGTACCGTACGTGATATCGCAATTATATGCTCTTTTACGTTCTTCATTATTCATATTGTTTAATATGAAGCCGACTGTCAATCCGAGTCGTTTATAAATTTCACCCATCCATTCGGCATCACGCTGAGCCAAATAATCATTCACAGTTATCAAATGGGCACCGCGTCCCGCCAGTGCATTCAAGTATAAAGGCATGGTTGCTGCAAGGGTTTTTCCCTCACCCGTTTTCATTTCTGCAACATTACCCTGATGCAGCGAAATCGCACCAACTAACTGGACATCGTATGGAACCATTTCCCACTTAACCTCCTGTCCGACAGCTCTCCATGTTTGTCCCACCAATCGGCGGCACGTTTCTTTCACTATGGCAAACGCTTCCGGTAACAGTTCTGTTAACTTTTCTTGTTCAGCAGCAAAAACAGCTTTTTTTAATTCACTTTTTTCCAGTTCTTTTGCAGTTGCATCTTCTTGCGCTGATTCTTGAACAGCTGCGATCTCTGCTTTCATTGATTGTGTTCTGGCAACAAGGTCTTCATCAGACTTTTCAGACAGACCTGTAAATATGGAATTAATTTCATCCACCAAAGGCTGAATTTTTTTCGTATCTCGTTCTGACTTTGTACCAAAAATTTTCTTTAATGCATTTTGTAACATATTAATTATTTATTCTTATTTTATTTTTTCAAAATCGGGTTGTTTATACACTGCATCAAGAATTCCGTTAACAAAACCGGAGCTTTCTTCAGTACTGAATTCTTTAGCTATCTCGATAGCCTCACTGATGGCCGCTTTTGGAGGCACATCCGGAATAAATAACATTTCCGTTATGGCCATTCGCAAAATCAATTTGTCCAAGAGAGCAATGCGGTTAAATTCCCAATTCTCTAAATGATTTTCTATTAAAGTATCACACGTTTCCAAATGTTTTAAAGTTTCCAGAAATAACGAACGGATAAATTTCTTATTTTCATGATTGAATAAATCCCGTGAAAACACATCCCTTAATATTTTCTCCGGATTTTCATGGGTCTGATACTCAGCATACAAGGCTCCCAAGACCCCGATCCGCGCTTTACGACGTGGATGCATAATAATTAATGATCCCTGTTTATCATAGGATTTTGCCTGGGTAAATATACATTTTGTAATTGACTGATTTCATTTATTCCTTTTATAACCACTTTTTCCACCATTCTGTTTCGGGGAGTTCTTTTTTCATATGAATGAGAAAAAACCACTTGTTCACGGTTTTTTGAATTCATTTCATCAAAAATTGGAAACATAAACAACCTGTTAGTCGGATGACATTACTTCGTGAAGCCAACTAAAGGAATCTTCAGCCTCTTCACGCTGAATGCCCAGCATAGTGCTTCTTAATTTTTCAGTGATGGGTCCCATGGAATTATTATTGATCGTATATACATCGGTATTGTGAGTAATTTTTCCAACCGGTGTGACAACCACTGCCGTACCGGTACAGAATACCTCATCCGCCGATAATAATTCACTTAACGTTAAATCAGTTTCCCGGATCTCAAGTCCTAATTTTTCTTTAGCGATTGTTAACACAGAATTACGTGTTATTCCCGGTAAAATCGACCCGGCTAATTGAGGTGTTTTCAATACGTTTCCACGCAAGGCGAACAGATTGGCAGAACCGACTTCCTCTACAAGATTTTCATCTCCGGCATTTAGATAGATGACTTCATCAAAACCATCATTTTTTGCCAATGATAAGGGGTAAAGGGAAGCGGAATAATTCCCGATAGCCTTTACATTACCCGTCCCTTTTGGAGCAGCACGGTGATAGTTATATGACACCTTAAGATTCAGAGGTTTAATATTTCCTTTAAAGTATGGACCCACGGGACACACATAGATCATAAATGTGTATTCTTCAGCAGGTTTTACACCCAAGGTGGGGGCAGTTCCCCAAGCAATAGGACGAATATATAAACTTCCCAATCCGAATGGCGGAACATAATCAATATTGTCATAAACGGTCTTCATGACAGCATTAAGAAAATAATCCACTTCCATTTCAGGCATACATAATCGTTTTAAAGAAACCGAGAATCTTTTTGCATTCATTTCCGGTCTGAAAAGAACAATCCGATTTTTTGACGTTCGATAGGCTTTCATTCCCTCAAAAACACCCTGACCGTAATTCAATACTCCGGCTGCCGGGGAAAGAGAAATAGTCCCAACCGGTTCCAATGATCCATCTTCCCATAATCCATTCTGTTTACAATTCGCTTTAAACATCGTTTTTGTTTCAATAAAATCAAAACCTAGGGAATTCCAATTAATTGTCTGCGGGTTTATACTCATGATTTATTTCCTAATAATGATCTGGCTATCACCAGTTGTTGAATTTCAGAGGTGCCTTCATAAATTTGCGTTATCTTGGCATCCCTCATTAATCGCTCTACACCATATTCCTGCATGTAACCATATGCACCGAATATTTGCACGCAATCCGTTGCATTTTGCATAGCAGTTTGTGATGCGAATACTTTTGCCATAGCTGCTTCTTTGCTGTATGGTTTCTCTTCATCCTTTCGTTTTGCTGCCCGGTGAATCAATAACCGTGAAGCATCTACATTTGTTGCCATTGTTGCAATTTTATCCTGAATAGCACCAAATGAAGAAATGGTTTTCCCAAACTGTTTCCGTTCATTCGCATATTCAATGGACCGGTCAAGAGCGGCTCTGGCTATTCCGAGTGCTTGGGTGGCAATCCCTATCCGTCCGCCATCGAGAGTCCCCAAAGCAATTTTGAATCCTTTCCCTTCTTCACCAATCATATTCTCTGCAGAAACTTTACACTCTTCAAAATAAAGTTCGCATGTATCTGAACCTCGAATTCCCAATTTATTTTCCTTTTTCCCGTGGGAAAACCCGGGTGTATTTTTTTCAACTATGAAAGTAGATATCCCTTTATGTCCAACACCTTTCTCCGTCATGGCAAAGAGAATAACCACATCACAGTTTATACCATTGCTGACCCAATTTTTCGTTCCGTTGATTACATAATCATTACCTTCTTTTTTAGCAAAGGCCAGCATATTACTGGCGTCGGAACCGGATTGTGGTTCGCTCAACGAAAAAGCCCCCAACCACTCACCGGAAGCTAGTTTCTTCAAATATTTTTCTTTTTGATCATCATTGGCATATTTGTATAACAGCTGACATACAAGAGAATTGTTCACAGACATGATAACACCTGCCGACGCATCCACAGCATTTATTTCTTCTAGGGCAATACAATAACTGATTGTATCCATTTCGGCGCCACCCCATTTTTCCGGTATCATCATACCCATAAAACCAAGTTCACCCAACATCTTGATTTGTTCTGCCGGAAATTCCGCTTTTTCATCTCGATCAATTACACCTGGCGCTAAATGATCGAGAGAGAATTCGCGGGCTGTTTTTTGAATCAATAACTGCTCTTCAGTGTATGAAAAATCCATTATATTTTCTCTACGATTAATGCAGATGCTTCACCGCCGCCAATACACAAGGTAGCCAATCCTCGATTCGCATTCCTTACGTTCATGGTATGGATCAATGTTGTCAGAATACGCGCTCCACTGGCACCAATTGGATGACCTAAAGCGATTGCTCCACCGTGAACATTGACTTTCGAATTATCCAGGCAAAAATCATCAATGGCTGCTTGTACAACGGGTGCAAATGCTTCATTTATTTCCCAAAGATCAATATCCTCCGCTGTCAGGGATGCTTTATCCAGTACTTTTTTAATGGCTTTTCCCGGGGCAGTTGTAAACCACTCCGGCGCGTGGGCAGCAGAAGCTTGGGCTATAATTTTTACCAATGGTTTCAAATTAAATTCTTCTGCTTTTTCGGTAGACATAAATAATACCGCAGCGGCACCATCATTGATTTTGGATGCGTTCGCCGCTGTGACTGTACCGTCTTTTTCAAATGCCGGCCTCAATGAAGACATTTTATCAAAGTTTGCTCTACCCGGTTCATCATCCTCGGTAACAATCACAGGATCCCCTTTTCGCTGGGGGACTTCTACCGGAACGATTTCATTGGCAAATAATCCATTTTCCTGGGCATGTTTTGCTCTGGTATACGATTCCTTCGCTAATTCATCTTGTTGCTCACGGGTATAATTGCGATCTCGGGCACAGAGTTCTGCGCAATTCCCCATGTGCTGATCATTATAAACGTCCCATAAGCCATCTTTAATTATACTATCTTCAACCGTCCCATGACCCAAACGGTAGCCTGATCTCCCCTTTGGAAGCAAATAGGGAGCAGATGACATATTTTCCATTCCACCTGCTAAAATAACGTCTGCATCACCGCATTGGATAGCTTGTGCCCCAAGCATCACTGCTTTTAAACCGGAACCGCACATCTTATTGATGGTGAGGCACTCCACATTATTTGGTAACCCGGCACTGAGAGCTGCCTGCCTGGCCGGCGCCTGTCCGAGCCCTGCTGAAAGAACATTTCCCATGATCACTTCATCAATTTTATCCGTATCAATTCCTGTTTCCTCAAGAATCGATTTTAATACGATAGTCCCCAAGACAGGTGCGGGGATACTGGCTAAACTCCCCTGGAATGCACCTATGGGAGTCCGTTTTGCCGCCACAATGACCACGTCGGTTTTGATCATAATTTTACCTTAATTGAATTGGTTGTGTTGATATATATAGATCGGTATAATAACCGGTCTTCAGATCGAGAAGAAGCAGCGATTGTTAAAAAATCCTGGTATATGTAAAAAAACATCATTTTGTCGTATTGTCTGTTACCGTCTGGCAAAAATTGCTGAATAATTCAGCTTTGGAAATTAGTATTGTTTACCCCTAGAAACATAAATTTTTCCCAGTTGCACCAACATTGTTATTCTTATGATTTTTTTCCGTTGGCCTTATCGTAAGCTATAATAATGTCCCGAACTAATTTATGTCTCACTACATCCGTTTCATCCAATTTGACAAAACCAATGCCGTCCACGCCTTTCAAAACATTTAATACATCAATCAATCCGGAATCGGATCTCCTGGGCAAATCGATTTGAGTAATATCACCTGTAATGATGGCCCTGGAATTCACACCCAATCTGGTTAAAAACATTTTCATTTGCATGGGGGTAGAGTTTTGGGCTTCGTCCAGAATCAGAAACGCATTGTTTAATGTTCTGCCGCGCATATAAGCCAATGGAATAATCTCAATTACATTTTTATTTAAAATCATTTTCAATTTGTTCGCCGGCATTATTTCATTCAACGCATCATATAAAGGTGTAAGATACGGATCTACTTTTTCTTTCAAATCACCTGGTAAAAAACCCAGGCTTTCTCCCGCTTCCACTGCCGGCCTACATAAAATAATACGGTCTACATCATGATTTTCCAGAGCTGCTACAGCAAATGCAACTGCCAAAAATGTTTTACCCGTTCCTGCCGGGCCAACCGAAAAAACAATATCATCTTTATTACAAATTTTAGTATATCTTTTTTGTCCTTTTGTCCGGGGAACAATAGCACCTTTTTTTCCATAATGAATCACCTCTTTGGGGACATCAACCGTATGCCCGTTTTCAGATCGGATGACTTTAATTAACTGCAATACATCTTTTTTGGTCAAAGATCCTTTACGGCTTAATGTTTGAATCATTTCGTGGATAATTTCATGGACCAATTCCACATCATTTTTATCTCCATCCAATGTGATATCGCTCCCACGAACAAGTATTTTTGTAGAAAAAGTTTCATTCAATAAACGAACGTTTAAATCGGCAACCCCAAGTAGTGTCTGGAGATCCACTCCTTTTAATTCAATAGTCTTCTTCATCCTTAATAGATTTATGTATTAATTTTTTATTCAAAACAAGCAAGGTTTTCGACTAAAAATATAATTCTCATTCAAATAGGCAAAGTTTATACGATGATAACAAGTAAATTTACACAATTTTTACTTCTATTCCTTCTGATGCTGATGGGTTGCAAACCTTTCCTGCCACCCACACCTGAAGAAGCACATCAAAACAACATAGATTATTTAAAAAAACAAGCATTCAAATACTGGGATAAGAGGTCCAGTGAAGGCGATGCAGTCATGGCGACTTTTTTTCTGGAAAAAGCACACTTGCTTGAACCGGAAAATTTAGAGCTGGCATTGCTATTGAGCAGAGCCTATCATTTCCAGGCATATTATATAGAAACGGATCAAAATAAGAAAGACAGTCTTTTCATCAACGGTGCAACTATTTCCATGCGTATTTTAGAGCAATCACCTGCGTTTAAACAAGTCTACAACGATGTGAATGGTGATTCCATGACTAAGATGATTCAATCAGTTGCAGCTGTTGAAAAAGAATATATAGATGCTTTGTATTGGTGGGCTGCAAATATGGGACGTTATCTCTCTTCAAAATCTGTTCGTGAACGTTTAGATTACCGTGATTTGGCAGAATCTGTTATGCATCGTGTTTTATCACTGAATCCGGATTATTTTTACGGCGGGCCTTATCGATACTTTGGTGCATTTTATGCTCGACTTCCCGGAGTTGAATTGAAACGATCTGAAGAATATTTCAGTCAAGCCATTAAATCACACCCGGATTATTTAGGAACCTATGTTTTAAGAGCCCGGTTTCTACATACCAAAGCCGGAGATCGAGATAAGTTCAGACAGGATTTAGAATATGTAATGAATGCTGATCCAGCGCTGATCCCTGAGGTTATGCCGGAAAACCTATATGAACAAAAACTAGCTCAAATGTTATTAAAACAAGAAGATTCATTTTTTAAATAGATTCTACTGGTAAAATAATCATAGCAGAGCCAAATTTTGCCATGATGTTAAACGTCATATTATACTGCATCGTTACTCTGTTAGGGATTCTCTTCATTATAATCACTTGTCCCATTCGAGTCCGTTTGAATGGTAATCTTAATATGCAGGAATCATTTATTGATGGCGGACTCCAATTAATACTCGGCTATAAAAACCGAGGTATCGGGATAAGCATATTTCCTGACAGATCCATTGCTTTTGGTAAATACGAACAACCTTTATTCTTTAAAAGAATAGAAGGTGAGTTAATAAAATCTATATATCTAAAAAATTCTGCAACCTTATTAAAGAAAATTCCATCAACCATACCGGTCAAATCAATATTAAGAACAATTCATTGGGAAGAGACATCCATTAAAGGGCGTTTGGGATTATCAAATCCCATGCAAACTGGAATAATTATGGGGTATATTCATGCATTCAACGGCATTGCCAGACCACGAAAACTTCACTTTTCTCTCGAACCGGCTTTTTTACCAGAAGTGAATACAAATATTAAAGGGGAAATACAAATACGTTTTTCTCCCATTATTACCGCTATTCAAACCGGTATATCATACGTGAAATTTCGCAAGTAGAAAGGAACATCATGAATGTAACAGATCTAATTAAAAATACACTGGAAGAAATTCAAAATCTCATGCTGGCAAAAACGGTTGTCGGTGAACCTATTACAGCGGGAGAGCAAATTATTATTCCAGTTTCAAAAGTGACGTTTGGGTTTGGAGCCGGTGGCGGTGAAGGAACAGAATCAAAACAAACGAGTTCAGGACAGGGAATTGGTGGTGGATGGAGTATTGAGCCTGTGGCGTTTGTCGTCATCGGAAAGGATGACGCAAAAATACTAACGGTAGGGAATAAGGAAAGCATCGCCGGAAAATTGTTTGACCTCGCTCCAAAAGTTATAGATACAGTTAAAGAAATGGTAGATAATAAAACTGAAACAAGTGACAAAAATGAGGAGGACTCATCATGAAAAAAAACCTGTCTGTTGCTGATATCATGACTAAAAAAGTAATTACTTTTACTCTTGACACACATGTTTTGAGTGCAATTGATAAGTTGATATCCAAAAAGATTTCGGGAGCTCCCGTCGTCGATGAAGATGGCAAAATATTGGGCATGCTTTCAGAAATCGATTGCATGCAGACCTTTATGCACTCTACCTATCACAATGAAATGGGCGGGCTTGTAAAAGATTATATGTCCGATGAAGTCAGCACTATCCCATCAACCATGGGTATAATGGATGTGGCTGAATATTTTCTTGAAACTCATTTTCGCCGATTGCCTGTTGTGGATAATGGGAAACTTGTAGGGCAAGTCAGTCGTAGAGATGTATTAAGAGCAATTCAAAAATTATAAAGGGATACATTCATGAAAAAATGGGTTTTATTACTGTCTTTACTGTTATCATTTTCCATTCTTGATGCAACAATTGCTGAGCGTGGACAAACAGAAAAGATAAATGATTCGATTAAGAAAAGTGTAATTGCCATTCAAGATCAGGATTATGAGCAGGCATTAATCTTCATTCAAGAAGCGAAAGATCTCGATACAAAGAATGCAGAAATCTACCAGATGGAAGGCCAGATTTTGGAAATGCTTGGCAAAAATGAGGATGCAATTAATGCATGGGAAAATTGCTTAAAATATGCAGATTCCGACTCTTTAAAAAACGAAGCCGAGGTGCATATTAAACACCTAAGGAATAAATAATATGAAAAGACTTTTGTATATTTTATTTATATTTATATTTTTCTCATGCACTGATAAACCTGTAATTAAACCGGGTTTTGAGTTTTCAAAAGTCAAAACAATTGTTGTTTATCCAACGCCTGATTATAAATCGTTCGCCGGTTCAGGATCAATCATAAATAAAAGTATCGTCTATCACTTAATGAAAATGGGAGTCAACGTTGTTGAACGGGCGACAACACCTGCTTTAATTAAGGAGGTTACATTGAGTCAAACCGGAATCACAAATAATACAATTAATGTAAACCTGATTTCTTCTGATGTCGTCTTATTATGTACAATTACAGAATTCAAGGATTATAACGTTATTGTGATACCGGTTATAACGGAAAATAAAGGCTCTATCGTCACAACTGTAAAAACGGTTGATGAACCGATCATATCAAAAGATGATAGTGGAAATGAAAAAATATATTATGAAACAACAACCACAGAAACAAAAAAATCTGATGAAGGATCCCTGACTAAAACAGAAAAAATCGAATATGATCCCTCACGCGTAGGAGTCACCATACAATTTTTGAATGCCAGCCGCGGTGATGTCCTTTGGACAAATTCATACTGGTATTCATCCCTCAGTTTATCCAATGCTGTGAATGAATGTATTTATGGATCTTTAAAACCTTTAAAAAAGTTACTGAAATAAATCAAAAGTAAAATTTAATTAATATTATTTTAACCTATTTGACTCTCGCCTTCCGGAGAACAAATCAGTAATTCGATGAATCTCGGATAATTGATTTTGCACCAAATGGATAACTTGCTCCGGTTTATCCGAAACTATATCCATGTGGTCAGACACAATCTTTAAAAAAACCATCCGTTGGGTAGGCAATTGTTTGACAGCTGTTTTAAAAATGGCTGCTGCTTCCATATCCACAAGTCCATCATACTGTATTCCTCCATCTGTTACACCTTTCGACACTGTTGTCAGGGATAATTCTTCTAACCCATGTTTGATTGAACTATCCTGTAACCAAATTTTCCCATTTTCCTCATCGGTAATTTTGTTAGCTATATACAAACTCCCTATTTTTGTTATATCACTATTTCCGCCGGCTATACCCATATTGATCAGAAATGTATTTTTACAATCAATATTCTTAAGGAGTACGGGTAATCGTTTATACACATTGTTTACGCCAACCCCGGTGGTAAAACACACGATTTCATCCTTCTGAAAATAAAACAGCTTTTCATTGAGTTGCTTTTTCTCTAATTGATAAAACTCAATCAATGGCCGGGCTTCGGCTTGAAGTGCTGTGATATAAAGTATTTGTGTCATAGGATTCGAAAATTTACGGTAAATAACAATTCCAATAGAAGTGTACTTGAATTTTTCATTCGATTAGGGTACACTTATACATGAAAAACATAAACAGAATCCTGTTAATTTGTTTTCTTTGTTCAATGATTGTTGGACAAATTACAAAACCAAAAGAGATTGAAATGAACATAACCAGTTCAGCTTTTTCTGCCGGTGAAATGATCCCTGGTAAGTATTCTTGTGATGGTGATGATATTTCTCCTCCCCTAGCCTGGAGTAATGCACCGGAAAACACCATAAGTTTCGTGCTGATCAATGACGACCCGGATGCCCCCATTGGCACATGGGATCATTGGATACTGTTTAATATTGACGGTAAAACCAATGAACTCGCTGAAAATGTTGATGTATCAAAACTGTCAGAAGTGAGGCTGGGAAGTAACAGTTGGCGCCGGAATGATTATGGCGGCCCCTGCCCTCCGTCAGGAACCCACCGCTATTTCTTCAAACTTTATGCTTTAGATACAAAACTGGAACTCCCTGATGGTAGCAGTAAACAGGAAATTGAAAAAGCCATGAGCGGTCACATCCTGGCGGAAGCGGAATTAATGGGGAAATACAAACGGAAGATTGTTAAAAAACAGTAAAACGCCCGCCGGCCCCTATTGGAATAAATAAAAGGGGGCGGACAGGTAATTATTTAAAACGTAAGAATTTTGGAATTGTTTATTCTTTACGTTTTACGTTTTACAAAACAAAATATCACATTCCACTTTCTTAAAGTGATATAATTATTTAAAAATTGAAAGGGCTTCTTTTTTTTTATGTTTAAATTATTTCAGCAGAAGCATCTTGGCAGTCTGCACTTTGCCATCCACATTGACCTTGAATAAATAAACACCGGAACTCATCTGTCTTCCTTGATTATCTCGTGCGTTCCAACGGATTTCATGTGGTCCCGCACTACTGATCCCGTTATACAGACTGCGGATTTTCCGACCATTGACATCAAACACATCTATGGACACTGATCCGGCTGAACCCAACTCATATTTTAATGTTGTTGTCGGATTAAATGGATTAGGATACGTTCTGTGCAAAATAAATCCGTCAGGATACAATCCAATTTCTCCGGCAATAGTTAACGGGCCAACATAGATCATTTCCATCCAGAAATCAATGGTAATGGATTCTATATCGGTTATTCCCAATCCTCGTTCAATATCAGCATAACAGGAATCTTCATTCGTGTAATCGTCATCATCGCTTACAATAAATTCACAAAGATCAAAGTCAGCTGACATATAAACATATGTTCCGGAATCAAGAATCATTATCTCATATGCCACGGTTACAGTATCATCATATTCCTCATAATAGTATTCATCAAATTCATGGAAAATGAGAGTTAAGGAGTCATTTGTGGCTGACCAGTCAAATTCTGTCGTATCCGTCCATTCGTCGTAATAGTATTCATCAAAACCTGAATAAATCTCATAACCGGTGCCATCGTCAAAATACTGCGTGGACATTGTTTCATCTTCGCCAACATCCGGGCCAAAATCTCCGCTGAAGAATGACATCTCTGTAGGAACACCGGCTACCAGGTCAATAGTTCCCGGAGTAATTGTACCATTTATAAAATATGTTGAATCACCGGCATCATTGGAAACAGTAAGGCCCGAAATCTCTATCCTATATGTACTTGAATCAATCGTTATTGTATCACCCACATCACCAAACTCATATTCATATTCAACCCATTCACCATTTACTGTATCAGCTATAACTAATGAACCTTCAGCATTGTTGTAGCCAGATGCATATCGAAACATATAGAATGGAAGTTCAAAACCTTCAGGTATGTCATTGTAATAATCATCATAGTAACCGAAATAAATCGGGTTATTTGAGAGCATTATTAAAACAGAGATACCATCGCCATAATATTCAAAACCTGCTATGGACATAAAATCCAATGTGTCACTAACTGTTCCGGAAATACCTATACCGCCTTCAGCCTGTTCTATTCCAAAACGCTGCATGAAATTCAACATCTGTTGATCGGTCCCCACTGTCAAATATGCCGTAGCATCGGAATCTTCAAATCCCCATTCGCCATAAAGATCGCTGGGGTCCATCATGGAGCGGTTGGAGGGTTTACCGGGGATATGTTTCCATGTGGGTGTCTTTTTTGAAATCTGTTTTTGGATTTCAAGTGGAAGTTGTTGGATTTGTTTTTGAAATAGATTTGCAATCTTTTCCCCTCCAAAAACCAAAGAAATAAAGATAATAAAAATAGTTATCTGCCTCATGGATCCACCTCTCTTTAATTAGATGATTAAATTTACTAGATGAACTAAAACTTAACAATTTATGCTTTTGCGATAGGCCCAATACTTTTTAAAAGTCGTATTATTTTTTCCATAGGTTCTTCCTGACGAGTAGAATGCATGGGAATTGTTGAGCCATCACGTAATTGAATGTTCAATTTTTGAATATATTGCTGCATTTGTTTTTCAATCAGATTATTTTTCTTCATAGCACATCCTTTAGACATTCTGTGAAAAACTAATACAAAAAATCGATTGGAAACCGTGTCCTGTATCACAAAATGAATAGTTTAGGTAAAGCGTCCCCTGCTTTCCCGCGGTAAACAAAATCATACATATTAGACTGTTCACTGGGTTTTGGATTTACTTCAATACACAACGCTCCGGATGATTTTGCCAGGTGTGGATATCCTGCCGCAGGCCATACGACCCCGGATGTGCCGATACTGATAAACAGATCGCAATTGGATATAGCTTCATCTGCTTTCTGTAATACGGCTTGATTCAGCATATCGCTGAACCAAATAATGTCCGGACGGAGCCATGCGCCACAATCACATGTTCTGTTTGCAAAAGGACCTTCAGCCAAGTCCTCTTTTATCCAGTCTTCATTTTCACACCTTACCCGCCAAATGCTGCCGTGAAGTTCAATCACATTTTCTGTTCCCGCTCGCTGGTGCATCCCATCGATATTCTGGGTAACTATTGATACATCCGGATGAGAATTTTGGACATCGGTAATAATTTCATGTCCTTTGTGAGGAAAACACTTCAACGCCTCTTCCCTGCGCAGATCATGGAAATCAAATACTTTTTCCGGATTTTTTTCCCATGCGTCTTGGCAAGCATATTCCTGCCACTTGTATTCATGCCAGATACCACCTTCACCCCTATAAGTTGGGACACCCGATTCGGCCGACATCCCGGCACCGGTAAAAAATACAATACGCTCGTACTTTTTTATATTAATTGCTTTTATGTCCATAATAACATTGAAATTACTTCTGAACTTAACATAATATCACTTGATCATTATGTCAATGGTGGGTGAATTAATTACCATCCTGACAAAACGGAATAATACAAACAATGAAAATAGAATAGTGTCGTGTCAAGTATGTCGTGTGTAAAAAGTCGCAGGAATTTTTGGCGATAATAAGGCGAATATTTTCAGCATAGTTGGTAGCTATGGTTAAGATATTCAACAAAGTTATCGGCTAAAATAACCAGACTTGGTTACGCTAATACATGGTTGACACGACACTAGTTTAAAATTTAAAATTCCAGCAGTAAAAATGAAGAATCGTTTAGAAACCATCCAAGGTGATATTACCAAATTGAATGTGGATGCAATTATTAACGCTGCCAATACAACATTACTGGGCGGAGGTGGTGTGGATGGCGCCATTCACCGGGCCGCCGGATCGGAACTCCTGGCTGAATGCAAAACCATTGACGGTTGCCCCACAGGTGAAGCACGCATAACAAAAGGGTATAATCTATCTGCGAAGTATGTAATCCATACCGTTGGCCCAATCTGGCGCGAAGGAAAAAATAATGAAGAAGAATTATTGAGAGATTGTTACTGGAACAGTCTGATTCTAGCCGGTGAAAATAATATCGGTACTATCGCTTTTCCAAATATCAGTACGGGTGTGTATCATTTCCCAAAGAAATTAGCTGCGGAAATCGCTATTCGTACGGTTCGGGAATTTTTAAAAAATAATGATAAAATGGAAAAGGTGATCTTTTGCTGTTTCGATGAAGAAAATTTTTCTATATATTACTCCAGTATAGGTTAAGCGTATAATATTCAACAATCTCACTATTTTTTAAGACCCCTCTTGAATTCTCCCCTGTGACAGGGGAGATGGTCAAAGGATTCCATTCAAGAACCCTATTTTTCCCCTGTAATAGGGGAAACACAAAGGGGTTTTTCATACGACTAACCAGTGCCAGTTTAATATCAATCAATATTAACCGGTTAATTCTGTTCTGGAATTGGATTTTCCGGATGAACCATGGGTACGAATCGCACGGGGATCATCGATTTTTTATCCATAATATCACCCTCCAGTTTGGTTATGACCCATAATTCTTGCCAGAAACTGCCAACGGGAATGACTAACCTGCCACCTACATTCAGTTGCTCAAACAATTTTGGCGGTACATCCGGTGGTGCCGCAGTAACAATGACAGCATCAAATGGGGCTTCTTCGGGCCACCCTTGGTATCCGTCCCCCCATTTGACATAAATGTTAGTATAACCGAGATCTTTTAGCGTTTTTGCTGATCTTTCTGCTAATTCTTTTACGATTTCAATTGAAAACACCTCTTTGGAAAGCGGTGACAATATGGCAGCCTGGTACCCGGAACCGGTACCGATCTCCAGCACTTTTTCGTCACCTTTCAATTCCAGCAACGATGTCATAAAACCGACTATATACGGTTGAGAAATCGTTTGATCAAAGCCGATGGTTAAGGGAGTGTCCATATAGGCGTAAGGCTGCTGTTCCTCAGGGATAAATTTATGGCGTGGTGTGAGTCTCATGACGTTTAACAGATTTTCATTTGTAACACCACGGGCCATGATCTGTCTATCCACCATGATTTTGGCTTTTAGTTCCCAATTTTCTACTTGTGAAAAAACAGGGTTTTGAATCCAGGAATAAAACCACAGCAAACAAATAATACGTTTCATGGACGAATGTAGTATAAAATGGAGAAAAAGAAAAGGAGGACTGTTTTTTTCCTTTTGGAATACATCAACCGTACGCCACGGCGCATAAATGTTGATGTTTAGATTGACACCCTGAACATTCATTCTTCATTACAGGGCAAGCAATTAATCTAATCCATAAAAGGAAAGGAACGTCAGCTTAACAGCTGTTCACTTATATCCCAAAGTCGTTTTTGATCTTCAATCACATTGGATTGAGGAGAACTGTTTTTGGGTTTGCACTTTGCAAAGTATTTCCCGTTAACACCCTCCACTTCTGAAGATGATGCCAGATAAATACTTGTCTTTGCTCCTTTTTTTACATTAATCGCACTAACGGCCTTTGCGGCGGTCAGACCCAAACGAATACCAGCCCGGTTATTGTTTCCAAAACTTGTATTCACAAAACCGGGATGGAGACAATTAGCTGTTGTGTCACTTCCCTCCAGTCTGCGTCCTAACTCATAGGTAAACATGATGTTACAGAGTTTCGATTTGCAGTATGCCGGCCAGCCTTTATAACCATTGAAGCCTTGTAAATTATCAAAGTTGAGATTTGTTTTCCGATGGGCATCGGAAGCAACATTAACAATTCGGGAGTTTGGTGTGGTTTTTATGGTATCTAATAAAAGGTCGGTCAGTAAAAAATACGATAAATGATTCAAAGCAAAAGTACGTTCAAATCCTTCTCCTGTTTTTTCAAAATCGGCGATGTATGCTCCGGCATTATTTAGAAGAACGTTAATTTTATCAAATGTAGATTGAATTTCTTCTGCTAAACGACGGACTTCCTTCATTAAGGAAAGATCGGCCTGAAAAAAGGTAATATGTTTATTCCCTGTAGCATTTTGGATTTCAGCAAGTGTGGATGAAATTTTATCCCGATTTCTTCCCACCAGCCCAAGAGTAAATCCCATACCTGCCAAGTGCATTGCTGCTTCTTTTCCAATGCCGTCTGTGGCACCGGTGATGATGCAAATTTTTCCTTGATGAGTAGATGTCATTTATTTAATCAACCATATTTTCAACAGACAAGAATGTCTGTACTAAAAAAATTGTAGTACAGACATTCCTGTCCGTACGGTGTTTTGTTGAAAATTAAACTTTCCAATAATTTTAGTTTTTATCGGGTTTAATCTGTATTCCCAATTCGTTTAACTGCTGCGAGCTTACGGTATTAGGAGCATCATCCATGAGGGAAACGGCAGATGTTGTTTTTGGAAATGCAATTACATCGCGGATATTATTTGAACCGGTCAAGATCATGACCAGTCTGTCAAACCCAAAAGCAATACCGCCATGAGGAGGAGCGCCATAGGTCAGGGCTTCCACCAGAAAACCGAATTTTTCTTTGGCATCTTCTAAGCTCAATCCCAGGAGAGAAAATACTTTATTCTGAATTTCCGGGGAATGGATACGGATGGAACCACCGGCAATTTCATGACCGTTCATTGTCAAATCATAACCTCTGGAAAGTACGGAAGCAGGATCCGTTTCCAGTTTTTCAATATCATCTTGATGAGGTGCTGTAAAAGGATGGTGCATGGCCGTATACCGGTTTTCAACTTCGTCATACTCAAACATGGGAAAAGATGTAACCCATAAGGGTTTATAAATATTGGGGTCAGCTAATCCTTCGCGTTTAGCAATTTCCACCCGGAGAGCACCTAAGGCCGGCTCAACAACTGTCTTCTCATCGCCAATGATGAAAATAATATCGCCGTCTTTTATCTCAGTAGCATGAATAAGGTCACTTTGTAAATTCTCATCGAAGAATTTTGCGATACCACCTGAAAGTTTGCCATTTTCTCCTTTCATCCATGTCAACCCTTTGGCTTTATATTTTTTAACAAAATCGGTCAATCCATCTATAATCTTACGGGAATATTTTGCACCGCCAGGAAGAACAATGGCTTTTACTGATTCAGCAGATTTAAAAGCGTTGAATTCAGAACGATCAGTGAATTCTTTTACATCATTAAGAAACAGTTCATAGCGTGTGTCCGGTTTGTCCGATCCGTATTTTGCTAAGGCATCCGCATACGTTATTCGCGGAAATGGATCCGGAAGGTCAACATCGTTCAATTCTTTAAATATATGTCTTGTCAGTCCTTCCATATTGCTATAAATATCCTCTTCGTCAACGAAGGACATTTCAACATCTATTTGTGTGAATTCCGGCTGGCGGTCAGCTCGAAAATCCTCGTCCCTGAAACATTTTACAATCTGAAAATAGCGGTCAAAGCCTGATATCATTAAAATTTGCTTATAGAGCTGCGGTGATTGCGGCAGGGCATAAAATTTTCCGTGATGAATGCGGCTGGGTACCAGAAAATCACGAGCGCCTTCCGGAGTGGATTTCATCAAAGTAGGCGTTTCAATTTCAACAAAATTATTATCAGATAAATAACTACGTACAGCCTGATATGTTTTATGGCGGGTTAAGATATTTTTCTGTAGTTCATCGGTACGCAATTCAAGGTATCGGTATTTCAACCGCAGATCTTCTAACGCACTCTCCCTGTCAGTGATTACAAACGGCAGGGGCGCTGTTTCGCTCAACAACTCCATTGAATCAACAGCGACTTCTATTTCTCCTGTGGACATATCCGGATTTACGGCGCCTTCACTCCGGGATTGAACTGTCCCTTTGATGGAAAGCACATCTTCCATAGACAGTTTTTTGACTGCTACAAAATCACCGTTATAATCTTCCGAATTGAAAACAATCTGGGTTTTACCGTAACGGTCCCGGAGATCGATAAAGATTACTTGTCCGTGCAGGCGTACCGTATTTACCCAGCCGTTGAGATGGATAGTTTCATCAATATGATCTTTGCGGAGTTCTCCGCAGGTGTGAGTTCGTTTATACATATTTTTTTATTTTTTACCTTTATAAAGCAGAGGAATTTATAGATAAACTGAAGTAAATCTTTGCGGAAGTTTCCGGGCGATCTCTTTCTTGCACTGCACCAGATGATGACATTTACATTATTTAGCAAACATTTCCTGTAGCGTTACGAATACTTTTTTTTGTACAGGTGTTGATATTCTGCCCAATTTTTTTACTAATCTGCTTTTATCAATGGTTCGTATTTGATCTAATATAATTTGTCCTTTTCTTCCATGAAAAGTACAGGGAATTCTCGTGGGATAATTCCGACCTTTAGTCGACATTGGAGCAATAATGACTGTTTTTATATGATCATTCATCTCATCAGGTGAAATAATTAAACATGGTCGTGTTTTTTGAATTTCATGTCCGACAGTAGGATTTAATGAGATAAGAAACACATCAAAGCGTTTTACTACCATTCCCAATCTTCTTCATCCCACTGAGATGCCGGTTCTGCAATTGAAATAACGGGTTCATCATCTTTGTTATGAGCCATACGGGCGAAATCATCATCCCAGTTTCGTCTTGGTTGATGAGTCGTCCTAATAATTAGTTTATGCTCATGGACTTCAAGTTCAACTTCATTTTCAAACCCACATTGTTTAATGACAGGTTTTGGAATACGAATTCCCAGTGAATTTCCAATATGTATTATATTTGCTTTCATACATAAAATGTAATTACAATATAATTACATAGCAATTAAATAAATTCAATATAAACGAATAAAATTATTTGTACAATCAATTATTATAGACAAAAAATAATATATTCATTAATTATCTGCATCTGGTGCCATACCTATATAACGATCTGAAACAGAAGTATTATTATTACCATTAGCCGAAGCAATACCAGAGACATGTGTGCCGTGACCATTATAATCTCTTTGAGTACAATCACCATTATTTATTGAAGAACTATTCCATTCATAACCATAATTGAACAGAGTTGGATCAGGAGGATTTCCAGAGACAGATTGATCCCAAATTTTTAATATTCTGGTAGTATTATCGCTATTCTTGAAATCATCTGAACTAAAATCAATTCCTGTATCATAAATTCCAATAATTACATTTTTACCTGTAACACCTGCATTTTGTTGTCCAATATGTTTATTAACCATTGGACTACTTTGGTCAAGAGAAGTAAACAAGACACCTACTGGAATCATCCACTGAACAGATTTATTTCGATTGATATTTCTGAAGTTAGATAAAGATACCCTACCAGTCATGAGACCATTTATTTCGGTTGAAACATTAATTCCTAATTCATTGAGCGATGTTCTATTTTTTGTATCATCGCGCAAAAACACTCCAATTATAGTATCTCCATTTACAATTTCATGTCCATCTAAAGATGTTGGAAACTTAATTGGTACCGTTAGACTCTGACTATGTAATTTTACAAATGCAACTAAAATAATTAACAATAACCTTTTCAACATTTTTTACTCCTCCATTAGTAGTAAACTTTCGTAATTGATTTGATTTAAGGGCGTACATATAAGATGACCATTTTCTTCTTTATAATAACAAAGTCTGTCATAATATGACATAGCATCACCATCTATCATACCAACGCTCTCACCTGGTGCATATTTAGGTTTGGAAAATTTATTTATAGTATCTGATTTCACTCTAATGGAATAATTATAGCACCCCCCCCCTAAAACTTATTAAATTTTGGAAAAATGGTTCAATTACTTTATCCTTAATCAATATCCTGTTGTTAGTTGTGATGATTGCATAATCACCAGATGGTACATTTTTTATCATAAAGTAACCCGACGTAGCTGTTATTGTATCAATCCCCACACAATATCTTGTTTGATTATGCGTTTCCGGCAATACAGGGTCTTGTAAATAGACGTAAACTGTATCGTTTTCCCATCTTCCATCCTCCAAAATTACCTCTCCTGCAACAATACCGGTTCCTTCAATAATCCCATATTCATCCCGCCAATCTAATTCATTTTGATTACCTTTATTTTCAGAACAACCAATTGACATATTACACATCAGTATAATTAGGTATATTCTCATAGTAGACCTCATTCGTTGGATTCTCTTATATAATGTTCTTAAGCAAAAAATAATTTTTATCCGAGTTTGTTTCATATTATCCTCCAATTGGTGTTTTATATTTTTCCATTTATCCTCATTTATGAATGCCATTCACTTCAAGAAATGATATATAATAATTCCTGAAGTTATTATATTTCATACCATTAATATTCAAAACATTATATTCGTCATAAATTAGATTATTTTTCACCAACATATATTGTGGAAATTCTTGAAAAAACATTTCACAATAATAAATTTTTATTTTCTTACCTTTATAAAAGGCAGGTGCTCCTCTTTTCAATAATAACAATAACTTTGTATTTTCAATCAGGTCAAAATTTTCAAGCCACGGATTTGTATGCCTGATTAGAACAGTATCTTCTTCAATTGTACCCAATACATCATCAATTACTCTACCAAACAAAACAAGATCTTTTGGATATCCATAGAAGGGAGTTTCTGATTCGCTTCCTAAGATTGTGTCTTTTATTGCTTCAACCAACACAATTCCTGTAATGTCTGTTAATAGCCCCCACGGTTCGGGTAACCTTTTTTTGATTTGTTTTTTTAAAAAACCTGATCCTCCATAACCATTCCAATATAAATTATAACTGCCTTAGATCGGAAGAGCGTCGTGTAGGGAAAGAGTGTAGATCTCGGTGTTCGCAGTATCATTAAAAAAAAAATAGATAAAAA
>CAJVYU010000034.1 GCA_913009735.1 uncultured Fidelibacterota bacterium
TGAAATAATAACGGGGATTGTTTTTTGAATAAGTGGAAAAGTCTATCCAAAACCGTCTTCGATCGTCGAGATGAATAAACTATTTTATTAAAAATATGTGAAAACTAATTTATTTTGGACAGTACTGTAAAAAACTTCAGGCTAAATTGATTGAACTGCCCGATTACCCGTCCCCGCCAGAACTGTTTTGTCGTGCTGGCGAACGGCTTTACCGGGCGGAGGAGTTTTGGTTTGTGTCTCGTTTCCTGTTTTGCGCAACGTGTAAATATATCAGTTTATAATTCTTGTAAAGTTCATAATATCAAGATATTAAACCGGCACCGGTTAGTCGCCCGCATGCCCCATTTGAAATATAGTGTAGGGGGCAGGTATTTTGAAACCCCCAGCCTACGCTTCCACCTGCATTTCACTTTCGGTGGACAGGTCGACTTCTGCAGGCGGGCTTTGTGTTTCCCTGCATGCGACATTGGCCAATGTCGAATTCGGGGAAAATAGCGGCCGCGAAAGGCTTTTGAATGCCTGTCGGAAGTGCGTAGGCTGGGAATCCTTTGACCATCTCCCCTTAATAACTAAATCCCTGTCTGCCGCAAGCCTACCGAAGGAACGTAGGTTGGGAGCGACTGCATAGGCAGGTTCCCCAAGATGGGGGAAGACTTCAAAGAATGGGGCAGGAAAGAGGGGGTATTTAAATTGGAAATAATATTAAATATCATACGATTAACACTTGTCCGTTCCGCAGGCGGATATGCCGGAGTAATATAAGTTCTTTTGGGTGTTCCGGTTAATTTATTGCTAATAGAAAAGCCAAACATTGAACACTCTCAACCTACCATTAGATGGTAAGCTAGCGGAGTTTGGTAATCATTCATTGGAAGTTTTATAAACATATCATCCGCCACCTGGCGGATTATTCAACTTATTTTGTCGGACTTCGTTAGGTGTTGAATATTTTTTGCATGAATTTATCTGAAATGATAAAAATTCCTACAATTGGTATAAAACAATAAACGAAAAAAATAGCAATTCTGCATTTTCCCGGGGAATATCCATAGTTTGTGTATTTATCCGGAAAAGTGGCGGGTAAAAAACAAATCAACGAGACCGCTGCGCTCACTCGCTGAACGGCAGAGTGGAGTTCCTCCAACGTCTGTTTATCTTCGCTGGCGCTCCGTTGAACTTCCAGGGGACAGAAAACTTTCGTTTTAAATCTCCAATGTTTCGTATTGATATTGCTAAATTTTGACCCAAATTTTCCCACAGAATAAATTGTCCTACCGGGCCAACAAGCTATCACATAATGAATTGGATAAATTTTTGAACGATGATAAATGTGTGTTATAGTGTAAGAAAATCTTACCGTGCTTTTCGGAGTAAACGAGTAACGATAGCGACCAGGCACAGGGACAGGAGAACGTGGGTACTTACCCTGTTGCTGGTACTGGCCGGAGTACCGCGGCTTATGGCAACGAGGGTTCCACCGGTTGTGAAGGCCGGCCAGGTGAATGGCAGAATCCGGCTCGACGGTGTACTCGACGAACCTGCATGGCGTAATGCGGGGATCATCCCTGATCTAACCCAACAGGAGCCCCAACCGGGCGAACCCACTCCCTACCGGACTGAGGTTCTGGTACTCGTGGACAGACAAAATCTCTATATCGGGTTTGTGTGCCATGACCCCGATCCGTCGGCGATCACCGTTCACACTATGCAGCGCGACGGCAACATGTATGGCGACGCAGTGGCGGTGGTGTTCGACACCTTCGGTGACCGGCGGCGCGGCTACTACTTTAAGATCAATACAGCCGGCGCACGGCTCGACGGGTTGATCTCGGGCACCGAAGACGTTTCCACCGATTGGGACGGAATCTGGGACGCCCGTACCCGGCGCACGCCGGATGGCTGGTCTGCTGAGATCCGCATCCCAGCCCAGTCCCTCCGTTTCATGCCCGGCGCCGAAAGCTGGGGTTTCAACGTCCAACGGTGGATTGCCCGGGACCGTATAATGCTCCGCTGGGCAGGTACAACTCTGGATGCCAGCTTCGAGGACCTACGCCGGGCCGGGCGGCTCGAAGGCGTGGCCGGGCTCCGGCAGGGAAAGGGTGTAAGCATCAGTCCCTACAGCCTCGCCGAACGCGATGCCGATCTCGGAGACGGACACCGCACCGTTAAGGGCAACGGCGGACTTGATGTTACGTACAACCTGACGCCGGACCTTGCGGCGGTCCTAACGCTCAACACCGACTTTGCCGAAACCGAGGTGGATAACCGTCAGGTAAACCTTACGCGCTTCCCGTTGTTCTTCCCCGAGAAACGCTCGTTCTTTGTGGAGGGGTCCAACCTGTTCTCGTTCGGCTCCGGACTGGGCTATTCCTTTATTCCATTCTTCTCGCGCCGTGTCGGGCTGTATCATGGACGACAGGTGCCGCTGCTTGGCGGCGGTAAGGTACTAGGACAAGTGGGACACTGGAACCTCGCGTTACTGGACGCAGTCACCGGAAACAGCGCAGCCGCAGAAAGCGCTAACCTGCTCGCCGGGCGAATGGCTTACGATGTCAACAAGCACTTCACCGTAGGCGCCATCGTTACCAACGGCGACCCTGATGGTGTTCACGATAATACCCTGGCGGGTCTGGATGCCCTGTGGCAGACATCGACTTTTCGCGGTGACAAAAACCTCTCCCTTGGCGAATGGGTCGCTTGGACCGGCGGAAATGCCGCCGAGGGCCGGCGAACCGGGTGGGGATTCAAGCTGGACTACCCCAACGATCTGTGGGACATATTCTTCACTTACAAGGAGTTCGGAGACGGACTCGATCCGGCGCTGGGATTCCTGCCGCGGCCGGGAACACGCTGGTACCAGGGTGGCGGAGCCTATCAACCGCGTCCCGAAGGCGGGATATTCAACTGGGTACGGCAATTCTATTTCGAGCTCTACGCGGTCTATGTCGAAGACCTCGATGGCAGCGTTGAGTCGTGGCGCGTGTTCACAGCACCGTTCAATGCCCAGACCGAGTCCGGGGAACACATCGAGGCCAATGTGGCGCCCCAGTTCGAGCGGCTGGACGCCCCCTTCGAAATCACTGACGGAGTGGTGATCCCCATCGGCAACTACCCTTTCACCCGCTACCGGGTGGAGGCCCAGAGCTCCCGGCACCGGTCGTGGCGGATCGGTACCACCGTCTGGTTCGGAAATTTCTACAGCGGTACGCTGACTGAGTTGGAGAGCTTTATTACCTTCACCACGCCCCGGGGACATCTGCAACTTGAACTCCAGAGCGAAAACAACTTCGGCCGGCTCCCCGAAGGGAACTTCATCCAGCGGTTGTGGCAACTCAAGGTAGCATACGCTTTCACGCCCGACCTCATTCTCTCTAGCTACACCCAGTACGATTCGGAATCGCGCAACCTGGGAACCAACACCCGCCTGCGCTGGACCCTCCGGCCGGGCAAAGACCTGTACGTGGTCTGGAACCACGGCTGGGAACATCCCATCGGCAGTGACAACCGTTCGACGTTTCAGCCGGTCAGCGATCAACTCGTGGTCAAGCTGCGGTGGACTTTCAGGAAGTGATGATGCGTCTTTTACGCCAAGCCACCGGACAAAAACATTTGAAGGAGGAACAAGGATGATCACAAGCAGCCTGAAAGGCAAGTTTTTCCCGGTAATAACAGTGCTTATGATGACTGCCATGACCCTCGTCTCCTGCAGTGGAAAACACGGCGATTCCAAGACCATCACTGTCTATGTCAGCGAGGACCAGGTCTTTTCGGAACCCATCCTGAAGGATTTCGAGCGCGAGACCGGTATCAAGGTCAGGGCGGTTTACGACACCGAAGAAGCCAAGAGTACCGGTTCCATGAATCGTCTCATTGCCGAGCAGGACAATCCCCAAGCCGACGTGTACTGGGCCAATGAGCCGATCCGGGCCGAGGTTCTCAAACAAAAGAGGATCACAGCTCCTTATGTATCTCCGAATGCAAAGGATATCCCGGTGGTGTTCAAGGATCCCGAGGGGTACTGGACCGGTTTTTCTGCCAGGGCGCGGGTTCTCGTCGTGAACAATAATGTAAAGGATAAACCCCGGACCATCCTGGCTTACATGGATCCTCTTTGGAAAGGGAAAGCGGTTATCGCCAATCCCCTCTTTGGAACCACAACCTCCCAGATTGCCGCCCTGTTCACGATCTGGGACAATGATCAGGCGAAAGAATTCATGGCGGCGCTGAAGCGTAACCGAGTGGCGATCTCGACCAACAACGGCGAAAGCGCAGACTTCGTCGCAACGGGACAATATGACTTCAGCCTGGTGGACAGCGACGACGCCGTTAATCGCATGCGGCGGGGACAACCGGTCACAATGGTTTATCCGGACCAGGGGGAAAACGGCATCGGGTGCTTCATTGTGCCCAACGCGGCCATGCTTATTAAGGGCGCGCGCCACCCGGAGACAGCCAAAAAGCTCATTGATTACCTGCTTTCCCGGGAAACCGAACGAAAGCTGGCCTTTGCCGACTGCGCCCAGATTCCCCTGCATCCGGGCGTCCGGACGCCGCCCGAATTGAAACCCATCAAAGATATCAAAGTCATGCAGGTGAACTATGCCAAGGTTGCGGAAAAAATGGTCGAAGCCCAGCCTTTCCTGAAAGCATGGATGGGACTTTAAGTGGCAAAACGCCTATCCCTCGGCTTTATCGTCCTCTTGCTGCTTACGATCGGTCTGCTGCCCGTTCTCTCCATGTTGATCAAAAGCGTGATCGGGAACGGCCATTTCAGCCTGGCGGCTTACGGTGGATTGTTGACGTCCGCCCGCCAGTGGACCCTTATGCAGCACAGCATGGTCCTGTCTTCCCTGGTCACGGTGTTTACGGTGATGGTCGGGCTGCCCCTGGGAATTCTCCTTGGAAAAACGGACTTGCCCTGGCGCCGATTCTTTATGGTTCTCTTCGTCATTCCTTTGCTTATTCCCCCCTACATAATCGCCGTCTCGTGGTTCGATCTTCTGGGAAACGAGGGATTACTGGCGCACCTGTTTGGCGTCTCCGCCACCCGGGCGACTGCCCGCCTGCTCTTCGGCCTCCCGGGTTGTACTGCCGTTCTGTTCTCGATCTTCCTGCCGATCCCAATGCTGCTTACAATGATCTTTTTACGGACAATTAATCCCCGGCTGGAAGAAGCCGGGAGACTGGTTTCGGGATGGCGCGGGGTAATGAAGGGGATTACGATTCCCCTCATCCTGCCAGGCGTTTTGCTCGCGGCTATGCTGGTCTTCCTCCTTAGTTTCGGGGAATTCAGTGTGCCGAATTTTTTACGCTATGATGTCTTCCCCGTGGAAAGCTTCACCCAGTTTTCCGCCTTTTACAATTTCAAGGCCGCCACGGCTGCCGCCGTCCCGCTGGCCGCCGTTACACTGCTGCTTCTGCTGGTGGAAGCTGCCTTCCTGCGGGAACGGACGTATCAGTTACGTCCCACGCCCGAACTTGAACGCTCACCCCTGATAAAGCTCGGGGCCTACCGCAAATGGTGGTTCGCGTCGGTTGCGATCACCGGACTTGTTATTGTGATCGTGCCGATCGTTGTTCTTGTTATCCAGTCGGCCGGCATCGGCGCTTACGCCGAAGCACTGAACCGGGCCGGAGGCAGTCTGCTGCGAAGCCTCCTGTATGCTGTCATCGGGGCCACTCTCCTCACCTTTCTGGGTTTTTTAACAGGCTACCTGGTACAAACTAAGGCGTTAAGGTTCTGGCGGTCTGTGGATTCCCTGACGATCTTTCTTTTTGCCCTTCCCAGCACGGTAATCGGCATCGGCCTTATCAGCCAGTGGAACACGTCGTGGACAAACTTTATTTACGGTACACCCCTGATCATCATTTTTGGCTATCTTGCCAAATACACGGCCCTGACCAGCCGGATCTCTGTTACCCAGTTGGCCCAAATCCCGCCCTCCATGGAGGAGGCCGCACAAGTCGCCGGTGCGGGATGGTTCCGCCGGATGGTGTTCATTGTCGCGCCCCTGGCCCGGCGCGGCTTGATAGCCGGCTGGCTGGTAGGTTATATCTTCTCATTGCGGGATACCGGGATTACCATGCTGGTTTATCCGGCGGGGCACGAAACACTGCCGGTGCGGATATTCACACTCATGGCTAACGGATCCCCGCAGCTTATTGCCGCCCTTTGCATGGTTATGATAGCCGCCACCTTACTGCCGGCCGGAATCCTGTGGATGATCCCCGGTCTCATGACGAGAAAGATAATCAGATGAAAGTCGTCAACATGGATTCCGTGTCCAAATTCTACAACAGGGAAAAGGCTCTGGACAATATCACACTTGAAATCGAGGAAGGGGAACGTATTGTAATTCTTGGCCCCTCCGGCTGTGGCAAGACAACGATCCTACGGCTGATTGCGGGCTTCATCGCTCCGGATACAGGCGGCATTTTCATTGCGGGAGAGCCGGTGGCCCGGGATGGGCACATCATTAAGCCGCCGGAGCGGCGTAATTTGGGCATGGTGTTTCAGGATCTGGCCCTCTGGCCCCATATCAGTGTGAAGGGAAATATCGAATTCGGACTGAGGGCCAAGGGTCTTCCGAAGATTGAAAGGAAACAACGGACGCAGGAAGCCCTGAACCTTGTGGGCTTGGCCGGGTATGCGGACAGGAAGCCCGCCGAACTGTCGGGAGGACAGCAGCAGCGCGTGGCTCTCGCACGGGCCCTGGTGCTTGAGCCCCAGGTGCTTTTGATGGACGAACCGCTCTCCAGCCTCGACCTGGAGTTGAATATCCGCCTGCGGAAAGAGATTCTCCGTCTACAGAAAAAAATCGGATTTACCTTGTTGTACGTAACCCATGACCGGGATGAAGCTTTTGATATCGCAACACGAGTGGTCATGATGAACAAAGGATGGATTGAATACGAGGGAACGGTTGAAAATATTCAAAAGCATTTCAGAGATGATCTTCCAAAAATCAGGTCTTGATGGATAAAAACAATCCTCTCCATATCGTATAATATCAACAAGCTGTACGGGTAAGGGGCAGCGCTCACAAGTGAATCAATAAACCACTATTGTCATCGCTTTCCCGGGCGAATTATTCAAATCTCACGGTTGAATAAATCTGTTCAGAGTCTTTACACCCAGGCGATAAAAATGATCCGCCGCAGAGATACGAAGATTACTTTAAAAGTTGTTTTTCCCCATCCTATTGCATGTGTACTTTTTTTCATGGACTCACAAGAAAA
Organism: uncultured Fidelibacterota bacterium; assembly: GCA_913009735.1. Classification (GTDB taxonomy): domain Bacteria; phylum Fidelibacterota; class Marinisomatia; order Marinisomatales; family TCS55; genus JADFRD01. The sequence goes on from CAJVYU010000034.1 coordinate 7,240, forward strand.
AATCAACGCCCTCCGCAAAAGAATCGATGATTATGATGATCAAATATTGGATCTGCTGATCAAACGATTTTCCGTATCAAAAAAAATTGGTGTAATAAAAGCATCTAGTGGACTTGCAATTGGCGACCCAAACAGGGAACGAGAAATTATCAACCGTCTTTCAAAAAAGCTAAAAAGCAAACTAAATAAAGAAGACATTTTGGCTATTTTCAATCCAGTATATCAAATTTCAAAAAAAATGCAAAAATAAAATTGTGATACATTTCAAAAATTAATGACATCAATTCAACCCGTGTCTCCATATTTTAGTTTTAATTGGAGTTTATCTTGATTTTAATCGTCGATAATTATGATTCATTTACGTATAATCTGGTGCAATGTATCGGACCTATAAACCCTGATATTAAAATCGTATTAAATAATCAATTTACAATCGATGATATTCGGCATTGGAGCCCTTCCCACATTGTCATTTCTCCCGGACCCGGCAGACCGGAAAATACCGGGCTTTCTATGGCTGTAATTCAACAATTCAATAAGGACATTCCAATTCTGGGTGTTTGTTTAGGACATCAATGTATTGGAACTGTTTACGGTGCTGAAGTACAACAAGCTAAACGAATTCTTCACGGTAAAACATCGCTGATTCATCATTCTCAAACACAAGTATTCAAAAACATCCCTTCTCCTTTCCAGGGAGCACGATATCATTCACTATCTATTGATGCTGTACCTGATCAATTCTATAAATCGGCGTGGACAAACGATGGGGAGATCATGGCCATTACCCACAAAGAGAAACCGGTGTTCGGAGTTCAGTTTCATCCCGAGTCATTTTTAACACCTGTGGGATCAAAAATTCTCGAGAATTTTCTCGATGTTTAGCCATATACCTGAAAATAGTAAACCGGCGGTGTTCCTTGGCAATCCAGCCTCGGGTTGGGGAAATCTGGCAGCATGGAATCCGATTGATTCAATTTCGCTCTCTTTGGATGATCCTCCTGAAGAACTCGTTTATTTTGTCAAAAAATATTCTGGGAAATTCGTTGCCGGTTTCATTACGTATGAATATGGTGCAAAAAGACTTGATGTCCCTATTCATCCCCTGAACAGCCAATTGCCTGCAGTTCATTTTCGAGCTTACGAAGCTTATCAAATGTTAGATGAATTTGATTTGTTAGCTTTAAACGAATGGCGCCCTTTTACTCCAACCATTACAAAAGAAAAGTACAGCTTGGATTTTGATCGAATCATAAATTATATCAGATGTGGTGAATTCTATCAAATGAATTATACTTTTCCCATGATCTCTTCAACTAAACTGTCTCCCAGATCTCTTTTTCAATCATTTCGAGTAAAAAATCAGGTAGAATATTCTTCATTTATGGAAGATGATTCGTGGGCTATCCACAGTCTTTCTCCTGAACAATTCATTTTTATTCAGGATGGGTTGATTTCAACGAAACCGATCAAAGGAACTATCGCCCGTAGTCAAGATCCCAAATTAGATGAAATACTTCTTAATCGTTTACTCGCAAGTCGGAAAGATCAGGCAGAGCTGTACATGATCATTGATTTATTACGAAATGATTTGGGGAAAGTATGTGAATATGGTTCAGTGCAAGTCATGGAATCAAAATCAGTTCAAAAACTGGAAAAAGTTTTTCATACCTATGGACTGGTTAAAGGAAAAATCAAAAACAATATTCATCCTATTGAAGCCCTTATTTCCATGCTTCCTGGCGGATCTATTTCCGGCTGTCCGAAAAAACGTGTTTGTGAAATCATTTACGAACTTGAAAGTCATTCCCGAGGCATCTACACAGGAACGATTGGTTATATTCTGCCGGACGGTACACTGCAATTTAATATTGCAATCCGAACTGTTTTTCAACAGAATAAGGAATTATTACTGGGTGCGGGTGGGGGAATTACCATCGATTCAATAATGGATGATGAATTCAACGAATCATTAGACAAGGCAGCTTCCTTTCAACCGTGATCAAAGTACTTATCAATGGAAAATGGGGATTTGTCCCTGATAGACATTTACAAATTGGCGGTGTTTCATTTGTATATGAATCAGGACTATATGAAACATTCAGAACATTGAATTACAAACCTGTTTTTCTTAATCCGCATATTGACAGACTTTATCAAACAGCGCAGAAAACCGGCTTGAAAATTCACTTTTCAAGAGAAGAGCTCCGTGGAATGATTCATACTGTAGTATCCGATTCCTCTGAATCAAATCAGCGTGTGCGCATTCTGGCTGTGCCGGAGTATCTCATTATTTACACATCTCCGCTGAACATTGATGAAGCGATTTATGATGGAGTAAAAGTCATGACCGTTTACGCCAGTAGAAAAACTCCAGCCATAAAAACAACAAATTATCAGACCTGCCTTTCCGCGTGGGAAAAAGCACAGGGAGCCGGTTGTTTTGAGGCAATTTTGACAGATGATAATGGAGATGTTTTCGAAGGTAGCAGGAGTAATGTATTTTGGATTAAAAGTGGAGAATTATTTACCCGCCAGTATGATATACTCCCTGGAATCACTCGTCAAATTGTTATCTCAAAATCTTCGTGTCCTGTTGCCTTCGGGAATTTGAATGTGACAGATTTTAAGCTAATTGATGAATTATTCATTACGCATAGTGGTTCTGGTATCGTACCCGTTTCACACGTTAACGGTTCTAAAATCGGCAATGGCACGGTGGGTGATATAATAAGAAATTTATTAAATGATTATACTAAATGGATTAAGGAAGACATAGAAAGTGTACGCTTTGAAATTTAATCGGTTGATGTAAGTATTAATCTGGCAATGGTTAGTCGTATGATAAACCCCTTTCATTTTCCCCTGTTACAGGGGAAAATGAAAGGATTTAATAATGGAATCCTTTGACCTTCTCCCCTGCCTGTCCGCCGTAACTGAAATGTAGGCGGGTCAAGGGGAGAATTAAAGAGGGGTCTTTTAAAATGGATGGAATGATGAATATCATACGGATAACCGACGCCGGAGTAATAATAAAGGGTCTTATTCTTTCAGAGTTCAAAAAAAATACGAAAAAAGAAAAAATACTCTTGGTATCTGTTCGAACCTTGTTTTAATATCCCCGCCTATGATTCACATGAACACAGAAAATTTTTACAGCTGGTACTGGTATTTTTGCCGGAAAGGGGTTTTGTAGTCCCAGGAATACCTGTACACACTGACTGCTTTTAACCCCGAGAATTCATCGGGGTTTTTTTTTGCATAAAATGGATAAAACACAACTTACATTCAAAGAATTTCAGGATCTGGTCACAGAGAACCAGACCGTACCTGTATACAAACGAATTTTAGCTGATCTCCTGACGCCTGTTGCTGCTTGGGCTCATCTTTCTCAAAAGGCTGAATATGCCTTTTTACTGGAGTCCGTAAAAAAAGGAAACCAATATGCCCGCTATTCTTATGTGGGGATCAATCCAAAGAAAATTTTGATTCATAAAGATGGCAAGACCACCATCTCCGAAAATGACCAAACGATTGAAATAGATTTACCTTTCCTGGAAGTCTTGCGAAAAACTCAATCCCAATATAGAATAGCAAAGTTTCCCGGTATCCCTGCTTTTACAGGTGGTCTGGTAGGCTATCTGGGATACGAAACCATCGCTTGGGTTGAAAATATTCCCGTTCATGATACATCAGAGTTGAAGGTACCGGATTCAGTTTTCATGTTATTTGAAGATATGATTGCATTCGATCATCTCAAGGGTTCTGCCTTGGTCATGTCTAATGTTAATATTGACCGCGATTGTGACCTAAAAGCCCAATTCGATGCAGCCAATTGTCGAATTGATAAAATCGGAGAAATGCTTCATTCAGACATCGATTACCAGACACCGATACGAGTAGAACAGAGCTGTGTATCGTCCAACTTCGATCAGGATTCGTTTACAACTGCTGTTTTAAAAGCAAAAGATTATATCCGGGAAGGGGAGATTTTTCAATTGGTCTTGAGCCAACGATTTCAAAGACAAACATCGGTAGAGCCTGTGACTTTGTATCGCGCCTTGAGAACAATTAATCCATCTCCTTACATGTTTCATTTAAAACTGAAAGATTTTGATATCATTGGCGCTTCCCCTGAATTGCTGGTGAAAGTGGATGATGGTACGGTTGAAGTCCGACCTATCGCCGGTACGCGACAACGCGGCAAAACGGAAGAGGAAGACCATGCCCTGGCTGAAGAACTGATCAATGATGAAAAAGAGCGAGCAGAACATTTGATGCTTTTGGATCTAGGGCGGAATGATGTGGGTCGTGTTTCAGAATATGGATCGATCACGATACCGGAAAATATGGTCATCGAAAACTATTCCCACGTCATGCATATTGTTTCAGATGTAATGGGAAAACTAGCTGATGATAAAGATCCTTTCGATGCGCTTATGAGCTGCTTTCCAGCCGGCACAGTAACGGGAGCACCAAAAATTCGCGCAATGGAGATTATTCATGAACTGGAACCGGATCGTCGTGATATTTATTCCGGTGCGGTTGGATTCTTCGATTTTGCAGGTAATGTAAATACCTGTATTACTATCCGCACCATGATCATGAAAGATCAAACCGTATATTTTCAATCCGGCGCTGGTATTGTCCATGATTCAGATCCAATGAGTGAATATGAAGAAACGGTCAATAAGGCAAAAGCCATCATGGCAGCCGTCGATTTTGCCGAAAACGGATTAATCGTATGATATTAGTCATCGATAATTACGATTCATTTACTTATAATCTGGTGCAGTACATCGGTTCTATCAATCCGGATGTAAAAGTAGTACGGAATAATCAATTTGAATTAGATGAAATCAAAATCTGGAACCCATCACACATTGTGATTTCGCCAGGACCGGGCAGACCGGAAGGCGCCGGGCTTTCAATTGATGTTATCAAAAATTATGGAAATACTATTCCGATACTTGGTGTATGTTTGGGTCATCAATCCATCGCAGTTGCCTATGGTGGATATGTTATTCTTTCATCAGAAATCGTCCATGGTAAAACTGCCAATATCATACATAATGGATCGGTATTGTTTAATGGAATTGATGGTTCTTTCACTGCAACACGGTATCATTCCTTGGTGGTTGATCGAGAAAGATTACCAGAAGAATTAAACATCACCGCTGAATTGGGGAACGGACTTATCATGGCCATGGAACATAAATCTCACCCGGTTTTTGGCGTTCAGTTTCATCCGGAATCAATCGCCACGGAAAAAGGATTTCAAATCATCAATAACTTTTTAGAAATTGGTCCTACGAAATACACTAAACACACGAAATAATGAATATTATAAAAAAGTTTTTGTGATTTTCTGTATTCCGGGGACAATAAATAGAGAAACAAATGAGTACTAAATTAATCTACAAAGAAGAAAGCTACAAAATTATGGGTGCCTGTTTTGAAGTGTACAAAGAAATGGGATGTGGTTTTTTAGAGCCTGTTTACCAAGAATGTTTAACAAAAGAATTCACGTGGCAAAATATCCCTTTTGAATCACAAAAAATTATTGAACTAAATTATAAAGGTGAAATACTGGAGCATATCTATAAACTAGATTTTGTTTGTTATGGCAAAATTATTATCGAAATCAAAGCAGTCTCAAAATTGATTGATGAATTTCGTGCACAGACCATTAATTATCTCCATGCAGCCAATATGAAACTCGGACTCCTCATCAACTTTGGCCACCATCCAAAAATTGAATATGAAAGATTTGTCTTATGAATAATCCTTTCGTGTCTTTAGTATGTTTAGTGGGTGAATTATGAAGCAAATATTAGAACAATTATTAGACAAACAAGATCTTACCCGAAACGAAGCATATAACATCATGCTTTCCATCATGTCTGGAGAATTTGACGATGCGCAGATTGCCGGTTTTCTTATGGCGTTGCGGTCAAAAGGTGAAACGGTAGATGAAATAACCGGTTTTGCTCAAGCCATGCGTGAAAAAATGATTACCATTGAACTGAATTCTCCTGCAATAGATATGTGTGGAACCGGGGGAGATTCGACTGGAACATTCAACATTTCAACTGCCGCATCATTTGTAGCGGCTGGCGCTGGGGTTCATATAGCGAAGCATGGAAATCGTTCCATGACATCCAAATCCGGTTCGGCAGATGTCCTCCAGGCATTGGATGTATCTATTGAAAAAACCGTAGAAGAATCTGCTAAAGATATTGAATCTATCGGGTTGGGTTTCATGTTTGCTCCAGTTTATCATCCGGCCATGAAACACGCCATCGGCGCCAGAAAGTCTTTGGCTGTGCGTTCTGTCTTCAACATTCTTGGTCCATTGTGTAATCCCGCTGAGGTGAAAGCGCAAGCTATGGGCGTTTTTCATCCTGACTTAACAGAAGTTCAGGCCAATGTATTGAAAGCTTTGGGGTCAACCAATGTGATGGTCTTTCACGGTCGGGATGGATTGGATGAAATTTCCACCACAACGACCACCATAATCAGCCAGATTCAAAATGGCGGCGATGTGAAAACATTTGAATTCGATGCATCTGAACTGGGACTCAATCGTGTGTCTATTAGTGATCTTCGGGGCGGGAATCCAGCGGAAAATGCCGAAATTATTACATCCATTCTCAAAGGTGAAAAAGGACCTAAACGGGATATTGTATTGCTAAATGCAGCAGCAGGGATTGTGGTTGGCGGAAAAGCGTCAACCCTTGAAGATGGATTATTACTGGCGGCTGAATCAGTTGATTCCGGTGCCGCTTTAAATATACTCAACCAACTGGCTGGATGAATATTCTCGATAAAATACTAGACGCCAAACGTCAAGAAATCCAAAACCACCCGAATACCGGTGTGCCGGAAAAACGTGAGCATGTCCGTAGTTTGAAGGATGCGCTTTTCAATTCCGGTATTTCTGTTATTGCAGAAATAAAAATGAAATCCCCCAGCGAAGGTAACATTTTACCCAATGCTAATCCGGTTCAAATTGCAAAAGACTATGAGTCGGCCGGCGCCACAGCCATTTCTGTCTTAACAGATGAACAATTTTTTGGCGGTAGTCTGGAAATCCTGAAATCTGTTCGAGATTCAGTCTCCATCCCGGTTTTGCGGAAAGATTTTATTATCAGTAACCATCAAATCATGGAAGCAGCCAATGTCAAAGCCGATGCCTATTTATTGATCGCTGAAGCATTAAACAGTGATAAAATAGAAAACTTATTGGCTTTCGGAGATGAACTGGGATTGGAAGCCTTGGTGGAATTCCATAACCCTGAAAATGCTGAAATTGTTGCAAAATTAGCCCCTCCGATTGTTGGCGTTAACTGTAGAGACTTGAAAACCATGACAACTGACATTGCCTTTTTTGAAAAAATGGTATCAATTCTTCCACCCGATTCTATCAAGGTTGCAGAAAGCGGTATCTACACATCCGACGATTTGAAATATGTTTCCGACCTTGGATACAATGCAGCACTTGTCGGGACATCGCTAATGAAAACCGGAAATCCCGGGAAAGCATTGGAAAATTTGTTGGGGGGATTAGCATGATTCCAACCAAGATTTGCGGAATCACACATTTGGTAGATGCACAATTTTCTGTACAAAACGGTGCTTCTGCCATTGGTTTCATATTTTATAAAAAAAGCCCCAGGGCTATGTTAATTGATGAAGCGAAATCAATTTCTGACCAGCTTCCAAAATCAATTGCAAGAGTCGGCGTGTTTGTGAATCACTCAAAAGATTTTATTGACCAGACTGTTTCGAAAGTACCGCTTAATGCAATTCAACTTCATGGTGATGAATCACCTGATTTTTGCAGTCAGTTTGATTTACCTGTTTATAAAGCGCTGCGTATTAAAGATGAAAAAAGTTTGTCTATTATGTCTCAATATAATGTGGATGGATTTTTACTGGATACCTTTTCCAGTGAACAATACGGTGGAACAGGAAAACCCTTTGATTGGTCACTGTTAAAAAATCATAAAAATAGTATACCCATTATTCTTTCGGGCGGTCTGAATCCTGGCAATATCATAAAAGCAATTGAGGAAGTTTTACCAGACGCCATTGATGTAAATAGTGGTGTGGAAATATCCCCCGGGATAAAAAATCATAATAAAATTGAACAACTTTTTAATAAACTTAAGGGAACTAAATCAACAGGATTTAAATTTGAGAACAATAGCCACAAAGACACAGAGAACACAGAGCTAATTTTATAGATACTTTTGTGTATATGGAGCGAATAATAATATGACAAATAAATTCAAAAACTACACTTTACCCGACGAACGGGGTCATTTTGAAAAGTTCGGTGGAAAGTATGTCCCGGAAACGCTCATCCCAGCTTTGGAAGCATTGGAAAGTCAATATACACGTGTCAAGAATGATCCGTTATTCCAATCGGAATTATCAGATTTACTGAAGCATTATTCCGGTCGGGAAACACCCCTTTATCACGCTAAACAGATTTCAGAAGAACTTGGTTTTGACATTTGGCTCAAGCGGGAAGACTTAAACCACACAGGCGCTCATAAAATCAACAATGCTTTGGGGCAAATATTATTGGCTATACGAATGGGGAAAAAACGCATCATTGCTGAAACGGGCGCGGGACAACACGGCGTGGCCACTGCTACCGTGGCAGCTCTATTCGGATTGGAGTGCATTGTTTACATGGGAAAAGAAGATATTCGCCGCCAGAAACTGAATGTATTCCGTATGAATTTATTAGGGACAGAAATTCGTCCTGTATTATCCGGCAGCATGACACTGAAAGATGCTACAAACGAAGCAATCCGGGATTGGGTCACGAATGTTGAAACCACATACTATCTCATTGGATCTACTGTTGGTCCCCATCCCTATCCGATGCTTGTGCGGGATTTCCAGTCTGTTATTGGTATAGAGACTAAAGCCCAATTCGCTAAACAAGCGGGAAAAGATTTACCAGATCGACTCATAGCTTGTGTGGGCGGTGGTTCCAATGCCATGGGATTGTTTTATCCATTTCTGAAAGATAATGTGAAAATGATCGGTGTGGAGGCGGCGGGGAAAGGCCTTGAAAGTGGTGAGCATGCTGCCACAATGACCAAAGGAGAATTCGGAGTGTTACACGGTGCTGCCAGTACTTTACTTCAAAATGAAGATGGACAGGTCACGCTTCCCCATTCCATTTCAGCCGGATTGGACTACCCGGGAGTTGGGCCTGAACACAGTTATTTAAATGAAACCGGGCGTGTAAATTATTATACTGCCACAGATCAGGAAGCCCTGGATGCTTTTATCTGGCTTTCAGAAAAAGAGGGGATTCTTCCTGCGTTAGAGTCGGCCCACGCTTTGGCTTATTTGCGACAGGATGATAATGAGATTGAAAAAGGTGAACAGATTGTCGTTTGTCTTTCGGGTCGCGGTGACAAGGATGTTCATACGGTGGCGGAATCGTTGGGGGTGGATTTATGAGCCGAATTAAAAAATTATTCAGCAAACCAAAAGAAAAATTGATTCCGTTTCTGACCGCCGGTTACCCGGAATTAGACAGTACTATCGAATTAGTCTGTGCTGCCGTTGATGCCGGCGCTGACATGGTTGAAATCGGGATTCCTTTTTCTGATCCACAAGGTGACGGGCCCGTGATCCAAAAATCCAGTCAACAAGCATTGAATAACGGTATCACCTTAAAAAGGATATTCGAACAAGTGAAACAAATTCGTATTCAAACTGATATCCCTATCGCTTTAATGGGTTATTACAACCCAATATTGAAAATGGGCCATGAAGCATTTTTAGATAATTGCGTTTCAGCCGACATAGACGGACTCATCCTGCCGGATTTACCCCTGGATGAAGCAGGGCCTTTTTGCGAGTTAGCCAAATCAAAAGGGTTATCACCGATTCTTTTTGTCGCACCAAATACGACCAATGACCGGATCAGAAAAATATCCGAATTGGCTGCTGATCTGATCTACGCTTTCAGTATTTTGGGTATTTCAGGCAACGAACTGTCTTCCAAAAAAAATTTAAAGGCATATTTAACGCGGGTACGGGAAAACAGCGTGACACCTTTTGTGGTAGGTTTTGGAATTAACACGCGTGATGATGTGGTTTGGTTTAATCAGCATGCTGATGGGGCAGTGGTGGGAACGGCCATTATTAAGAAATTGAACGGGAGTAAACTCCCCGCGGTTACAACAAAAGATTTTATCAAGGAATTGAAAGGAATAAAATGATAAAAATTGGAATCCAGGGTGGGAAAGGCAGTTTTTCGGAACAGGCGGCTCAAGAATTTTCTCACAATCATGGACTTGAAGAAGCTGAAATAAAATATCTTATTTCATCAGATGCAGTATTAGCGGCTGTAGAAGATGAATCCGTAGAATATGGAATTTTTGCCATGGAAAATGCTCAAGGCGGGGTCGTTATCGAAAGTGTGGAAGCGTTAGCAAAACATCGCTGTAACATTTTGGAAATGTTTCATATTCCCGTAAATCAGAATCTTTTGGGACTTCCCGGAACCCATATTGGTGATGTGACTGAAATTCATTCACACCAACAGGCTCTGCGCCAATGCAAAGATTACTTGAGTGAACATTTCTGGACTCGTCCGCTTATTGAAGAAGATGATACTGCGGAAGCAGCTCGGCGATTGGCAGAGGGAAAACTCCCGGCTACCGTTGCCGTGATTGCCAACAAAGCCTGCGCTGATTTATATGGTTTGGAAATTCTCCAGGAAAGTATCCACGATTTAAAACATAATCTAACCCTGTTCCTTGGGGTTAACAAACTGGGGGATTTATGAACAGCATTGGCATTATCGGATTTGGGCGCTTTGGTAAGGTTCTGGCCAGTATTCTGCGAAAAGGGTTTTTAATAAAAGCATACGATCCAATAGTATATACTCCTTTTTCCGGTGTTGAGTTTGTTAGTTTGGATTCCGTGTTAAGAGAAAAAACCATTTTCATCGCTGTTCCGATTCGTCATTTTGAATCGTTGATAAAAAATATTGCACCGAAAATTCACCACGGGACAACACTTATTGATGTCTGCTCTGTAAAAATTCATACTGTGAATATTATGAAAAAATATCTCCCTGATTCAGCCGGTATTATTGCAACGCATCCCATGTTTGGCCCCGATTCAATCCTATCAAATAACCGCCTGAAAATGATGATGAACAATACAAAAGATTCCCACAATCAGTTTAATTTCTGGAGGGAATTCTTTATGGATCAGAACATACAGATTATGGAAATGTCTGCTGATGAGCATGATCGTCTTGCAGCGCAGACTCAAGGAGTAACTCACTTCCTCGGACGGATGCTGAAAGAATTTGGAATTCAAAAAACAAAAATTGATACACAGGGATTCCGTGACCTTTTGGATCTGGTAGATCAGACATGTAATGATACATGGGAATTATATACTGATTTACAATACTACAACCCATATACCAAAGCCATGATCGAGAATTTGAAATTGGCAACAGAAACACTCGACAACCGATTAAAGGATATTGAACATGATACAGTGGCAACCTGACTCTTGGAGAAAGTCCACCGCCAAACATATCCCTGAATATCCTAATAGGGATCATTTAGCGGAAGTGGAAAAAACACTCCAGGGATTTCCACCCTTGGTTTTTGCAGGAGAAGTCCGTTCATTAAAAAGGGTTCTGGCAGATGTAGCCGAAGGAAACGGATTCCTGCTTCAGGGTGGTGATTGTGCCGAAAGTTTTTCCGAATTTCACGCAGATAATATTCGGGATACGTTCCGGGTGATTCTCCAGATGGCAGTAGTTCTGACTTCGGGAGCAAATATGCCCATAGTAAAAGTTGGGCGCATGGCCGGTCAGTTTGCAAAACCACGTTCCAGCCCTACTGAAACCATAGATGGCGTAGAACTTCCCAGCTATACGGGCGATATCATCAATGATATTCGGTTTATCGAAGAAAAAAGAACCCCAGACCCGGAGCGAATGCTCAAGGCCTATTCCCAAGCTGCATCTACTTTGAATCTATTGCGCGCTTTCGCTGACGGCGGTTATGCAGATCTTCGCCATGTGCAATCCTGGAATATGGGTTTCGTGAAAAGTAGTCCCCAAGGAGAACGGTATCATCATCTAGCGGACCAAATCCAGGAAAGTTTGAATTTTATGGAAGCCCTGGGCATCAATTCCCGTAATACACCCCAGTTGAGACAGGTGCAATATTATACCAGCCACGAAGCTCTCTTACTTCCCTATGAAGAAGCGCTTACCCGGGTTGACTCAACTTCAGGTGATACTTACAATACTTCTGCTCATTTTCTTTGGATCGGTGATCGTACACGATTTTTGGATAGCGCTCATGTAGAATTCTGCCGTGGAATTAAAAATCCTATCGGTATTAAGTGCGGGCCAAGTCTGGATCCTGATGAACTGATACAATTACTTGATATTTTAAACCCAAACAATGATGCGGGGCGCATTACACTCATTACCCGATTTGGTCATAATAAAGTGGAAACCTATCTGCCGAAACTGATTCGCAAGATTCAAGCTGAAGGCCGTACGGTTATCTGGTCCTGCGATCCCATGCACGGAAATACAATAAAAAGCAGTAAAGGGATTAAAACACGGCCTTTTGACCGCATTCTGGATGAAGTGAAAAAAAACATCAAAATTCATAAGACAGAAGGCACCCTGACCGGTGGCATCCATCTTGAAATGACGGGGCAGAATGTAACCGAATGCACCGGCGGTCTGGATGATATTTCCGAAGCAGATTTATCAGATCGATACCGAACCCACTGCGATCCACGGCTGAACGCCAACCAAGCCATTGAACTGGCTTTTCTAATTGCTGATGAATTGAAGCGGAATGGAAATCATTAAAATAATGAATTATTATTAAAATTATATGTCCACGATGTGGACATATAATTTGTACGTGTGTACATGTAGATAAGGATCAATCCTTACTCTTTAAGAATCATCATATTGTGGATGCAAATAACTCATACTGCAAAAGCTTGAAACATGAAGGTTTTACAGGGAAAAAGCAAATTTATGATGAAAAATGAACAGTATTTAAGACCCCCATTGTCCCCCTATTACAGGGGGATTAAACGGATTCCAGAAAGAATAAAATGGTTAAAAATCCGATTTTTCCCCTGTAATAGGGGAAACACAAAGGGGTTTTAATAACGATCATTACCGATGAAAAATATTAAACAGGTCAATAAACAAAAGTTAAAAACAATAAGGCGTTCGCACCGAAATCAGCCTACTCCATGGGAATGGAAACTATGGCAATAGTTGAAAGAAAGACAAATGGGCGGACATAAATTCCGAAGACAAGTTAGTATTGAAAATTATGTTGTTGATTTTTGCTGTCTTGATTTAAAACTGATTATCGAAGTGGACGGTAGTGGTCATTTGCACCCCAAACAACAAAAAAAGGATAAGGAAAGAACCAAAGATTTAGAAAAATGGGGTTATTCAATTATTCGATTTTTTAATAATGAAATTGATGAAAATCTCAATGAAGTTTTAGAAATAATATCACATAAATGCGGGGAGTTAGATATTTAACGCATGTATTTTCATTATTTAAGACCCCCATTGTCCCCCTAATTACAGGGGATTAAAAAATATTTTCTATGATTGGAGAATACCTGATGAATAATTTTTATATAGAAAATAAACGAAGGCGGCATTTGCCCCCGTATTTTGAACGAGGGCGTTTTTCTTTATATTTTGCCCTTGTTTGTATTTCGGGTGTAAATTGCACCCATGAAGAACAAATCAAATTTCAGTTTTAAAAAAGATAAACCTTTCAACGAATTGCCCGCTTTACCGCCAAAAATTACAATTGAAACAAATGCAATTTTGAAAAAAGTAATCGATGCCAGTCGTGCTTTATCCGAATTGAATGGTGCTATCACAAATTTGCCAAATCCTGCCTTGTTCATTGATACTGTAAATCTTCAGGAAGCCCAGGCCAGTTCGGCAATTGAAAATATTATCACTACACAGGATGAATTGTTTAAGGCAACCATTACAGATAAAATAATTGACAATCCAGCCATCAAAGAAGTGATTCATTACAAGGATGCATTGTGGCAAGCGCTTAAATCATTAGACAAGAAACCGGTACTAACTACAAATCTATTTATTGAAATTGTTCAGATTATCAGGAAAAATCAATCAGGGATACGGAATGTTCCGGGAACACAATTAAAAAATCCAAGTACTGGCAAAGTTGTCTATACCCCACCGGAAGGCGAAACACTCATTCGGCAAAAGTTAAAAGGTTTGGAAGATTTTATTCATGCCGAAGATGGTTTTGACCCACTGATCAAAATGGCGCTTATTCATTATCAGTTTGAAGCCATTCATCCATTTTTTGACGGTAATGGTAGAACGGGAAGAATTCTGATGGTATTATATTTGAGATTTTCAAATCTTCTCAAATTACCCGCACTTTATTTGAGCCGGTATATTATTGAAAATAAAAATGATTATTATAAAAATTTAAGAGGTGTAACTGAAAAATGTAATTGGGAGAGCTGGATTTTGTATATGCTGGATATGGTTGAAAAATCAGCTAAAGCAGATCGACAACGTATTTCACAAATAGCTATTATTATGGATTCAATGGGGAATGAAATTCGGAACACATTGCCAAAAGTGTATTCAAAAGACTTGATAGAAACTTTATTCAGACTTCCTTATACAAAGCGCAAGTTTTTAGCTGATGCAAATTTGGGAAATTTGAAAACAGTCGGTAATTATTTAAAAGAATTGGAAAAAGCCGGATTTTTGAAAAGTGAACAAGTGGGGAAAGAAAAACTGTATTTGAATTTTAAATTGATGGAAATACTAAAACAATAAGGAATAATGATAAAAGGCTCACTCACTTTCCCGGGAGACAAATCCATCTCTCATCGCGCACTCATGCTGGGGGCTTTCGGTGATGGTGAATCCCGGCTTTCCAATCTCTCTACCGGTGCTGATGTACAATCGACACGAGCCTGTTTGGAAACCTGTGGTATTTCTATCCGGGATGAAGGCAACGACGTCATTGTAAAAGGTGGTCGTTTTTCTGATCCAAAAGAGCCATTAGACTGCGGAAATTCCGGAACAACCTTACGGCTTTTAATAGGATTACTGGCTGGACAGGGAATTAACGCTACGTTTATTGGGGACAAATCCCTTTCTTCCCGTCCCATGAATCGTATTTTAGATCCGCTGTCTCAAATGGGGTTAAAAGCAGAAAGTAACAACGGGACTTTACCCCTCTCTATCCATCAAAGCGAATTGACCGGGATTCATTATGAGTCACCGGTTGCCAGTGCTCAGGTAAAATCCGCTGTATTGTTAGCCGGACTTGGCGCTACTGGAAAAACATCTGTAACCGAACCAATAAACTCTCGAGACCATACAGAACGCATGCTGAAGGGTTTGGGGGCAGAATTATCTGTAGATGGAAATTCTTCTACTGTTTCCAGATTATCATCTCCCCTTTCAAGTTTTGATATGACGATCCCCGGGGATCCGTCCACTGCTGCATTTTTTGCCTCAGCGGCTGCTTTAGTTCCTGATTCTGAAATTACACTGAACAGTATACTTTCGAATCCCACGCGGACTGGCTTTTTTTCAGCTCTTGAAAAAATGGGTGCCGGAATGGAATGTTTAAAACAATGGGACGAAGCAGGTGAAAGGATTGGCAATCTGAAAATTTTTCATCAGCCCCTACAAGCCATTTCAATTAATGAAAAAGACGTGCCACGTCTCATTGATGAAATTCCAATTCTTGCAATTTTAGCAACACAGGCAGAAGGTACAACAGAAGTCCGGGGCGCTGAAGAACTACGGGTAAAGGAATGTGATCGCATTTATGCCATCTGTTCAAACCTGAAACGAATGGGCGCCGATATCGAAGAACTGGATAATGGTTTTATCATTAACGGCCCTACTCCTTTAAGCGGTACAAAGATTGAAACATTCAATGACCACAGAATTGCCATGGCTTTCACCATCGCCGGACTTATTGCAGAAGGGGAAACCGTTTTGGACAACCCCGAATGCGCTTCTATTTCCAATCCTGATTTTTATAATGTTTTGAAAAGTGTAATAGTATGAAACAATTTGCTGTCATTGGAGATCCCGTTGCTCATAGCTTGAGCCCGGTGCTTCATCAGGAAATATACCGCCAGCTCGGCATGGAAGCGGTGTATGAAAAAGTGCATGTTACACCAGATCAATTATCCGATTTCATGACCCAAAATGAATTTGATGGATTAAACGTAACCATTCCCCACAAGACAGCAGTATTTCCTTTTTTAAATGAGTTAAATGAATCAGCAAAAATCATTGGAGCCGTGAATTGCATATCCGGCGGAAAAGGATATAATACAGATTGGATAGGATTTTTAAAGGCTATGGAATATAATGATGTCGAATTGACAGAAAAGAATTGCCTGATACTCGGTGCCGGTGGTGCCGCTCGGGCTGTGGCATATGCTCTTATAAAATCAAATGTAAATTCCATTACCATAGCAAACCGAACGAAAGAAAAAGCTGAATCGCTGACTCAATGGGTAAAATTGCAGTCGGAGATCCGAGTTAAATCTTCATCACCCGAACACTTGAACACGTTAACATCTAAATACATTATTATTAATTGCACACCGGTTGGCATGTGGCCTGACACAGAATCTGTTCCCATGAATGTGAATGATATCGATGAGAACCAAATTATGGTAGACACAATTTACAATCCGCTGGAAACAGAATGGCTCAAACAGGGCAAAGAAAAAGGAGCCAAAATTGTGGGCGGACTCGATATGTTCATTGCCCAGGGGTTGGCGTCGGCGGATATCTGGTTTGGTGAGAATATTTCAGAAAAAGTAGACTTGAACAGATTAAAACAAATACTTAAAGCAGCAATTTAAGTGTATCTTGTCGTTGTATTTTACCCGATTCAGTTTCAAAAAATTCTGGGATAAAAAACACTTCCTTCGGTCGTTCAAATTTTTCTAATAATTTATATGACATATCCATTTTCCCCCTTCCACCGCTAACACTACTTTCTCTCCCAGCGAATCATCTGGCAGTCCTGCGATAAAATATCGTCTGTCAGAAATCACCGATGCCAATTGTGCTTCCACCTCTTCAGGAATGATTTTCACCCCGCCGCTGTTGATTATATTATCAAAACGTCCCAGCCAACGGAAGGACGTTTCATTGATCAGTTCAACAATATCGTTGGTAATAACCAGCTCAGGATTCCAAAAAGGTCATAAAGTATTCAGTCCGAAAAATGCATAATTTCCAAAATATTTATTTGCTTATAAACTTGATTTACAGTACACTATATAGTACTATTAATAAACTATTATGGGCATTCTATGAGTAAACTAACCGCAAACGATTTAAAAACAAAAGGTGTTTCCGTCCTTAATGAAATTTTGAAAGACGAACACGAAGCGACCATTTCTGTCCGTGGAAGTAACAAATATGTTGTTATGGATATGGAGCGTTATAATTATCTTCGCGTCTGCGAACTGGAAGCAGCGTATAAGGAAACTATGGCAGATATTGAAAGTGGAAATTATATAGAAGAGAGTGTCGCTGATCATATAAAACGTCTTGATGAAGAAATATAATATTTGGTATTCTGCATCTTTCCTTAAACGGGCCAAACAATTCAGGAGGCGCCACCCGGAGATAGTAAAGCAATATGAAAAAACACTTCAAATATTAGAGTTGAACCCCCTTCACCCATCCCTACGATTACATCGATTAAGTGGCAAGTTAAATAGTCTTCATTCGGTATCGATCAATCGTCAGTACCGGATTTTGCTTCATTTTGTAATCAAAGATGATTTAATTATCCCCGTAGATGTAGGAAGTCATAATGAAGTATATTAATGAATATTGGAAATTTTAAGTGTGTTTATTCGATGTATTTTTCCTGTTTCCGTCTCAACAAATTTGAGTATAAAATAAATTTCTTTTGGCTCTTCATATTTTTCCAATGAATCATACGATATTTCCATCTCTTTTCCTTCCACTATCAATACTACTTTTTCTCCCAGCGAATCATCTGGCAGTCCTGCGATAAAATATCGCCTGTCAGAAATCACCGATGCCAATTGTGCCTCCACTACTTCAGGGAGGATTTTCACCCCGCCGCTGTTGATTATATTATCAAAACGTCCCAGCCAACGGAAGGACGTTTCATTGATCAGTTCAACAATATCGTTGGTCACCACCGGCTTGGGATTCACCGCCGGCACATGAATGACCAGACAATCTCTCTCATCCGTTTCAAACCGCACACCTTCAAGCGCTGTAAAAACATGGGACTTATTCGGGCTATTCAAGGACTTGATGGCCACATGAGTCAGGGTTTCTGTCATCCCGTAGGTTTCAAAAATGTGCGTCGATTGAAAGCCTTCTTTATCTTTTATTGACCCCCTTGTACAGGGGAAATTTAATTGTCTCGGATAGTCCTTTTTGCTTTCTCCCCTGTCATAGGGGAGAATCGAAGAGGAGTCACCTAAAAAAGGAAGAGATTGGAGCTTTTCAACCAATTGTGGATTTACTTTCCCACCACCCACGATAAGTATTTTTACTTTGTATAATAAATCAAGGCTATTTTCCAACTGAAGCGGCACCATGGCTGCAAAATCAATTGTACTTTCAATTTCTTTCAACGGAGTGGATGACGGTTCCACCACTTTCAAATCCATTTCCAATTCCATAGCGCGGACCACCATCATTTTCCCTGCCACGTATTTCATAGGCAGGCAAAGTAATGCTGTATCGCCTTTTTGGAGTCCAAACGTTTTTCCAGTCAATAGAGCAGAATTGCGCATCCATTTTTTTTGAGCGGTTATTCTTTTGGGTGTCTTTGTTGAACCCGACGACTGTAGCTCCATTGTTTTATCCGGACTCATCCATTCTGAAATGAATTGATTAACATCTGTCCAGATAGGGGCGTCATCCATCCACAGTTTCCCGCCTTTCACGTTTAGTGGTGAAGGAATATTATTTGTAAAAAGTTGTCCCGTTCCTAATCCCTGAAAGCCTTCCGGTTTCATTTTGGATGTCCATTGGGCAATAGCGTTCAGCCCCACATTAGATTCAAGTGCCGATGTTATCCACCAACCGATTTTTCTTTCTTCTGCCAACTCAATCCATTTTTCACATTCCGCAAATCCGCCCAACAGACTTGGTTTTAATACTAAATATTGCGGTTTCACCATATTCAACATTTCAACCCGATCTGCTTCATCCACAATGGGAATCAGTTCTTCATCTAAGGCAATGGGTACGGGTGACGATTTGCACAACTCTAATAATAATTCCCGCTGCCCTACTTTGATGGGTTGTTCAATGGAATGGAGATTAAATTCCGCCAGTCGATTCAGTTTTTCTTTTACATCTGATTCAGTAAAGGCGCCGTTAGCATCTACACGCAGTTCAATCTCATCACGGGTCAACCGGGTGCGGATGGATTTCAGGATATCTATTTCCGCATCAAAATTCAGGGCTCCGATTTTTATCTTAATACACTTCCACCCTTCATCCAGTTTTTGTTCAACCTGCCGGACCATAAATTCTGCATCCCCCATCCAGATCAAACCATTAATATCAATTGCTTCACCTTGGTTCAGCGGTGAATCAAAATAATTTTGCCCACCACCGTTCATCAGATCTATATGAGCCATTTCCAGTCCGAAGTAAATGGATGGAAATGTTTTTAATAGAGAAAAATCTTCAATGAATCGTTTTGGATCAGTACACACTTCATCCAGTTTAGATTCGATAAAGTCAAGATTATCTAAACTTAATCCGGGTAGGGGCGCACATTCGCCAATACCGGTTTTACCATTTTTAAAAATAAAAATGTACCATACATCGCGTGTATTCATGGTGCCTCGTGATGTACCTGCCGGGCGTTGAAAAACCAGCGTGTGTTTTGACCAGGATGCTATCATTATATTAAGCCACAGAGACGCATTTCCCTGCTGAAAACTCGCAGACGTAGAGACCGCAAAGAAAAAATAAAATCTCTGTGTGCTCTGTGACTCCGTGGCAAATTCATAGGTTTAATACTAAAACAAAAAGAATTGAGAAAAGAAAGGCGCCGATAGCTTGCTTTTTTAAGTAAGGATCAAAGGATTGGTAATCATCCCTTCCCAATATTTCTTTCGCCGGTTTGATAAAAAGAATGTATCCGAAAAGAAAATACCAAACTGTTTTAATATCGGGAAGCGTATAAGCCATCATGAGCAATATGCCGCCAATATTCAGTATGAAATGATATCGTTTTGCCCATTGAAGTCCCATTCGTACAACCAAGGTATTTTTCCCTGTTGTTGCGTCTGCTTCATGGTCCCGCATATTGTTAATGTTCAAAACGGCTGTGGTGAATAAACCAATGGCAGATGCAGGCAAAAGCAATTTCCAATAAAGGGTATTAGTATGAAGAAAGTATGAACCAAGCACGCCAAGCCAACCGAAAAACAGAAATACAAACAGATCACCCAGCCCGGCATAGCCATAAGGATTTTTACCCACTGTATATTTCACAGCCGCACCCATGGCCATGAGCCCCAACACGGCAAATAATCCGACTTTCCCGAAATCCAATCCCCGGGTGCCTTCCAGAATCAGCCATACGCCAAAAATTGAACACAACAAAGAAATCACCCACATGGCTTTCACCATTTGTTCTTTTTTAATTAACCCCGCCTGCAATGTCCGATCGGGACCAACACGATTCGCATTATCCGTCCCTTTTACAAAATCACCGTAATCATTCGCTAAATTGGACAGAATCTGCAGAAAGAGAGTGGTGATCAACGCCAGCAGTAAAACAGTTACATTGAAATGTCCATCAGCTACCGCCAGACCGCTCCCCATAATGATACAGGAAAAGGCCAAGGGAAGTGTCCGTAATCGAAATGCATTAATCCAAACTTTCATTG
>CAJVYU010000035.1 GCA_913009735.1 uncultured Fidelibacterota bacterium
AGGAATGTGACTGGAGTTCAGACGTGTGCTCTTCCGATCTAATCGCAAGTAAACTGACCAGCAATTTATAGATAAGCTGAATATAATTTTTTTCCTGATCCATTAGCTTTTTTCAGCCAGGAGTTCATTTGTTTTGCGCAAGCGTTCCGCAAGAACCATTCCTAAATTGGTTAAAATTTTACTACTCAGAACAGGATTCCTTTCCATGAGAGATAATAGGTCAGGTTTGAAAAATCCCAATAAAACAGATGGTGTTGTAGCGATAGCTCCTGCAGAACGGGGCTTTTCATCCAATAATGCAATTTCACCAAAAAAATCATGATCTTTTAATTCAGCCAGAATATTTTTAGACTCACCGTTATCAAAATAAATTTCCACTGAACCGGAAATAATAATGAACATTCCTTCAGCAGGAGCGAGTTGTTTAAATACATTCTCACCAGCCTGGTATTTTCGTTCGTGGGTGAGTTTTTCAATTTCAAATAATTCTTTATCGCTTAAACCGGCGAACACCGGCACTTCTTTTAATGCCAGAACATTTTCACTTTCCTGTGTATTCCAGTTATGAAATAAATTTGACCAAAGTGGACTTTTCACAATTCTCTCCTGTGGGTTGAAAGGGTTAAAATAGACACCTTACCAATGATCAGTCAAGAACCATTCATTTAATTTAGATAAGAGTTTGCTTTGTCGTTCTTTCCTCTCTCCGCGTAATGACAATATTATTCCGACGAACCATTGCCGGAGTAATAACACTATTTACTTCAAAAGCAGCAGGCGGGTGGGGTGGTGTTATTTACAATTATGGTTCATCACAATAATGAGTACCTAATGCTGTATAAATACCTGGATGCAAATTAGATGAAATATATTTTGCATCCCCGATCCTCAGTGTTTAAGCGTAAATATTTTCCCGGAAATTCGTTTCCTCATTTGTTTCTGCAATGAAACTACCTTCAGCTAAATAATTAGAAGTCAGTACCTTTTCTTTTGTCTTGAAACAAAAGAAACAAAAATTCAAGACCTGCCAGAAATTCGACTAAAATTCATGGTAAATGTCTAAAAAATAAAAACTCATTCCGCTCCGCTACATTCAAACAGTTTATTTTTTTCACGCCATTTTCAATGAATTTCTTAACGTCAATTTCTGAATGGTCAAATATAATTACAATTCTATTTTCTCGAGGATCGAGGACGGTTTTGACCAGATTTTTCCACTTGTAAAAGAATCAATCCCACAAAGGTCTCTAATACTAACTGTTGTTATTTTGCATGCACAATCTAAAACGTTATCAAAGAATTTTGATTTACCCCGTCATTCATGGCGGGGGTATGTTAAAAACCAACCGGCGCGGGCTTCAGCCCAATAATGTGATTCGTTATATTCAGGGATACCTGTCCGCCACCTCTTAATATTTTTCAAATGGGGCAGGCGGGAATCCCCTTTTTGTTTATATATCCGTATCCCCGCCATAAATGACGGGGTAATTATTTCATTTTTACAAACGTCTTGGACAGATATGTGTTTGTTTAAATCCCAACCAAATAAATATCAGTATTAAAGAAATTTTTCATAACTTTCGCACCTTTTTAATATCAAAATATTGGAGAAACATGACATTAATTGAACCCCACGGCGGGAAATTGCAAGAATTGCTCCTTAGCGCTGAAAAAGCTGCAGAATTAAAACAAGAAGCAAAAATATTTCATTTATGGACACTGTCCGAACGTCAAATATGTGACTTGGAAATGATCTTATGCGGCGGATTCTCACCCTTAAAAGGATTTCTGACTGAAAACGACTATGATTCCGTGTTGGATAACCTGCGACTGCAGGACGGCACCCTCTGGCCCATACCCATTACCCTGGATGTTTCTGAAGAATTCGCAGAAACAGTAAATGTATCTGATGAAGTGGCCTTGCGCGATAAGGAAGGATTTGTCATTGCTATTCTCACCATTGAGTCAAAATGGATTCCTGATAAAACCGCTGAAGCTGAAAAAGTGTTGGGGACAACCGATGAAACACACCCGGGTGTGAATGTTTTATTGAATGAAAGCCACCCGGTTTATTTAGGCGGACCTGTTGTGGGTTTAATGATGCCCAAACAATATGATTATACTGATTTGCGTCATACGCCGCAGCAAGTCCGGGATAGTTTTAAACAAAAGAACTGGGAAAATGTGGTGGCATTTCAAACGCGGAATCCCATGCACCGGGCCCATGTGGAACTCACCATGCGTGCGGCTGAAGAGCATAACGCAAATATATTGATCCATCCGGTGGTTGGGCTGACAAAACCGGGAGATGTGGATCATTATACTCGTGTTAGATGTTATCAGTATATATTATCAAAATACCCTGAAAATTCAGCTATGCTGAGTTTACTCCCGTTGGCCATGCGGATGGCCGGACCCCGGGAAGCATTATGGCATGCCATTATTCGTAAGAATTATGGCTGCAACCTGTTCATCGTTGGACGGGATCACGCCAGCCCGGGAGCCGGGAAAGACGGTGAGCCGTTTTACGGTCCGTATGATGCGCAGGATTTACTCAAAGAACATGAGGATGAACTGGGCATAAAAATGGTTCCCTTTCGCTTAATGGTCTATGTTCCCGGAAAAGACGTTTATCTGCCAAAAGATGAACTGGGAGACAATGAAGATTTCAGCATGATTTCAGGAACGGATCTCCGCGACCGGCTGCGCAATGATGAAGATATTCCCGAATGGTTCTCCTATCCGGAAGTGGTGGCAGAATTACGCCGATTTCGCCCGGCCCTGGACAAACGCGGCTTTACGATTTTCTTTACCGGGCTGTCCGGATCGGGAAAATCCACGCTGGCAAATGGATTATTGGTCAAACTCATGGAAGACGCCCGACGCCCTGTAACATTACTCGATGGTGATATTGTCAGAACACATTTATCCAGTGAACTCGGTTTCTCTCATGAACACAGGAAATTAAATGTCCGCCGTATTGGTTTTGTAGCCAGTGAGATTACTAAAAATGGCGGCATTGCCATCTGCGCACCCATCGCTCCCTATCAATCTGACCGTCGATTCAACCGTGAGCTGATTACGCCATTAGGCGGCTTTATCGAAATCCATGTTGACACTCCGTTGTCTATATGTGAACAGCGGGATGCAAAAGGTCTCTATGCACTGGCTCGGGCGGGGAAACTCAAGCAGTTTACCGGTATTGACGATCCTTACGAAGAACCGGAAAATCCGGAAATTGCCATTACATCTGCAAATGCATCACCGGAAAAACTAGTGAATGAAATTGTGGAAAAAATCAAAGAATTGGGTTACCTGTAATTCATTGAACTGTGTAACTTCCCAAGCTTTATGAATAAAATAAACATTAGAGAAAGGGGTGTCCTGTATTGAACACAGTCCGAACACCCCGGTTCACATGTCCAAAAACAGATTTTTAAATGCACCTGCTTTAAGGTGCATTTTTCGTATATAGAACAGGAGTAGTACTATGAGTTCAATAGCATCATTGATCAAATTGCAGGAAGTGGATACCCAACTGCAGGAGATCAGGGAATTGCTGGGAGACCTGCCGGTAAAAGTGGATGAATTAAGCCAGAAAGAAAAATCGTTTGTCGAAGAGATAACCCAAGCGAAAACCCGCATTAAAGAAATTGATTTAGATATGTCTAAGAAAGATCATAATGCTAAGGCTATCCAGACAAAAATCCAGAAATTAAAAGATCAATTATTCTTAGTTAAAACAAATAAACAATACGATGCTCTCTCACAGGAAATCGATTATTTGAAAGAAGAATTAGATAGTATTGAAACGGGCGAATTAGAAATTTCATTCGAAAAAGATACACTGGCAGAAAAAACGGAAGCACATGAAAATAATCTGGAATCGTTAACATCAGATTTACATGAAAGAAAATCAAATCTGGAATTGTTGATTGAAGAATCATCAGAAAAGAAGAAAAATCTTGAAAACATAAGACAGTCGATTATCGCTGATATTTCTGACGCTATTGTGTCAAAATACAACCGCGTTCTTTCAGCCAGGAACGGAGTTGCTGTTGTCGAAGTGCTTGACGCTTCCTGCAGCGGCTGCGGTTCCATGGTTCCACCGCAAAAAAAGGCTGAAGTGAAAAAAGGAAACAGTATTTATTCATGCGATGTTTGCAGTCGTTTTTTATACTGGCCGACACAGAAAAAAGATTAAAATGTAGGTCAAGCTTTTTACCCGCCTCTGGCGCGGCCAGCCGGCCGCAAGCCTACCGAAGCTTACAATCCCGATTTTTGTCGGGGGAACGTAGGTTGGGAGCTTTTGCGTAGGCGGGCTTGACTAAAACAAAAGTGGATTACACGACAAGCAAAGATGCTCGTCGCACACATATCCATTCGAATAAAAAAGTTAAAGATAAGGATTCTTGGAATAATTTTCTTTCATTTTCAAATATTCAGTAAATTCCACAGCTTTTTAACAATCTGAGTCGGTCGAGTGGTTACTCTGATCTGTTTTAGACATTAGGTCAGGAAACGGGTCGGGGAGGAAAGTCCGGGCACTGCAGAACAGGATGCCTCCTAACGGGAGGAGGCTCGCTATGGCGAGTTATGGAAAGTGCAGCAGAGAATAGACTGCCCTGATATTTTTTAATGTCGGGGTAAAGGTGAAACGGTGGTGTAAGAGACCACCAGTTCCCGGTGAAAACCGGGAAGCTTGGTAAACCCCATCCAGTGCAAGACCGAATAGGCTCTAAAGATGTTGTTCGCATCGTTAATAAGGAGCGGGTAGGTTGCTAGAATCCGACAGTGATGCCGGATCCAGAGGAATGACCACTGATTCCCTTATCCGCCGGCTGGCGGATCGGGAGGAACAGAACTCGGCTTATAGACCGGCTCAGATGAATAAAAAACGTTGCGAAAGTTTCCGCCGGAAGTCGGACAAGACAAACTTCCACAACGTTCATTTTTTACTACTTTTTCAATGATCAATACACCTATTAATATTTAATGAAATGGTCAATCCTACATCCTGACGAACAACTCGTTTCTTCCATACAAAAATGTTTTCGTACGTCCGAAGTCATTGCCAGGGTATTAGCCAATAGACAGATTCATACTAAATCGGAAGCGGTCACATTTTTTAATCCGGATTGGAAAAAACTTCACGATCCGTTTATGATGATGGATATGGATAAAGCAGTGGAGCGCATTTTGAAAAATATTCAAAATGCGAAACCAATCTTAATATTTGGTGATTATGATGTGGATGGAACAACAGCAGCGGCTGCCCTTTGCATTGCGCTGAAAATATTCGGCGGAAATGTTAAATACTATATCCCGGACCGGGAAGTGGATGGGTACGGACTTTCCACAACGGGTATTGACTATGCGGAAAGAATGGGAGCAGATCTTTTAATTACCTGCGATTGCGGCATCAATGCGTTTGAAAAAGTTGATTATGCCAACGAAAAAGCAATCGATATTATCATTACGGACCACCATACCCCCCATGAAAAACTTCCCAATGCATTTGCTGTTCTAAACCCAAAACGCAAAGACTGCAACTATCCTTTTAAGGGTTTATGCGGAGGCGGCGTCGCGTTTAAATTGATTACTGCCCTTGGATATAAACTCAATATATCTATTTCTAAATATGCTGAAATTCTTCCCCTGATCACATTGGGGACAGCTGCAGATATTGTTCCCATTAAAGATGAAAATAGAATTATCGTTTATCACGGTTTATCCCTGCTCCATGATTTGGAAAAACCCGGATTAAAAACATTACTTCAGCTGGCAGGATTAAATGGGGCTGTTTCCGTTGGACAATTGGTTTTCAGTATCGCCCCCAGGATCAATGCAGCCGGAAGATTGGGCGACGCCAACCGGGCGGTGGAATTGTTTGTGACGGATGATGAAAAACGGGCAAAACAATTGGCAAAAGAATTAGATGAAGAAAATAAACGCAGACAGCTCATCCAACAGGCAGTGGTGAATGAAGCATTTTTAAAAGTAAATGCAGAAGCAGATTTAAAAAATGATCGTGCACTGGTTCTTATGGCAGAAGGCTGGCATCCCGGTGTTGTGGGTATTGTTGCCTCGAAAGTAAAAGAGGAATTCCACAGACCCACCGTTATTATTGCCATGAAAAACGGGTTGGGTAAAGGGTCTGCCAGGAGTATTAATGGATTTGATTTATATGAAGCGCTGGCAGAATGTAAAAAGTATCTTCAAGGATATGGAGGCCATCCTATGGCCGCAGGCTTGTCGGTGTCATCAGAAAAATTCGAGGAATTTAAAAAAGCATTTATCCGGTGCGCCGCTAATTCATTATCCCTTGCCGATATGGAAGCAACATTGACGTTGGATAGTTTAATGGCATTGCAAGATATTACGCCAAGGTTTATGGAGTTTTTAGATAAATTAGGGCCGTATGGCCCGGGGAATATGAGACCAAGATTTGCAATATCATCAGCAGAAATTGTCGGCGTACCTAAAGTGATCGGCAAAACAGGTGAACATTTACGGTTCAAAGTCAGGCAAGGTAAGCGTTCATATCCGGCAGTGGGTTTTGGTCTGTCAGATAAATATGAAATGCTGATAACCGGAAAACCTGTAGATATTGCTTTTGTCGTTGAAACAAATGAATGGCAGGGGAATACCTCCATCCAATTGAACGTCAGAGATATTAAACCAACAGCAGAATCATGAGAAATTCAAAAATAACCGGAATGGGTTTTCACGTCCCTCAGCACATTGTAACCAATGCAGATCTGGAAGAAATGATGAATACCAGCGATGAATGGATTCGCACGCGCAGCGGAATTGAGCAGCGACATTGGATTTCTGAAGGAGAAGGCGGGTCTGATTTATCGTTAAAAGCCGGTGAAAAAGCCATGGAAATGGCCGGCGTGACTACCAATGATATTGATATGGTAATCGTGGGCACCGCATCATCCGATTATTATTTTCCCGGAATCGGGGCACAGCTGCAGGATATGATGTCATTACGAACCATCGGCGCCTTTGACATACGCGTTGGCTGTTCCGCATTCATCTACGGTCTGTCTATTGCGGATCAATTTATCAAAAGCGGCCAGTGTGAAACCATTCTCCTTGTAGGAGTAGATGTTCTTTCGCCGGCATTGGAAAAGAATCCCGAAGGCAGGGATGTGGGTGTATTATTTGGCGATGGCGCCGGAGCGGTAATTATACAGCCCTGCGAAGAGGGATCGGGCATTTTGTCAACCCATCTCCATTCGGAAGGGAAATATTTGAAAGACCTTTGGGTTGAGCTGCCTTCATTCAGAATAGAGGGTAGAGGGTTCGATGAAGAAAGAATCCGTGCGAAAAGACATCGCCTGAAAATGAACGGCCGGGAAGTATTTAAACATGCTGTTACTCGTTTTCCCGAAGTGATAAAAGAGGCCCTTGACGCGAATGAACTCACCATGGATGATATCGCTCAAGTCATTCCCCATCAGGCCAATTATAGAATTACGGAGGCCGTTGCCAAGCGGCTGCATGTCGATAAGGATCGGATTTACAGCAATATTCACCGCTACGGAAATACCACAGCGGCAACGATACCCATCGCTATGTGCGAAGCGTATGAAGAAGGAAAATTTACAGCGGATGACCACATTATTCTGGCGGCGTTTGGATCCGGATTTACCTGGGCATCCGCAGCAATAAAATGGATATAAATAATGGATAAATTATTTTTTTCTGACGAACACATCATGTTAGTGGAAATGGTTAGGGATTTTGCCAATACTGAAGTGGCGCCCATTGCCCGGGAACTGGATGAAACAGGAAGATTCCCCGAAGAAATCGTGTCCAAAATGGGCGAATTGGGGCTTATGGGTATTCCGGTTCCGGAAAAGTATGGCGGCGCCGGGATGGATACGGTTGCGTATACTGCCGCTGTGATGGAGATGGCAAAAGTGGATGCATCCGTAGCCATTACCATGGCTGCCCATACATCCCTGGGCACCATGCCCATCGTCATTGCGGGAACGGAAGAACAAAAACAGAAATATGTTCCACAGCTTGCCGGCGGAAAAGTGTTAGGAGCTTTTGGTTTAACGGAACCGGAGGCCGGCAGTGATGCCGGAGCAACGAAAACACGTGCAGTTTTAATGGGTGATGAATATGTTGTCAATGGTGGTAAAATATTTATTACGAATTCCGGTAAAGCTGGCATCCTCTCAATAACGGCACGTATCATAGAAAATGGTGAAGATTTGGGCGTGGGTGCATTAATCGTTAATACGGACAATCCCGGTTTGAAGATTAGCCCAAAAGAGAAAAAAATGGGTTGGTGTGCCAGCGATACACGTCAATTATTTTTTGAAGATATGCGCGTACCTAAAGAAGACCTGCTTGGCCAGCCTGCAGATGGATTTAAAACGTTTCTGAAAACATTGACAGGGGGAAGAATATCCGTGGCTGCTCTTTCAGTGGGAACGGCTGAAGGCGCCTATCAAAAAGCATTACACTATTCTACCGAACGTAAAGCATTTGGGAAGGAAATCTATAAATTCCAGGCGATTGGGTTTAAACTGGCTGATATGGCCACACAGATTGAGGCTGCCAAATTACTGACGTTTCATGTTGCCTGGATGAAAGACCAGGGGATAGATATCACAAAAGAAGCCGCCATGGCAAAACTATACGCCAGCGAGGCCGCTATGAAAATTACCACCGAAGCTATCCAGGTTTTAGGCGGATATGGCTATGTGAAAGAATATGATGTGGAGCGGTTCTTCCGTGATGCAAAAGTATTGGAAATCGGAGAAGGAACCAGTGAAATTCAACGCATGATTATCGCTCGTCAATTAATGAAAACAATTCGTAAAACAGTTTGATTCCCTCCAAGAAATTCCAGCAATCAATTGATCTGTCAATTGATACCCTGAAAACAAACTACCGGCAAATTACTATTCTCTTTGTATTGGTCGTTGTCGTTTCATTGTTTTTCCGGCAGGGTAAGGTGCTGCAATTCAGTTATCAGGTGGATGATATTGCACGAGAACCGATCATTGCACCGTTCAATTATCCTATCTTGAAAACTGAGGAAAAACTGCAAACTGATTTAGATGAAGCATTACGTTCTGAACCGTACTTATTCCATCGCAACCAGGACATTGTGAAATCAGCTACGGAAGAATTAAATGAATATTTCCTGATGGTTAAAGAAATCAGGGCAGCATCTATCCAACTGGAAAAAACAAAAGAACTTCTTTACAGGTACCGGCACGATGAAAAATATTCAGAAGTGCGTTCTATGTTTCAAGCGGATAGTGCAACACTGGTTGTCCTAATGAACCAATACAATCAGGATCATCCGTCATTAAGTGCAGATCGTGACAGGTTTTCAATTTTTAAGATTCAAGAACCCCTTGAATCAGAAAAGGCCTTAAGCAAATTTCATGAAGATCTGTTACAGGTATTTCGAAACAGATGGGCGGAAGGAATTATAGATATAAATGTTGAGGATATTTCGAGTAACGAAGTCTCCATTGATCAGGGAGACATTCCCATTATTCTAAAACCGAATGAGCTGAATGATTTAAATATCGCCTGGACAAAATCGAAAAAAGAAATCAATACCCTGTATGAAAATGAACAGGATATCCGCCGGGAGATCGGTTATATCATTTTAGTGGAATTCATGAAACCCAATATCATTTATGATAAAGAAATAACAGAGCGTCGCCAACAAAGCCGTTTGGATCGTGTCCCAAGAAACCAGGGAATTATGCTGAAGGATGAAATGATCGTCGATGCCAACCAGCGTATCACGGTTGATATTTATCAAAAATTGTATTCGCTGGCCTATACAATCAGTAAGCAGGATAAACAGCAGAAAGGATGGGAAAAGGTTACAGCATATTTGGGACGTTTAATGGTTGTGGCTGTGGTTATTTCCTTCTTTTTCACATTTTTGCTCACCTATCGTAGTTACATTTTTAATGATTGGAAAATGGTTCTTTTGATTTCCATCATTTTTGCAATTATCATCGGATTGACGGATTTATTTGTATTGAGATTTGAATTATCGGAATACCTTATTCCCATCAGCGTTGCAGCGATGCTGTTAACCATTCTGTTCGATGCCAGGATTGGGTTTATGGGCACAGTTTCCATCGCTTTATTGAGCGGAATATTAATCGGGAATGACCTGGAATTTATCGTAACGGTTATTTTTATTTCATCTGTGGCTATGTACATGGTCAGGCGGTTGCGGACGAGAAGCCAGTTTATCACTACAATCATCGCAATGATGGCCGCGAGTGTTTTTGTTGTTTTTGCCCACGGTTTGTTCAAGGGGCATTCCTGGGCGGACATGCAGATCGATTTGATTTATTTAATGTTTATCAGCTTATTTACACCCGTTTTTACCTATGGTCTTATCGGCATTGTTGAAGTTACCTCTGGTATTACCACAGACTTGACATTATTGGAACTTTTGGATTTTAATCATCCCTTATTAAAACGAATGCAACGCGATGCCAACGGCACATTCAATCACAGTATTGTTGTCGGGAACCTGGCCGAAGCCTGTGCTGATGCGATCGATGCCCGCGCACTGCTGTGCAGAGTGGGTGCCTATTATCATGATATCGGGAAAATGGTACGCCCGGAATATTTTATTGAAAACCAGTTCAGCGGTGTAAACAAACACGATGATCTTAAAGAAGCCATGAGCTCTAAGATCATTCGAAACCATGTCAGTGAAGGATTAAAATTGGCCGATGAATATGGGCTTCCAAAAATCGTCAGCGATTTTATACCCATGCATCACGGCACAACACGGGTGGAATATTTTTATAGGAAAGCACTGAAAAAAGTAGAAGGCGACGCCAAGAAGATAGATGACAATGCTTATCGGTATCCGGGACCCAAACCCAATTCCAAGGAAACAGGTATTTTGATGCTCTGTGAGGCCAGTGAGGCGGCAGTTCGTTCCCTTAAGGATCCGGATATTTTTAAGGTGGAAGAAATGATCGATAAAATTATTAAAAAACGATTGAACGATGGTCAGTTGGATGAGTGTCCGCTAACTCTTGATGATTTGCGCAGACTTAAAGGAACGGTAGACGGCCAGACCGGAATGCTCCCGGTATTGCGGGGTATTTATCATATACGCATCGAATATCCGGAAGAACCGCAGACAGGTAGCGCTGCCGAAGTTTAATGCCCATTTCAGTTGAAGTTGATCCATCCTTCAGCGGAATAATATCCATTACCACTGCTGACTCCATTTTGAATTATGTCGTCGAACAGGAGGGATTTTCTGTTGATGAAATTTATATCGTTTTTGGTAATGATGACCTTTTGAGCAAACTTAAGAAGGAGTTTTTCAAAAAAGACCAACTGACAGATGTCATCGCATTTCGCTTGAATGAGTATAAAGAAAAAAATGTGGAAGGCGAAATTTACATAAGTGTTCCCCGGGCCAGGGAAAATGCGAAGACATTTGGTGAACCGTTTTCCAGGGAAGTGGGGCGGTTAATCATTCACGGTGGCCTGCATTTATTGAATCAAGATGACCAAACAGAAGCTGAAAAAAACATCATGACGAATAAAGAAGAAGAATATTTAAACCAATGCAATTGGCAGGATTTAATTCATGACTGATAACATTTCAAAGAAATTTGAAGAATTAATTGATATCGTAAAACGGCTACGGGCTCCGGATGGTTGTCCCTGGGATCGGGAACAGACCAACGCATCTCTACTGCCTTATTTTCTGGAAGAAACCTATGAAGTCATTGAAAGCGTGGATAACGAAAATTGGCCGGGACTGAAAGAGGAAGTGGGCGATATTTTACTTCATGCAGTATTGCAGGCAGTCATTGCCGAAGAGAATAATCATTTTTCCATTAACGATTCACTGGCAAATATCAATGAAAAACTGGTACGTCGCCATCCTCATGTCTTTGGCGATGATCAGGCTGAAGCGCCCTTCCATGCAAAACAAAATTGGGAAGCGGTTAAGCATAAGGAGAAAAAGCGCGGATCCAGACTGGATGGAGTTCCGGTTACATTACCGGCTTTGATCCGGGGTCAGCGCCTGCAGCAGAAAGCCAGTTATGCAGGATTCGATTGGGACAAAGTGGAGAAAGTCTGGGATAAGATTCATGAAGAAATTCTGGAACTGAAAGAAGCGCAATCAAATAGCACAAAAGAACATGTCGAAGAAGAAATCGGTGACGTCCTGTTTTCCGTTGTTAACCTGGCCCGGTTTTTAGATATATCAGCGGAAGATGCTCTACGAAAAACGAATAAAAAATTCACTACCCGTTTTGCCAAAGTAGAAGAAGAATTAAAAAAAAGGGGAAAGACAGTTGAAGAATCGACATTGAAAGAAATGGACGAAATTTGGAATCAGGTAAAAGATCATAGGTCATAGCAGGTCAACCATGGGGGAAAACCTGTATATATCTTAACAAAGCTGTTTTATTACTCTGGCATACATTAGTCGTATCAAAGATAACACAATACTCCTTGTCATCGCTAGGCGTGGAGCGACGAAGCGATCTTCTTGATACTGCAGCCTTTAGGAGATTGCTTTGTCGTTCGTTCCTCTCTCCGCGCAATGACAATATTATTACAACTAACCATTACCGGAGTAATATTTACAACCACCCGGGGTGTTTGCATGTTTACTGGATCAGTCTCATACCTCCCCGGACACTCAAGGGCGCCAGAGAATTGGATTGAATAAATTTTTGCACACCATTGCCATCCGTTTTAGAATATTCTCTTAAAGCCCAACCGATTGCCTTTTGGATAAAAAATTCTTTTGAGCCTGCAAGCCGTCTATTAAATATTTGAGTGAGTTCCTTTCGTTTCGGAGACTTGATACCACAGAATTCGAACTGGTCTTTCATGTATCTTTTCATGGATGTTGAATTGGCTTTATCGGCATGTTCAGAAAACAAGTATAGAAGAAATTGAGTGGAATATGTTTTACACACCTTGAATGGTCACTAATAATTTCCGGTGTCCACCACGGTTTCTGTGTTCGCATAAATAAATCCCCTGCCACGAACCCAGGTTCAATCGACCATTTGTAATAGGAACGCTCACAGATGAACCCAGAATGGATGATTTCAAATGTGCCGGCATGTCGTCGGATCCTTCCAGCGTGTGCCTGTAATACGGAGCATTTTCAGGAACAGCGGCATTGAAATATGCCTCAAAGTCAGTCCGAACAGTTGGATCGGCATCTTCATTAATGGTTAAGGAAGCAGACGTATGCTGGATAAACACATGGAGCAACCCCACAGAAATATCCCTGATTTCCGGAACTTCGTCTATGATAGAATTTGTTATAAGATGAAACCCCCGTGGGAAATGAGGGAGTGTAATCTGTTTTTGTTTCCACATATGTTTAACCAAAATTAATTTTTATGAAAATTCATGTCATTAGTGGACAGGTTCAAAGAAGTTTTTCCATCCAAATTCTGGATTCTTGTTCTGGGATTTTCGCAATTTTCTCTGTAATAACGAATCCCCTTTTTAATGAAAACGCCTGCATAGCTTTATGTTTTTCCCGTGTGTTAAGACGAATAGTTGTATATCCATTTTCTCTTGCCCAATTTTCCTGGTAATCGGCCAGCATTTCTGCAATGCCCTGTTTTCGGTATTCCGGTAAAACACCCCCCATCCAACTGTAAAATGTGCCTTCATCATTTTGTTCATAGCCAATCTTGAAGCCAACGGGTTGACCATCAAAGCAAGCCGTTAAAATTAAATGATTCCCTTGGAGTCGTTTTAGATATTCATCTATTTCATATGGATTATTGAATTCCGAAATTTGCTTTGAAACTGCAACGGCATCTTCTAAATGGTTTTCGTTGATTGTAATCATTATTTACCAGGGTAAGTTGTCAAGATCTGCATTCCCGCCGGTTAAAATAAGACCAATATGATTTCCAACATGTTCTTCAGAATGTTCCAACAACGCTGCCAACACAACAGCAGAAGATGGTTCAACAATAATATTCATCCGTTCCCAGATTAATCGCATGGCCCTGACAATCCATTCTTCGCTGACCGTCAGTATTTTTTCTACATGTTCCCGGATAATTGGAAATGTTTTATCTCCAAGGGTCGTAAGCAATCCATCGGCAATGGTTTGCGGATTCGTTTGCGGTATGATTTCCCCTTTTTTCAGTGATTGAAATGCATCATCAGCTCCCCGGGGTTCTGCACCGATAATGGTGATATTCGGGTTTATCCCTTTCGCTGCCACACATGTTCCGGAAATCAGACCGCCGCCGCCCACAGGTGCTATAAGTGTATCCAAGTCCGGATATTCCTGCAAAAACTCTAATGCAACGGTACCCTGCCCGGCGATGATTCGTTCATCATTATACGAATGGATCACCACAGCCCCTGTTTCATTTTTCACCTGATTCAGACTGGCTTCTCTTGCTTCAAGAGTAGGCTCGCAAAATATAATTTTTGCCCCATATCCTTTAACAGCTTCTATTTTAACTTTAGGAGCGTTTCGGGGCATAACCACATGGACAGAAATTTCGCGAAGCTTCCCCGCTAAGGCCAGCCCGGCAGCATGATTCCCGGACGAATGTGTCGCCACCCCTTTAGCGGCTTCGTTATCTTTTAAACTGAACACAGCATTACAGGCGCCGCGGAATTTAAAAGCTCCTACTTTCTGAAAATTCTCACATTTGAAATATAATTTTTTACCTGCCATTTTGTTAATGGTAGAACTTGTCAGTACAGGCGTTATGTTAGCGAAGGGCGCAATCCTTTCCGCAGCTTTTTGAATATCCAAAAATGTTGGCGGGGAATAAGTCACTTATACAAGACCAAAATGATAAAATGATAACTAAAACTTAGAAGTACTGCAGACAACTTGTCCGACTTTTGGCGGATTCTTGTCTGCAGTAGTACAGACAGGAATGTCTGTACTACATTAAAATGCCTCTCATTCACACATCCATTCATCCAATCAGTCTTTATGTTTTGCGTTCTTTTTTCCGTGCAGCGGGGAAAAGAATATTATTCAATATAAGCCGGTATCCCGGGGAATTGCGATGCAGAGACAGATCAGTGGGTGGATCACCCACAAAATGCTGGTAATCTTCCGGATCGTGACCTCCCAAAAATGTAAACGATCCTTTGCCAAAATTCCCATGGAGATATTTGACTTGGGGTGTGGTCAAATCCTCACCCATGATCACCACATGGTTTTTGATGCGGTCGCGGCGGAAACCGGTCGTCTGCCCCATAAATCCTTTGACAACCGGTACGTGATTTTGCGTCAGCATCGTTGGAACGGGATCGTACTTGGCAGAAAATTCGAAGAGCGTAAAATAATCAGCTTCGGCACCACGTAAAACAGGATTGTTGCTGGGAGGATAATCAATATCAGAAAATTCATAAACCATGGGGTCTGTTATTAATGTAAAATCAGTAAATGCGAATGTTTTAGAAAAATCCAGTTTTTTCTGAAAGTCAGGCTCGATGGGTGTACCGTCAAAAACGGGATGTACCACATCAATTCCTTCACTCGCTAATGCAATATCGTATGAATCTGTCGCACTGCACATGGCAAACAAGAAGCCTCCTTGTCCCACATAGGATTTAATCATTCGCGCCACTGCTTTTTTTTCTTCATGAACCGTTGCGAAGCCGTTCCTTGCAGCCATGGCTTCAAATTCCTTTTTCTGCTGAATGTACCATGGAGCTGAATGATAATTGCGATAGAACTTTCCGTACTGACCGGTAAAGTCCTCGTGGTGAAGGTGAAGCCAGTCGTAATCCTCCAGTTTACCCTGGAAAACTTCATCATCCCATAATGTTTCATACGGAACTTCAGCGTAGGTTAATGCAAGAGTAACCGCATCGTCCCAGGGTTGTTTGCTGGGTGGTGAGTAAATGGCGATCTTCGGCGGTTTTTCCAGCAATATAACATCCATATTATTTTGTTCTATTTCACCATAAATGGACATGACTTCAGCCGCGTTGATGAGTTCATAGTTGATGCCCCGGATACGGCATTCTTTTTCAATATCACTATTGGTATCTGCCAGGAATGAGCCGCCCCGGTAATTCAGTAACCATTCCACATTAGTGTTACTTTCTAAAATCCAAAAGGCTAACCCGTATGCTTTCAAATGATCCCGTTGTCCAATATCCATTGGGATCAGAATTTTTTGGCCTAGTAAGATGTGAATAAATGAAATAATGTAGATGAATTGTTTCATTAACTTTCCGTTTCTGCTTTTAGGATTCGCACACGTTGACGAACGGGCTCAAATAAAAATGAGTCGGGATAATCCTGCAGCAATTGTTCATAATAGCTCAAGGCTGTTTGAGAATCATTACGAATGTATTGATAGATTTCTCCGGCCAATACAAGTCCCGTATCTCCGGCATCCGAAGCCAATAACCGGTTTAAACGAATCATGGCTTCATCAAATTGATTCATTTGTAACAGAGTAAAAATTTCTCTTATGGAAGCTAATTTTGCAATGGAGGTAGAATACTGATCTTTCCGGATAGTTGAAAATATCAGTACAGCTTCAGAAAGCTTGTTTTGCTTCAATAACATTTCACCGGTTAAATAATGTCGAAAGGCTTCTTTATTACTGTCATCCCCATCAGTATAATTAATATTAATGATGGCTTGTAATTCCATAAAATCATTGAATTGGTTATCCGAGGGCACCATATTGAATAACAAATCATCTAATATCTTTAATGTTGAATCTATTTTTCCATTGTATAGGCCAATTTGAATGGATTTCACAGCAATCTCGTTTTTATATTTATTTTTGAGTGATATTGGCAGATTTTGCAGATATAACTGACCTTCTTCTATTTTCCCTTCTGCAATTAAAATATCCACAAGACGAGAGTGAATTTTAAATGATAATTCTAACCCCGGGTTGGTCGATAATGCCGCTGTATACGCAGCGTAAGCGCCGTCGATGTCCATCAAAATTTTGAACTGAAT
Organism: uncultured Fidelibacterota bacterium; assembly: GCA_913009735.1. Classification (GTDB taxonomy): domain Bacteria; phylum Fidelibacterota; class Marinisomatia; order Marinisomatales; family TCS55; genus JADFRD01. The sequence goes on from CAJVYU010000035.1 coordinate 16,991, forward strand.
CTCTCCCAGGCGAAAATGAGCTTGAGGCGAAAATGATGTTGATTGTAAATCATCCAAAATAGTGTTATACATTGAAACTGCTTGTTCAAGTGCGTCAGTAGAAATGGTAGTTTGCAAAGTAAATTGACTATTAAAGAAAGCATTATTGATTTCATTCAGAATCAGTGAATTATTGAATTTGTGAGGGTGGATTTGGTCTTCATAAACCCGCCCCAGGCCCAATAGGATTTGCCCGAGTTTTTTAGAATCAATTTTCCCCGGCAGGCTGCGAATATTGGCTAAAATCGTTTGATATGTTAAAATAGCAAGGTCGAATTGCCGTTCCTTGCGCAGACTATTGGCAAAATGATTTAAACGGTTCAGCCGGGCACTCTGATCATCTGCAATAAGGAATTGATGATCCAGTGATTGTTGATAATTGCCGATTTTGAAATAAAGCGATGAAAGTAAGCTGTGAACAATGTCGGGAGTCCTGTCCATGTGCATCTTTAAACTACTCTCGATAATTTTCACATTTTCAATATCATCGCTCATAATCAAAATTTTGTCATTGATGAGTTTTAATTGTTTTGGATTATATTCTGCATAAATTAAAAACTCGGAAACAGCCTTTGCACTATTCTGCCTCGCTTGATAATAATTGCCCAAATCCAGAGCCATAAACGCAGGATCATTAAATCGCTTACGTCCCATGCGAACCATTTCCTGCATTTTATCAGCAAGTCCCATTCGGCTGTATGTATGAATTAACATCCGGTAAGCGCTGGAATTTTGACCATATTGAACAATAAAATTATTCCATACCTCACCGGCTTCTTTTTTATTTCCGCTGGTGAATAATATTTCACCCAGTTCCACACGCTGTTGAAGATCATGGGGAGAATGCTCAAGCCAATTGTTGATTAATTCAGCTGCGGACCTATAATCACCAAGCCGTTTATAAATGTTTTTGAGTTGTGTATATGCCTGACGATTATTAGGCTTTTCAGTTAGAATTGACTCGTAGATTTTTCGAGCTTCTTCCAGATCTCCCTTTCGTTCCATCAGAAGAGCATTCTGCAGTGCTCCCGGCCCCATAGGGCGTACTTTTATTTGTCCCATAGAGATAGAGAAAAATAATAATAAAACGGAACCGGCTAGCAGTAGTGGTCGTATTTTGAACCCCCCAGCCTGCACTGTCTTTACGGCAGGCAAGCTTTGTGTTACCCTGCATGCGACATTGGCCAATGTCGAATTCGGGGAAAATAGCGGTTGCGAAAGGTTTTTGGACACCCGCAGGCATGACGCGTCGAACAAACCAGACGGGCAGGAAATCTTTTGACTATCTCCCCTGTGATAGGGGAGAATGAAAGAGGGGTTTTTTAAAATAGGAAATATATTGAATATCATACGATTATCATATTACGGAGTAATAAAACGGTAAAAATATTAATTTGCAACGGTTGAATCTCCTTTGGAAAGAAACGTTTTACTTTCACTGATTGAATTAAAATACCTGCGAATCATTATTTGGTAATCCCGGGGATATCCGGCTTTTAATGCTCGATCCAATGCATCCAAAGCTAAACTTTTTCTTTGTCCCATGTCTAAGGGTAATCCATCAGGCCCGGTTGTGAATATTTCAATTCCGGTTTTACTTTTTCGTTCTTCTTTCTCTCCCCGCTGGGTCATGGATTTTTGGCTGTCCAGCATCCGGGATAAAATGCGTTGCTGACGGTCAATCGTTTGGCGTGTAACTTTTTGTCGCTGAAAATCTTTAAGAACGTCATCCATTTCCCGTGCGATACCGCCCATGTCACCAAGCCCTTTTTCACCGGAACGTTTTGATTCATTTATTAATTCCTGGAGAGATTTTCTCACTTGTTTCTGTTCTTGAAGCAATTGTTGTAATAAGCCTTTCTGAGCAGCGGCGGCCATTTGCCCCATAGCCAACTGCAGGCTTTGATTATTAATGCCTTGCTGCTGACCTGCCATTTTTCCCATTTGTTCCAGAAATTGCTCGTAACCGCCGGCCGATCCTGAAGACCGCATTTGATTCATGGATTGATTAATGGCCAAGGCGGCCTCGTTTAATGATGACATAGCTGCTTGTTGACGTTGAGCTGCACCACGACCATTTCGTTGGGCCAAGGCATTTTTTGCTTCTTCCATCATGGCGTTTGCCATACCCACTGCCCGTCCCATTTCCGGGGTGACAGCAAAGGTCTCACGAGATAAATTCATCAGTTGCTCCATCACTTGCCGCAATTGGTCCTGGATCATTAGCTGCCGGTTAGCCAATTCGCCAAGGCGTGGAGAGTTTCTTGCCAGGTTGCGTGTTTCATTCTGTAGTTGTTCCTGGGATTTGGACAGGGTTAACACATCTCTCATGGTTCGCTGAAATTTCGCTGCCATTTCCTGTGTAGTAGCCGATTGAAACCCCTGCTGAATATCTTCTATTTCTGAAAGTAACTTTTGCAGATTATTGAGAGACGAGGAACTGCGATTTACAGCCTCATTGGCATTTTGCCTGCGCAATTGATTTACAGTCCGCTGTAAATCTGCGTATGTTTGATTCATTAACGGATCCCGTTTCAAGTCTTTAAGCCGGGCAGAAGATTCCGGATGAAATTTTTCTACAGCTTCTGCCGCTTTATCCATTTCATTGCGAATATTAGAAAATTCCTCAACCTGCCGTTGTTCTTCTTCACTTAGTCTTGGAAAATTTGAAGTGTCGTTTGATTCTTGTGTCCGTTCAATACGATCATGAATATTTTCCTGTTGTTTTGTTAAGCTCTCAATACGAGTGCGCAGCTCATCGATTTTTTGCTCTGCCTTAATTCGCTCGAAAATATCGATAAAACGATCCAATTGCTGTTCAATCTGATCAATGTTGTCAGTTAATGATTCAAGTGATTCTTGGAGTTTGTCAATATTCATTTCTGCCATCAACTTTTCTAATTCAAGTAAGTTTTGCATCAAGTCATTTGATAATATTTCATCCACTAACTCCTGCAAACGACTGAATTTTTCCATGAGATCTGAAGAAAATAAATCATGTTTTTCTGCAGCCTCCTGCAATACATCAATTGTTTCATTCAGCTTCTCCATTTTCTGAATTTCTTCCCGGATTCCTTCAAGCATTTTTTGCAAGTCCTGCCGCTGGTCCCAGGTCAATTGATCTTGTTTCAGGACATCCAATTCTAATTGATCCATATTCTCACGAATAGATTCTAATTCTTCTTGAGTCTCGAAAATTTCATTTAGAAGGTCTGTTTCATTATTTTCAAATGATAAAAATAGTTCAGCCAAACCGGGGATCCTGGCAATAAAATCTTCAGTGACAGTTTTCTTTGGACCGGAGATTTCATCATTATCGGATAATTCAAAATGAAAATACACTTCATCTTCCGGCATTAAACCAAATTCACCTAACTGCCAGGAATGAAAAATATCCTGACGGACATTGCGGGGATCATCAATGGGAATGGTAAAAAGGGACATCAACGGTTCAATGGCAATATATGCAGGACGATGTATTTCATAAGCAACTTGAAGATTCGAAAATCCAAAATCATCTTCTATTTGCAGATGCAGTAATACAGTTTGGTCGCTTCCCAACTCAAAGGACCTTTCAGGTTGTTGAACCGTTATATCCGGATAAAAATCTTCAATAACAGAAATCTGAAAAGGGATGGGGTTCCGGTTTGAGATGCCGCGAATATCAATCAATTGAATCGATAATTCGCTGTCTTTTTCTAACAGAAACTCTCCAACAGCCCGTTTTCCGGTGATTTTCATGGGAATTTCAGAATCATCCAAAATCAGATTCCCATTTTTAAGGGGTCTGTTACTGCGCAGGTTCACTTGAATAGATGATCCCAGCAAACCACTGATATTTGCTTGATTTCCCTTCTGTATGGTCGGATCTATTTTGGCATAATCCGGCGCGATGACTGTAATGGTTAAATCCTCCATCACCGGCCTGTCCGTTACGGATATGGTATATGTTTCCGAGGATACTTCTTCCCAGGTTTCCCAGAAATGAACTGCCGGGACATACGAACGATACGTATAGTTCTGTGAAATATTTTCTAATGTATAATGATAGAATCCTGTACTGTCTCTTTTTGCGACGGGAATGGGTTTTGTAGAATCACGTTCTGTATAGGATTGAAAATCGATGAAAAGGGAGTCCGGAGCATCTCCAAGGACTGAAAATGACAATTTTACTGATTCACTTCCCAACAGGTTAATGTTGCCGGTTTCCGAATGTATAGCAAACGGTTCCGGAACAGAAAATTCAGTTTGGGGATGAAACCAGCGATAGACAGCCTGGGCGCTGTTTTCCCAGTTCAACGAAAAGACCAAAGAACCTATTACCAAAACACCAAGCGAAAATATTTTCCATTTGGCACCTCTTCCGGACGAGAATAGTTCAGATTCATCTATTTCAACAAGTTTTTGCAATGTTTCATCAATGAAAAATTGACTCAATTCCCGGGATGTACTTGATTTCACTCCTCTTTCCAATTGAAGCGCATTAATGATCGTATCCTCTTTTGGGAAAGCGAGTCTGCCGGCTGCTCGGGCTAACGTTGATTTGCGGTATCGGTTGATTCGATTGTTAAAAACGAAAAAAAGAAAAATAATAACGCTTAAAATAAATAAGCACAGTAGAATAAAACCCAATTGCCATATTCCGAAACGAACGGAGGAAGAAAAATAAAATATACTTTCCAGCGTGACGGTTATTAAAATAGAAACCAACAATAAAGTATATAAAATCCAAACTAAGGTTTGCCCGTCGTTAATAAGAGCAGCCTTCAAGAATTTGTTCAGTTGTTTTTCGATGGAATTCATTATTGTGTTAATGCAAAATGAATAATATTGACGCCCATTTGCAGTGCCGCTGTTCGGATTGACTCCGGGTCCTTATGGACTTCAGCATCTTCCCAGCCATCGCCTAAATCACATTCGTATGTATAAAGAACTAAAATCCTGTCACCATCGAATAACGCCAAAGCCTGGGGAGGTTTATTATCATGTTCGTGAACTTTTGGAAGACCTTTTGGAAAATCGAAAACCTGGTGAAATACAGGATGATCAAATGGCAATTCCACAAATTCTTTATTCGGGAACACCCGTTTCATTTCTCGCCGGAATGATTTATCCATACCATAATTATCATCAGCATGCAAAAATCCTCCGCGATTAAGAAATGTTCTCAAACGGATTATTTCTTTTTCTTCAAATCGGATATTGCCGTGGCCGGTCATATATAGATAGGGATAAGAATACAAATCTTCATCGGTCAGTTTTACGCGCGCTTCTTTGTCAGTGGCTTTTATGGCTGTATGCGTTTGTAAATAATTAAGTAGATTGGGAAGGCTGCTGGGATCGCTGTACCAGTCACCCCCACCGCTGTAGTGAAGACGTGCAATGGTGAAATCCTGTCCAAAGACAAAAGAAGTGAAGATTAATAATATGGTGATGTTTTTTAAATTCATTTCAGTTATGGAATATTCTGTCAATAAAATAGTTCCGTAATACGAGTGGCAAATTTACACATTCCATTTTTCTAAACCCTGTATTGATGGGAGTGTTTTAGTTGTTTGTCTAAATTGAAAAACCTTAAAATCCTAGCAGGGACTCCCGTCCCTGCGAACATTAAATTTTCACTTACTTTTGATTTTTACTAAAAGCTTATTTGATGAAAGAAAGGCTCACGGGATCGGTCTACCTGCGCTCCCACCTTCGCTTCGTCTTCCTGCCTACACTTCCACCTGCATTCCACTTTCGGTGGACAGGTCGATTCCGGCAGGCAAGCGGTGGACAAGCCGCCTTCGGTAGATTTAATATCCCGTTCAATCGCCCTGTCAACGTTGCAGGTTTAGTTCTCAAGCCATGATTGAATATCAGTCATATCGGACCAATTTAACACATCGGGGAATCGTTGATGGCCTGCATAGATTACATCTGCTGATTTAATGGGTATATTATTTTGCACATACTTCATATGTTTATAAAAATCGTGTCGGAGAGTATGCGTATATTTTATTTCGAAAAGTTTTATATCAGAAGCTTGTTCGATTATCAAATCAACTTCACGTCCGGCTGTATCTCGATAATATAGCATATTATAATCTGATTGCTGGTTATAGAACTTGTATTTATAAAATTCGGAAACAATAAAATTCTCGAAGATTGAACTTCTCAATGGATGCACTTGTAAATCCGATAGAGATCGAATTCTCAATAAATGACATAGTAATCCGGTATCAGTAAAATAGAGTTTTGGAGTTTTAATCATTCGTTTATTAATATTTTTATGCAATGGCTGCAAGATAAATGTCAACTGACTCGTGAGAAGAATGGATAACCATTGTTTCGCTGTTGGTTGAGTGATCCCGGCCTCAATACTCACATTGTTCATATTTAACAGTTGTCCGGTCCTACCTGCTAACAGTCCTAAAAATAATAAAAATTTATCCAAATTCCCGACATTCACTAATTGCCTGATATCACGCTCCAAATAAGTTTCTACATAAGATGGATACCATTCCAGATGAGTCATATCTCTATCATAAATAGCAGGATAAGAACCTTTTATCATCATTTCTTCTAATGTTAAAATAGGATACACATTGATAATTTCTTGTAAGGATAACGGTAATAATTTCAGAATTCCTGTCCTTCCGGCGAGTGACTGTGAGATTTTTTCACTAATATTAAATTGCTGTGAACCGGTCAAGAATATTTGTCCCATTTCATAAACCGAATCAGCATACTCTTGGAGATAAGAAGTAAGTTCCGGAAACCGCTGAAACTCATCAATAATTATAGGTTTATTTTTGTATTGTAACAAAAACCCCCTTGGATCATTCTGCACCATTAGTCGCGTATCCGGTGATTCTAATGTAACATAGTGATAATCAGGATACATCTGTCTAAGCATTGTCGTTTTACCGGATTGACGCGGTCCAAGAATAGTAATGATTGGATATTTCTCTGATAACTTTTCTACTCTCTTCTCTAATTTTCTATTTATATATTTCTTGATCATAGTGAAATGTAGTAAATAATAATGTTTATTTCAAAGTAGCATTTTGAAATGATCACGTTTACAATCGTATTTCTATTTTACCAATCTGTTAGCAAATTATCCAATTTACCGGCAACAAGATGCTTGCTCAAAATCTATGCTTTCAGTATTTTGAATAGGTATGCATCCGAGGTTAAGCACATTCATATTCCTTTTATTGTTCCTTGGGAACGTATTTGGTTCTAATCCAGATGAAGTCAAATCCTACCTCTGGGGCTTGATTCAGATCAATCCGAGGCAGGATATTGAACGAAAACCGGGTTATTGGAAAAACCAGATATTACACCGACGGGAATTTCATGCACCCATTACGTTTGCTCCGGTTGAAATTCGCTATGGTGCATTTTTTTACGGAGGAGGCGGGAAGGATGGCGATCAAATTAAATCCAATTGGATCGAATATGAAGAATCAGTAGCGAATTTTACCGGCGGATCATTAGCAGCTCGTTTAGGGCATCAATTGGACATTGATTTTATTAAAATGAATTTATTTTACTATTTTATTAATGCAAGTTGGTTGGATATGCAAACGGGGTTGAATTTTCGCTACAGTAGTTTATTAATCCCCGGACTTATTGATAATACCACCTCATGGGGAAGCGTTAATCCGAACTGGGATCCCGGCAATATTCGGTTTGCGCCGAGGGTGTTAACTTTTGGGATAAGTCATACCACCATGTTTCAATGGTTCGAGCCGTGGTATATAGATACACGATTTACTTATGGTTTATCTACCGCGAAATTTTACATGGATAATAAAGATCAACTGTTGGCAACACCATCGGCTTATGGACCAAGCATGTCTGTTTCATTTGGGCCAAGATTAATCATAAATATGGGAAAATTCATGGGTGGCGGTAAATCTGATCAGTCATTGAAAAATCGATTTTCTGTGGGTGTCGATCTGCGATATGCCTATACAAAATTAAACACCATAAATGATCCGGATAATATTACTCCAATTAATAAAATTCATTTACAGGATTTTGGAATTCACCTGACATTTTCTGTCTTGTATGGTGGAACATTGACATTGGGAGATCAGGCGAAAGAATATTATTATCGCGGAGATTTTGTCAGTGCAAGTAAATATTTTAATACGTTCTTGGAAAATTACCCGGATCATACAAATCGTGTTCGAGCAGAGAAATATTTAGCAGAATGTAAAGAAAAGATTCCCATTCAGTTATATAAGGAAGGTATTGAATTTGAACTTAATGGGTTGGGTAATAAGGCAATTGACAGATTTCTGGATGCCAGAAAAAGAGCAGATAAAAAAACCAGGGAAATGATTCAAGAGAAACTGAATCACCTGGCTATTCTTGAAATTGAAAGGGCTGAAAAATTATCATCAAAAGGCAGAATCGATGAAGCAATCAGGTTGATGGAAAAAATCGCTCACTTCTCACCGGAAGCCAAATTAAAAATACCCTATTTTGAAGCAAGAAAATCAATTCAGGAAGCTGAAAAAGCATTGAAATTTGGATTCTACAGCAAATCATTGGAGTTGCTGGATCAAGCTGTCTCGAAAGATAAATCATTGGAATTCGAGGCAAGTACATTACGCTACCAGGTTGCAACACATCTGGTAGAAATAGCTAATACCGTTACTTCACCCAATGAATTGCGATCTGCGATTCAGTTGCTGACAGATGCAAGTGAATTAACAGGCGGACTCGGTGAGAAAAATGAAAAAATATTAAATGATCTAATAGAAAAATTCAATGCTGACCAGGAAAGGGAAATGAAAAGCCGAATTGACAACAGAATGGAAGAGGTCAGACTTCGTTCTACGAAAACAAAAACAACACCACCTGTTTCAATCGGCATGACTGTACCGGATATCCAATCGCTTCTCGGTTCACCCAAAGATATTATTAAAAGGAATAACAAAGATGGTTCCTCGTACCAACTGTGGATTTACCCGTTGGAAGAGGGGGGTGAATTACATTTATCTTTTAAGGATTATATCTTGTTTAAGATTGAGCGTTAATCCGTTTAAAGCAAATGAGCATTATTAGTCAAAAATGAAATTTCATGACCAATTACTTTAATAATTCCAGCAGCGGGAACGGCAAATAGCATACCCATGGGACCCATAAGCGTTCCGCCGATTAACAGGGCAATCATGACCATCATAGGGTGTAATCCAACGCTTTCACCTACCAACATGGGTGTAATCAAATTATTGTCAATTGGCTGGTATTAAAAAAGAATCTATCTTATTATTCATTGCACACCTCCTGCTTAATAGTTTTATTGAAAAATTATGGTTTAAAACGATAGACTCCATTAAAAGTCCCTATATACATTTCTTGTGCTTTTTCATCCCAAATCATATTGAGGACATACGTAGCTTCCGGGATAGGACCTTCAATTAATTCCCATGTTGTTCCAGCGTCCCAGGTCTCAATTAAGCTATTTCCAGCAGTTGCCCAAAAATGATCTGGATTTGCCGGGTTAGATAGAATGTTGCCGATAGACTTACCATGTGGAGTTGTCATTTGGGGAACAATCCAAGACTCGCCACTATTTATTGTTTTGATTAACGTATCCCCCACACCAACATAAACAACGTCGGCGTCTGAAGGATCAAAAGCTATGCCGGTAACAATATTGACACTAGGAACCACTTGCTTAAGGTCAACGGGTGTCCACGTTGAACCGGAATCGGCAGAAAATGCAAGTACGGGTTGAGAAAAACTGCCTTCCCCACCTAACCATATTACATTGGTCTCTGTTACATGACGGATTAGTGAAGAAACCGTTTCTCCCCCAACTTCCGGGGGTGTATCTACCCTTTCCCAGTGCTGGCCAAAGTTCTTTGTAATGTAGATACCATGGCCTGCACCAAGAACCTTGTCTGAATACTGCAGGAATCTGTGTAAACGGCTAAAATATCGTTGTCCGTATACATAATACTGCAATCCGCTATCCGCAGGCGCCCAATTTTGTCCCGCGTCTAATGATCTATAGATACCGTGGTCGTTTCCTTGCTCTGACTTGTACAAAACCATTAGCAAACTAGGATTCTCTTCGTCAATCACTATATCTTGCACACCACGATCTGCGGGTTTACCCAAACTCGAAGCAGACATCCCCAGATATTCCCACTCTGATGCCTTGGATTCGATGTCTTTTCTCCACAGACCATCTGAATCGGCACAGACATAAAGATAAGGTTTATTTAAGAGAAGGCGAATTGCAAGCTTATCCTCAAAACCGAGGGATTGCCATTTGGGGAAATCATTTTTCTGGCAACCGGCTATCAGAAAAAATAAAAACAGAGATAAACCTAATAAGGTTATCCAATTATTTTGTTTCCTAACTTTTGTTATAATTGAGAAATTCAAT
>CAJVYU010000036.1 GCA_913009735.1 uncultured Fidelibacterota bacterium
TCAATACCACAAACAGAAGAAAAGAGTTGAGGAAATAATCCAAAATACCTATTTTATAAACCCCACTTCAATTCTCCCCTTTTACAGGGGAGAAAGCAACCGGACTATTGCCAAAATTTTTCCCCTGCGCTTTCGCTAATAGGGGAAACACAAAGGGGTTAAAAACATATAATTAAATCGTTTCGATAAACGTCTTGGACAGATATGAGTACGATTATTCATTCTCACTTTGCAAGTGTTACGTGTTTCCAATTTATCCTATATTCATCTCTTATATGACCGGACGTAAAACCGCCTTTTCTATCCATTCCATTTATGTCTTTTTGCTCTTTGGAGTTTGGTGTACGCTTTTAGGATCATTAATAAAAAGCAGTTATTTCGATGGTTCATCTCAATTTATGGTTGTATCCCTGCAATCAGGTATCAAAGATATTCCCACAGACGCAGAATGGATGACCATCACTCATCACGGAAAAAAATTGGGTTATTCCGTTTATTCTGTGACAAACTTACGGGAACAGGGATATTCTATTACAAGTACGGCTCAACTTAAAATGGCTGTGGCGGGGATTGAAACAAAACTCGTAATGAAAAATTACGTAAGGGTCGATACCCTCTTCCGATTACTCTCTTTTGATTTTCAATTGCAATCGGATCAATCCCTTACCCATTTCAGTGGGAAAAAGGTTGACCAAACGTTGCTGGTAGCGCAGATAACCGGAAGAGACAGCACCATCAGGGAAATTGATGTCCCGGAAGAGGTTTATACCTATCTCAGCATTCAGCCTATGGTCGCTTGGCAGGGAATAAAAAAAGGCGAAACGATTACCGTTCCGGCTTTCGATCCTGTCAGCATGGAAATTGCTCAGGTTGAAATTTCACATGAAGGTAAAGAAGAACTTAACATAGGCGAAAATAGTTACTTGTTAAACAAAATACGGGTTCAGTTTAAAGGTGTTCCATCTATTCTATGGTTGGATGATAATGGATCCACCTATCGGGAAGAAACCATCATGGGATTGGTGATGGAAAAAACGACCCCGGACAAAGCCATCCGGATACTATCTGAAGTTAGTGAAGTTGATCTTATAGACGTTTATGCCATACCCGTGGATACGCCTGTGAGAGACCCCGCTTCTCTATTGGAACTCATTTTAGAGATTGGCGGAATCGATTCTCTCTATCTGCAAAAATTTAATTCCGAACGGCAGAGCATCATTCAGGAAAACCCCCTTTATCTCCGGCTTCGCCCCGTTTCTACTCCTCAAATTCATGTTCCTCTTGACACTTTTCTGGTATCAAACAGCATCATTCAATGTGATAATCCAAAAATTAAGGAATTATCCCGGGAACTGACAAAAAATGACCGTACCCAACACGATAAGGTTAATCGGCTAAATAACTGGGTTTATCGCTATCTGAAAAAACGGCCTGTGGTTACTCTTTCTTCCGCTTTGGAGATCCTCGACGGGAAACAAGGAGATTGCAGCGAACATACTATCCTGTTTACTTCTTTGAGTCGCAGCATCGGAATTCCTACCAAAATTCATATTGGCCTGGTTTATCTAGAGGGTCGATTTCTTTATCACGCCTGGCCTGTGGTTTATCTGGACGGAAATTGGGTTGCTGTTGATCCTACGCTGGGCCAGCCGGTTGCCGATGCAACCCATATCACATTACATGAAGGGGATTTTAATAACCTGACTGAACTCCTGCCCTTATTTGGACGAGTTTCCATTCGGATTATAGAACAAAAATATGAGAAACCACTATTATGATTGAACTTCAGCAAATCTCAAAATCATTCGGCTCTTTGACAGCAGTAGATTCCATTTCCTTCAAAGTGGAACAAGGAGAAATATTCAGTTTTTTGGGACCTAACGGCGCCGGAAAAACCACCACAATCAAAATGATAGTCGGACTTATGAGCCCGGATTCCGGGTCCCTTCTTATCAACGGTACGAACATCGTCAATGATCCTCGTACAGCAAAGAAGATGATCGGCTATGTTCCGGATGCTCCCTTTCTCTATGAAAAACTTACGGGGAAAGAATTTCTGAATGTTATTGGAAACTTGTATGAAATGACTCTTAAAGATATTGCAAAAGGAATCACATCGTACTGTGAACAATTAGACATGGATGAATGGCTTTCCGACAGAATTGAAGGATATTCTCAAGGGATGAAACAGAGGCTTGCTTTTGCGGCGGCGTTTATACACGAACCGAAAGTCCTCATTCTCGACGAACCTACAGTGGGGTTAGATCCGAAGACAGGCAGGAAAATCAAAGATATGCTCAAGAAAAAATCCCGGAACGGGGTGACTGTTTTTCTCTCCACCCACAATTTGAATATAGCCGAAGAACTCTCCCACCGGATCGCGATTATCAACAGGGGGAAAATTTTGGGAATCGGATCGGTTGAATCGTTTCAAGCATCGACCAAATATGAAGGAAATCTTGAAGATTTTTTCTTAGATATTATTGAACGGGAAGAAGAAAATGTGTAGCCCAGTCCTTCCCGCCTGCGTGCCTACGGCGGACAGGCAGGGCTGGGATTTGAATATAACAAAATTCCAGCAGGGCATTCATGCCCTTATCATTTGGAAGAATATGAGGTTAAAACACCGTGAACGGCGTCAGAGCTTTTTTAGTATCTGTAACCCTGCTATGAATGACGGGGTTAAGAAAAAAGAAATTTCAACATTATGGACAGACACAAAATAGACTTTTAGATGCCTTATTCTATTTTAATTCTCCGAGTCAAGCTACATGCCTTTTTAAGACACCTTAAAACCGATATCCGGAAAAAATGGCTCGAAATGTCTGTTTCACTCCTGATCATAATCGGATTGGTTATTGGTGGATATACACTCTTTATCCGGGGCGCCAATTTCCTCCTTGAACAAGGGGAATTGGGTCAATTGCTGCTGGATCGCATTTTTTACATCGGCTGGTCTATCATTTTCTACCTTCTCATCCTCTCGAATATGATCACCGCCTTATCAACACTTTATCGTTCTTCTGAAGTCTCATTTCTGATGACTACCCCCCTTGCTGTTATTTCCATTTTTCGCTCTAAATTTGTGGAAAACCTTGTTTACAGCTCCTGGGCCATACTCATTCTTGGGCTTCCTCTTACATTAGCTTATGGCACAGTGAAATCCCTCTCCTTTTTAGAAATGCTCATCATTTTGCTAACAGGACTTTTTCCTTTTCTGGTGATTTCCACTGCGATCAGTCTCAGCCTTTTGATGCTTGTTATACGACTGACTCGCTGGTTCCGAATGCGCTCAGTGTTAATGATTTTGGGATTGATTTTTATAGCGACTCTTTGGATTTATTTTAAATACAGCCAGCAGGATACACTCTTAACCGGAGATATGGCAAGTTTCAGGCTAATTAACCGGTATCTTACTAATCTTTCCCGGATTCCTTTCCCGGTGATCCCGAGTTACTGGATGAGTGAACTTTTTGTTTCGTTGTCTCAACACCACTGGGGAAATTTATTTTTTTACATAGGCCTTTTCTTATCAACCGGGTTGGTGGGGATTGAAGTTTCAGGCTTCATAGCAAGGCGAAATTATCATACCACCTTTCAATTAATGGAAGGAACCGGACAACAGAAACGAGTATTAGCAACCAAAAAGCTGACAAACACCCAACCAAGTAATTTTAGGTCATTTACGCGGATAAGTTGGCTTACTCCACAAATGAGAGGTTTGGTTATAAAGGATATTCTCCAATTTATAAGGACACCTCAGCAATGGGTCCAGTTTCTGCTCCTAAGTTTTTTCATCGGAGTTTACCTGATTAACCTCTCCCGGGCAGATGTTAGATTTAATATCCTCTCTCCGTTCTGGCAGCAAGCAATCTATATGATGAATTTTGGATTTAGTGGTTTTATACTCGCAGCTTTGACTTCTCGTTTCGTTTATCCTCTCATCAGTTTGGAGGGAAAGAGCCTATGGATACTGAAGGCTTCTCCCATGAATTTATCAAAACTGTTCAAAGAAAAATTTTGGCTCTCTTTTGTCATATTTTTTACTATTACAGAAATAGTGGCATTTGTGAGTAACTACTATTTGAGCCAGAGTTTGTCATTTACGTTGATCACTACCGGTTTCCTCATATTAATGAGCCTGTCACTCATCAGCATCGCTTTGGGCCTTGGAGCTGTTTATCCGCAATTCCATGAAAGGAATCCCATGAGGATCAGCTCTAGCGCCGGGGGGATTATTACCGTCGTGGTCAGTCTTTTTTATGTAGGGATCATGGCAGGCGGATTAGTCTGGATTGTGACGCTTATGGAACAAGGATCGAAGATGATAAATTTGATACCAATTATGATAAGTATTCTTATACTCAATATTGCAACAACTGCTTTACCCCTTTGGTTGGGACATCGGTCACTATTGAGAACTGAGTTGTGATTTCCAAACTATGGCTCTATTTTATATAATGACTGAATTAAGAAATAAACTCAACCTTTAATTAATAAAGTTGCACACTATGAAGAAAACCGATGAATCGGTTCCGGCTTTCCTATGTTCCCACCCCACGAATAAATTCGTGGGTTATTTTAGGATACACCATTTCACTACAATATATTTTGTTTCCATTGAGAACGCAATCCACGATTTTAATCGTGGGTGTGAGTGAACTCAATAATCAGAACCGTTTAAACGGTTTATTCAACCCGCTTTAAATCAGTTGCTAATTAGAACAGAGAAATATAAGTAAGGAGACAACAATGAAAAGCCCACAGCTCTACCACTACAATGCCCTCGTGGTTTCCGTCTATGACGGGGATACATGCACTGTAGATATTGACCTTGGCCTCAACATCTGGACCCGGGGAGAAAAAATCCGTCTTAGCCGTATTAATGCTCCTGAGCTTCGAAAATTAGAAAGGCCAAAGGGATTAATATCGAGGGATTACCTGCGAAAGCTTATATTAGGTCAATCTATTATTCTGGAGACGATTAAAGATAAAAAGGGGAAATATGGACGTTATATAGGTGAAATATGGATCCGGAATAAAAAAAGTAAGTACATCAATATCAGTGATGAATTAGTGAAAGCGGGAATGGCGGTGTATAAGTCGTATTGATAGCTTGTTGTGACAGCATATATCTTTTTGTAAATAGCAATAACCTGAAAGTTAAAGAGTCTATACGTTGAGTGCAAAAATTCGGGAAACTCTACAAAAGAATAATACACATCACGATGTGGTGTGTACGTTGCTTTTTTTTATCCTGTGACCACAGGTTTAGCTTGCTCATGAGAATCCCGAAGGTGCACCGCAGGGTCTTTGGGTTGAAACGGAACTACTTTTAGTGGATATACATGGTGCTGACAGCATCCGTTTAGAATTCTTTTCTTTACAATTCGGGCATTCAATTTCTGAATCAGGGGTGGAAAATGAAACAAGTTCATCATACTCTTGTCCACACGAATTGCACCTGTAATCATACATCGGCATTTTTAAAGCTCACTTTCATCTTTTTCCGTCCGTTCATCATATACTGTTTTTTTCTCAACCTGAGGATACGGATTCTGTCAGGTAGGGACACCCATTTTGGGTAACAGGACACGGTTGATAAAATACCATGCACCTAAAATAAATACAGCTGTTATAATATCATTCATACTGCATCAACGGCCGCTTTTAACCAGTCATTCACCTGACCGCCAATTCATCTAAATCATCCCGCCCGGTCACAGAGAGCATTTTAACAGCGTCGATAGCTGATAATGTAACTGTTCCATCCTCGTTTTCCCAAAGGGTGACATTGCAGGGCAGCAATAATCCGATTTCCAATTCAGTAGATAACGCTTTAAATGCCGTAGGTGGATGGCAAGCACCCAGAATTTTATAACGACGAAAGTCTTCATTTAGTTTTTTCTTCAGTGTTTCATCAACCACGATTTCAGTCAGTACACCAAATCCCTGATCCTGTAGTGCTTTTCTGATGTCTGCATCCACTACGTCAAATGATTTTTCAATTATTCTCTGGTAACCATAATCCATTTTACTTCTCCTTCTCTTGTTTTTTAGGCCAGCCCCAAACGAAGCCAATTAATGCTCCGTAAATTGTACTGTTGAACGGTGACCCGGTGATTGCACAACCATTTGTGCAACCAATTAATGCATAATAAACATATCCCAACACTGCACCTATAACAATGATCAGCAGACGTTTATTCACCGGAAATAACCGGTCCTTTCCATTGGAGCATTCCCCCTAAAAGATTGACGGCGTCAAATCCGTGTTTGATTAAGATATCCGTTCCTGTGCGTGAGCGGTTTCCGCTGCGGCAGTATACGACAATCTTTTTATCCTTATATTTTTTCAACTCATCGATGCGGGATTCTAACTCCTGTACGGGGATAACCGGTGTATCAGGAATCGCTTTTGCCTGGTGTTCTTTTACTGTTCTAACATCAACGAATACATAGTCCTTGTTTCCATAGAGTTCCACCCCTTTTGCTGATTCAATGGAGGGTATGTCGCCCTTTTTTCCATACAATGAATTGAAAGCATACGCACTCAGTAATCCAATAATGATAATAATAGTTATTTTCATTTGTTTTTCTCCAATTTTAAAGATTTAAACAATCGCTTCTCCACATCAGCGGGAAGCGAATGGTTAGAATCTATGTTTTTTATCAAATTGATTGTCTGATGAACACTATCTACATAGATATGACAGTCGGGGCATTCTTTCATATGTTGTGCCACTTTTTCAATAATGTTTGCATCCACATCTCTGCCCAATTGTTTTTGCACTAATTTAATAATTTCATCATTTATTCCGTGGAAATGTTTTCTCATATATTTGCCTCGATGCAATGAAGGTTTTTAGCCATGTTATCCCGGAGGAACAGCCTGGCTCTCATGAGTTTAACTTTTACGTTCGATTCGCTCAAATCCAGTAATTTTGCTGTCTCTTTTACTGATAAACCTTCCAGATCTCTCATGACAAATACGCTTCTGTAAGATTCAGGTAATTCCTTCAGGGCTGCTTTCATGCAGGCTTGGATGGATTGATCTTTCCAGAGCTGGTTCACTTCTTCCGGCCATGATAAAATTTGATTACCGGTTAACGGTTCAAAATCCAGTGCATCTAATTCCACGTCCGCTTTTCGCTTTTGCTTTTCACGGATTTTTCCCAGAGCGATATTCGTAGCGATACGATACAGCCAGGTGGACAAGGCAGACTTTCCCGCAAATGTATCCAGTTTCCGGATCATAGTCAGGAAAGTTTCCTGCAACACGTCTTCGGCCTCCGTTTCATTTTGCATTAGCCGCAATCCCACATTATAAATGTTTGCGGAATGTTGCCTAACCAGTTCAGCCATCGCTTTTGAGTTGCCGGATTTTGCCTGCTTGATTAATTCTGTTTCTGTCTGATCCAATGATTAGTCTGCCATTAAATAATAATCTAATTTTTCAACCATTGTGTTTTTCGGCACAACTCCGACTATACGATCTACTTCCTGTCCATCTTTAAAAATGATCATTGTCGGAATGCCGGACACACCAAGTTCAGTCGGTTTTTTGTTTTCATCAGCATTTAATTTACCAATTTTTGCTTTCCCGGCATACTCATCAGCCAGCTCTTCAATCACCGGGCCAATCATCCTGCAGGGCATACACCAGGGCGCCCACACATCCAGAAGAGTTACCCCTTTGTAATTGTGGATTTCTTGTGTCCAATTTCCGTCCGTTATTTGTATTGTATTCTGATTCATGGATTATTCCTTTTACTAATTCTTTATTATTAGAGGTCTTTGCAAAACCTATTGCACAAATTAAAAAGTCTAAAATTCATCTGCTTTTCGTTAGAAAACTCGTCCATAGCACCGCTATTGACTACGTTTCCCGCCTTAACCAGACAAATTTTACATCTTTTTCCTTCACACATCAGGTTTTGCAAAGACCTCTATTAGATGAAAATGTATCTAAATGGTTACACATTTACTTTTATTTTTTATTAATTTCGCCGCCTTATGCGGACGTATTTTATCTGGCTTACGGGTGTTATTGTCTGGAATTATGGTTTTCCCACCGTTCCACCGATGGCAGACGTAGCAGTGGCTATTCTGCTCTCTTTCGCCAGTTATGGATTAAATAAATTTTTGGATTAAAAATTCATATCCATCATACTACTGCCCTCACTTCTTTCACAACTATCCTTACCCCAACATTCGTTCAAATACTCCCGTAACTAGGGAATTACCGGTAGTAACACATTTCGATTGCCGATTACCCGTACTTTTACTTTTGAAATATGCTAATACTCTATACTTACATTATTGATTTTTCTATGTGGAAACACACCCATAATATTCCCGGATTCCAACCATATTAGGTCAATAAATAGTCAACATCTTCGTCCAGATGGGTGATATGAAACAAAACATTCTGAATATTATTTTTTTTATTTCTAATAAACCATCCGCTTGTTGATAAATTAGAAAAATATTTTTCGTAAATTATCAACATAGAAAAACAAAATTTAAAATGGAAATAATTACAGATTTAATCCTTATAAACTGTGCGGAAGAGCTAAAATCACTTGATGAAAATTCAATAGATTTAATTGTTACATCACCTCCATATGCTGACCAACGTGATAATTTTTATGGAGGTATTCATCCTGATAAATATGTTGAATGGTTTTTACCCATTACGTCTGAGTTATTAAGAGTTCTGAAACCGACGGGAACATTCATACTAAATATTAAAGAACGGGTATTAAGAACACGTAATTCAAAATTACAAATTATCGCAGTAAATGATTGTTGCCATGGAATTGACAATAAACCAGATAAAGGTGATTATTTTAAATATTGTAGACAGCATTTTTTGGGACTTATATCGGGAAATGAAAATTTATACATTGACGTCATTGAACCTTTTAGCCATAAAGCAAAAGATAAAACAAAAGAATTTTTAAAATCCTGTTCTCAAATTATCAACAAGTTTACTCAAGAATTCAGTGAAAACTTCTGTGATAACGGAATAATAAATTGGAAAAATTTAGTTGCATTCAATTCATCCAATAAAAATTAAGAAAAATACCCTCTCACACGTTCAACCAAACGTGGCAGATGCGTAGTAACTGGTAAAAGAAATCTTTGCTCAACGCATGACACCCAACAAACCAATGAAGTGTAACTTATGAAATGTCCGTACTGTGCCGAGGAGATCCAAGACGACGCAGTCTTGTGCCGTTTTTGCTCCGCGAAGAAAGAGAACGGTGAGTGGACGCACCTCAAAACACCAACAACCACTAAGGCGTTCTCATTCGGCGGGGCACGGTTCACCATTCGCACGGCGGGAGTCTTTTTCCTGGCCTCCGCTGTGATTGAGGGACTATCCATATCTTCACCGGTTCCATTGTTTGGGGATGTTCGCAGTGGTATTGTGGCAGTGATTTACCATCTGCTGTTCGTCGGTCTGTTTCTTGGGATGGGGGTGGGTCTGTGGGACGCGAAACCCTGGGGACTTCGGTTCATGTTTGGCGGAACCGTTTTCTATACCCTGGACAGGATTCTTTACACGCTGGATACATCAGCAAGGGTGGCCGAAGCCACTGGCCCGCTGGGCGAATACGGAGCACTGTTGGGCACGGAAGGTCAAAGTTTAGTTGCGCAGATAATGGATATGACTACCTTACTGGCTCTTGTATCATGGTGGGGATTTTTACTGTATCTTTATCTGAAACGGGACTACTTCAAGTCACCAGAAAAGGATAATTAGCCATGTTTAACGAAATACCAAAATCAATACTTGAACGGATGAAATATCTCGAAGAAATCGATACCCAAAATCGATTCGACGGTACGTCTCGCTTGAAGCGACTACGTCAGATTCCACCGGTGCTTGACCGGGCCCTGACTGATAACAGAGTTGATACACTCATAGTACCTATTGGCAAAGGCGAGCTTGTTTGCAGAAAAAAATAGATAGCCCAGCGATGCATTATAGTAAACTCCGGCAAGCAGCACCGATGATTTTAGCTACGCATAACAAATTCCAATCTTTTTACTTGGCTCATCATTAAGTAATTTTCCGCCATTCGGATATTCAAATCTTCGTTAGAAAAAAGGTTTAACGATCCAAAGCACTGTTGTACCAAAGGATTTGTCAATAGACCGGGACATGAAGAACTCAAATGAAAGTAAAGGACTGAAATGAAAAAAATAGAAGATTATGGAATAAACCAGCAATTAACATTTTTGTACATTGCATTTGCCTACCAAACGGATTTTGATCTCGCCGATAATGAACATGAACTCATTTTTCAGAAAATAAGAGGGTGGTACTCGGGAGAAGATTCTGATATTTTCAAATCTGAATTCGAAGAAGCAGAAGCCTGGTATAAGGATGTTCTTCACCTTACTCCGGAAGAATTAATGCCCAATATTATCTCGATTGCAAAACATAATAGGTAATGTATTTGACAATAACGACCAAAAGAAAAAAGTAATTGATGAACTTACGGAAATTGCTAAAGTTGACAGAGATATAAACCAAAGAGAAAAAGACTGGTTGATTGGCTTGGCTAAAGATATGGGTATAAAAACCTGATGACATTAATGCACCAAAGTGGAAAATGAGTTATAGAATAGAAATAGCACAAACCAAGTATATTACTGAATTACCGGAAATATCAAGAGTAGCAGCCGAACTTTTTCCAGTAGAAGATTTACCACTTGCTCTTCGCTCTGAAACAAATCCTATTGAGGTATTTGAGGAAGCCTTAAGTGAACAAAAACTCTGGATTGCAGTCGATGAAAACCAGGATAAAGCAGTTGGCTTCGCATTTCTATCTGATAAATGCGGACAACTTCATCTTCGGGAACTTGGTGTACATCCGGAACATGGTCGCCAAGGATTGGGTACAAATCTTCTTAAAAATGTAATAATCTGGGCTAAGAATCAAAAATATAACCAACTCTCTTTAACAACATTTCGTCATTTACCCTGGAATGCCCCATTTTATACTAAGCTGGGATTTAAAATGATTGAACAATCTAAACTCAACTCGTGTTTAAATAAACTTCTGGATGAAGAATCCAAAGGTCTTGATAAATCAAAACGTGTGTTAATGAGTCTTAACCTTAATTCCTAAAATTCATCAAAGGAGGTTTTATTAGCAGAGAAACGTCAATTTACAGTTATTAAGTTAAAAGGTGTTAATTTTAGCAATAAATGTCCAGAGAAAAAAATAGCACACATGGTTGACTCGTCCGTTTAGTTGCTAATTAATTTTTATAAAATCAACCACAATAAAGGAAATTAATATGCCTACAAAATCAGCTCTCGAAGCACTAAAAATATTAAGAGATGGTAGTCAGTTTGAATGGTTTGTGATTCCTCTATTCGCATTTGTTGTTTATGTATACGCTGTAGAAATTGAGCGGAAAAATTGGAATTTGGTATTTGCAGGTTTGGCATTTTGGGGAATGGATTGGTTTAACGAAATTTGGAATTCACTCGTTTTTCATTTTACCAATTTTGCTCCCGTCTGGGGGGCACCCGGAAAGACCGCTTACTTAATACTCATTGGTTTAAACATTGAAATAAGTTTCATGTTTGCTATAGCCGGTATTGTTTTTAGTAAAATGTTACTTCCTGACAAAAAAACTAAAATCCTTGGAATTCCGAATCGAATATTTTTTGCCTTTGTTAATTCAATTTTCTGCGTTTTTGTAGAGATACTACTGAATTCTGTCGGCGCATTAACCTGGGATTATTCGTGGTGGAACGCACACATGCCATTTTTAATAGTCCTCTTTGGATATTTACATTTTTTCCTTGTTGCATTTTGGGTATTCGATATGGAGAGTATCAGAAAAAAAATATATGTAACAGGGTTAATCTATGCCGTCGATATAGTTGGAATCATTGTTTTTGGGTTATTCCTGGGCTGGTTGTAAAATTATCGCAACGCAATGAATCGCTGCAATGGTCAACAATAGCATGAAGTAGATTATGAATAGGGTAACGGTATATTGTACAGATAACGAATGACGGTATTCACTCCACTTCAACGTACCGATAACTCAGACCAATGAGTTTCTTTAGATTTCAAACGGCAAATAATGTGCGGAATGAAAGGAAGCTATGAGAACATTTATAGATCTTAGTCACACAGTAGAACACGGAATGGTCACTTACAAAGGGCTGCCTGCGCCCATAATCTGTGATTTTCTAAGTAGAGAAGCGTCAAAGAAACATTATGCTGAAGGAACCACCTTTCACATAGGGAAAATTGAAATGGTAGCTAATACAGGTACTTATTTAGACTCGCCATTTCATCGTTATGCTGATGGCAGGGATATATCGGAATTACGGCTGGAATTAATTGCGGATTTGAAAGGTTTGGTTTTCAGGGCTGATCCAGGAGAAAGAGCTATCGGCCCGGAGTTGTTTTCAGAAGCTGATGTTTGCGGAAAAGCAGTACTGATTCATACTGGTTGGGCCAAGCATTGGGGTTCCAAGCAATATTTTGAAGACCACCCCTACTTGACAGAGGAAGCAGCCCAGTGGCTGAAATCATCAGGACCTGCTCTAGTGGGAATTGACTCACTAAATATCGATGACACTTCGGGTGGACATCGCCCTGTTCACTCAATTCTGCTGGGAGCAGATATACCCATTGTAGAACATATGTGCAATATGGAAAACCTACCTGATACAGAGTTTAATTTTCATGCTGTGCCTTTAAAGGTCCGGAATTTCGGTTCCTTTCCGGTGCGTGCATATGCAGTGGTTAAAACATAAAAAACGGTGGATAAAATACGTTAATGGATTACACAAATAATTTTGAATATAAGCGAATCAATATTGTGGGTACCAGTAGTAGTGGTAAGACCATGTTTAGTAAAGCACTTTCCACTATTTTAGGTATTAATTACATTGAAATGGATGAAATCTTTTGGGGTCCTAATTGGTATTGGCCAAGTGACAAAGAGTTTTTTTCAAATTTAAGAAAGGTTCTAAAAAATAATGATTCTTGGATTCTCGACGGCAATTACACGCGCACTATTCCCATAAAATGGGAAAAAGTCGAGCTGGTAATTTGGCTTGATTATTCTTTTAATAGCACATTGCTGCAAGCGTTAAAAAGATCAATTATAAGATCATTTACAAAAGAAGAGTTGTGGGTTGGTACAGGAAACAGGGAATCATTTAAAAAGAGTTTTTTTAGTAAAGATTCGATTATACTCTGGACAGTTAAAACCCATAAAAATGTGAGACGTAAATATGAAAAGTTTATGAATGACACAAATTATTCAAGTATTAAATTCTTACGATTAAGGTCACCAAAAGAATCAAAAATATTTCTAAAAATTTTAAATCATTACACATAACAAATTGCTTAACACAACAAATTTTTGTCGTGGCAAAACCGCTCATAATACCGAGCAATTTAACGTAAGAGTACTATTATTGATCTTTGGGAGATATTATAATGTTAGAACAATCATTTAGTCACATAAAAGGGATCGGTTCAAAAACAGAGATTCAATTATGGTCATCAAACATTCATGATTGGCCTTCCTTAAAAAATACAAAAAACTTTCCTCTTTCTCATAGAAAATATGATTATCTCAAAAAGGAAATAATTAAATCAGAAAAACATTTAAAGTCCAACAATCCAAATTATTTTTCAAATGGTTTAACTTCGAGTCAACATTGGCGACTGTTTAAAAATTTTAAATCAACCACCGCATATCTTGACATTGAAACGACAGGTTTGTATGCATCTTCAGCAATTATTACCACTATAGCAATTTATGATGGTGAAAAAATTAAATATTATGTAAATGGGGAAAATCTAAACGACTTCAAAGAGGATATTTTTGAATACAATCTTCTTGTAACCTATAACGGTAAATGTTTTGATATTCCATTTATCGAAAAGTTTTTTAATATTTCCCTTGATCATTCTCATATTGATTTGAGATATGTTTTACATAGTTTAGGTTATTCCGGCGGTTTAAAAGGTTGTGAAAAACAATTTGGCATTTCCAGGAATGATCTTGAGGGTGTTGACGGTTTTTTTGCGATTTACCTTTGGGAAGAATTTGTTCAAAACAAAAACCAAAAAGCTTTAGACACATTATTAGCATACAATATCGAAGATGTCGTTAATCTTGAGTATTTGATGCATAAGGTATACAATTTAAAAATATCAGAAACACCGTTTGAAGAAAAATTGAAAATGAATATTCCTGACAGACCTTCCCTTCCTTTTACCCCGGATCTTATTACGATACAAAAAATAAAAAATAGATTTTATAATCCATTTAATATTGCTCAATCTATGGAGAAATATCCACATTATGGGAATCCTCGAAAAATTTTATTTTAAATGATAGGTAGAAAACGGGAACTTAATGTGAACGAAAATAATGACTTAATCGAGTACATTAAAGATTCCATGAGATTATTGATATTCTTCCTGCATTCGCTGACGAGAATGGATTCTACAAGGCGGGCTCTGTTTGGCGTGCTTGGAAGGATTGGGGTTTCGGTCAGAAAAAAGAACCCTCAAGATATATTACTTTTATGGTTTATCGAGTGTTGAAACGAGTAAAGTTAAACATTGGCTAAACAGGGGTTGTACGTCAATCATCATTGTGGAGTATTATAATAAAAATAGGGTCAAGACTAGTTGAGTGGGTTATTACGAAAGATTTTCAGCATAGCATGAGCCTATGGTGAAGATATTCAACGAAGTAAGCGACAAAAAGAGCAAGATTTAGTTGCACTAATACGGGCTTGACACGACACTAGAATGTAAAAATATAGAAGAAGCAGAAGAAAATTTATCAATCTTGCCTTTAGTAAGGGAAAAATCCGGGTCAATCATTTATCCAATGTCCGGCTCTCTTTACAGCTTCCTTCCACTGTGAGTAATGCAAATTATTTTTATTTTCATCCGGATTCGGTGTAAATATCTTGTCAACCTTTCTGACCTTCGAAAATTCTTCCATATTCCAGAACCCGGTGCTGATACCGGAAATTCCAGCCGCTCCAAAGGCGGTTGTTTCTATCAGTTTCGGTCTTTCGATTGTCATATTAAGTACATCAGCCTGAAATTGCATCAGAAAATCATTTTGGGTAACTCCGCCATCAACGCGAAGCTTGGTAAAATGAAGTTTCGTACTTTTTTTTATTTCCTCAATGACGTCTTTGGTTTGATAAGCAATTGATTCCAAAGCGGCGCGGACAAAATGTTCCCGCTGTGTTCCACGGGTAATTCCGATAATCATTCCCCGCGCTGCCGGATCCCAATAAGGCGCACCTAATCCCACCAAAGCCGGAACAAAATACACACCTCCATTTGAATCAAGCGATTCAGCCAGTTCTTCCGATTCAGCAGATGATTTGATGATCTTTAAACCGTCTCTTAACCATTGAATACACGAGCCACCTACAAAAATACTGCCCTCGATTGCATAATCAACTTTTCCATTTATTTTCCAAGCCACTGTATTGACTAAATTATTAAGTTTCAGTAAATCCGCACCGGTAGAAATCATGACAAATAATCCGGTTCCATAGGTGTTTTTTACAACCCCTTGCTCCCATCCGCCCTGGGCAAACAGGGACGCTTGCTGATCTCCCAGGATGCCGGTAATGGGGATTTCCTTTCCTAATATTTTTGCGTCCGTATAACCGAAGTGACTGCCACTTTCCCTGACTTCCGGGAGGATACTCTCCGGTACACCAAAAATCTTCAATAGTTCATTATCCCATTCTAAAGTGTTGATATTAAAACACAGAGTACGGGAAGCATTACTCGGTTCGGTTGCGTGGATTTCTCCTCCGGTTAAATTCCATAAAATCCAGCTATCAACCGTACCAAAAAGTAGATTTCCTTTGTTAATTTGCTCTTCCACTCCATCAACATTTTCCATAATCCATTTTATTTTTGTCGATGAGAAATACGGATCTAATGGAAGACCTGTTTTTTCCTTAATAATCGATGAATACCCGGATAACTGATCACAGATTGATTTTGTTCTCCGGCACTGCCACACAATAGCATTATAAACCGGCTCTCCTGTATTTTTATTCCAGATGATCGTTGTTTCTCTTTGGTTCGTTATCCCCATTGATACCACATTGTCAATGCCCACTACCGACAAAACATCCTGCAGCGCTTTCTTTGTAGTATTCAATATGTCAAACGGATTATGCTCTACCCATCCCGGTTGGGGAAATATTTGCGGAAATTCGTAATAGGATTTTGCGATAATTTTTCCTTTTTTGGAAAAAGCAATAACTCTGTTTCCTGTAGTACCCAGATCAATCGCTAATACAACCTTCATTATTTTTCAGCTCCTCTTCTCAATTAAAGATTTTATTCAATATCACCATCGCATAACGACCTTTTATGAGAAATCCGGGTTAGGATATTGTACTGCTTCCATTATCATCGGACGCCCCTGACAGAAATTACACGTAAATATCCAATGGCAAAAAGTTCATTTCTAATGAACTTTTTGTGTTTATCCTTGGCAGGAATCAATACCAATGATTATTTTTCCTCTCATTAATTGACGCTTTTTGAATAATGTCTGTACAATTGTATCCACTCATGTTCCTCTTTGCTGGTTCCGGGTTTTCATTTAAAAACACTACCTTTGTTTTACCTTCCGGTAAATATGAACATCGATATCGTTGAACGGCGTAACCAGATGATAAAACAAAAAAATAAGAGTTATGCCCAAATTACCCGTTCGTGACATCA
Source organism: uncultured Fidelibacterota bacterium (assembly GCA_913009735.1). Classification (GTDB taxonomy): domain Bacteria; phylum Fidelibacterota; class Marinisomatia; order Marinisomatales; family TCS55; genus JADFRD01. The sequence continues at coordinate 16,785 of CAJVYU010000036.1, forward strand.
ATCTTTACTACGAAGTCAACGGACAAGGCCATCCCATTCTGTTCATTCACGGACTGGGTTCCAGCACCCGTGATTGGGAACTGCAAGTCCCTTTTTTTTCGAAGCATTATCAGGTAGTTACCTTTGATACCCGTGGCCATGGGAAATCAGACAAGCCCCCCGGTCCTTACACCATTTCGCTCTTTGCCGCTGATACTGTCGAATTAATCAAGGGTCTTGGCCTCACACCGCCACACGTTGTCGGCATCTCATTGGGTGGCATAATCGCCTTACAATTGGCAGTGAGTGCCCCCGATTTGGTTAGGAGTTTAACCATTGTTAACGCCGGCCCGGAATTCATTGTTCGTACCATTAAAGAACGCCTGCTAGTTCTTCAGCGACAACTCATTGTCCGTTTGCTGGGAATGCGGAAGATGGGAGAATTTTTGAGCAAGCGTCTTTTTCCAAAACCGGGGCAAGAAAAACTACGTCAGTTGTTTATTGAACGCTGGGCCGAGAATGACCCACAAGCCTACCGAGATGCAATGCGGGCCATCGTTGGCTGGAGTGTCACAGATCAACTGAATACTATTCAATGTCCAACGTTGGTTATCGCAGCCGATCAAGATTACACCCCTGTGACTGTCAAAGAAGCGTATGTCGCTCGTATTCCGCAAGCAGAACTGAAAGTAATAAGTGATTCACGGCACGCTACGCCGGTGGAACAACCGGAGAAGTTTAACGAAACACTGATGGCGTTCCTATTGAGGCAGGCTTGAACGCGATAGAAAAGAGAAAGCAGGAGTACATGGGTTTGATATGTGCAATGGCGAAGCAGACCTCGCTCACTAATTATATGAATATTACTTTAAAAATATCAGGTTCACTATGGCAAAGCAATATCCGCACCATTAGACCTCAAACGGAGACTTCTTATGCTTCATAAGCTACATCGTATTTCTGCACTGATAATTGGTACCTACGCATTTTTTCATATTGCAAATCATTTAATGACGCTTTACAGCGTATCTCTACACTTCGAGTTTATGGAAGGATATCGCAAGTTTTATCGGTACCCTCCACTGGAGACTCTTCTATTAATTTGTATCGCTTATCAAGCCACTTCAGGACTTTATTTCATTATATCGCGGTGGAAACAAAGATCTGACTTCTTTGTTAAAGCGCAAGCTCTATCGGGTGGGTATCTCTCAATTTTCCTAATCATTCACGTTACAGCAGTTTTGTTTGGGCGATCCGTGTACAGTATGACCAGCAATTTTAATTATGCTGCTGCCGGGATGTATATTTCTCAGTATCACTTTTTCTTTTTTCTATTCTTCTTCCTTGCCGTCGTGGCTATCTTTACTCACATTGGTAGTGCAATTCATTGGCTATGCCGTGATCGCCTTTCTATAAAAGCACTCAATAACGTTAGTACAGTATTTATTTTTCTTGGCATAATGCTGGGAGGGCTTATCATCTTGTCATTTTATTGGTCATTTTACTAAGTGCAAATAGTAGTGGAATATGAGGTAACATATAAGTGATGAGGTATAACAACTCCTTACATCCGACCACAAAAAGCCGTGTTCAACCGAACCCAGCAAGTGGGAAGCGTGATTTATTTTCACATTTGAGATAAAAATTTACATAGATTTCACTTATGCATGTTCTATTTAAGAAATGCCACACTTGCGGTGAGTATTTTCGCTATGCCCACCGTCTGCAGTGGATTATTTTCAAAAGTAACTAATGCGAACAAGGACATCTTGTAATTACAATTGATAGTTATATGAACATAAAGAATTATTCACTCATTCTATTTTTTGTTGCTAGCATTTCATCCTGCGATAAAGCGGTTAATGATTCAAATAATGATTGGGAGAAAATAGATTGTGATAATCTGAAAACTGGAATAATTAATATGGATTCAGATATTGTGAAGTCTGAAATTAATAAATTATTAACTGATTTAGAGCCAGTAAAAACCGATAGTGATCGTATTGGACACAAACAAAATCTAAATCTATTAATTGAGCAATTGAATACACAGTGTGATAACATCACTACTGAATTAATTTGTTATGCCTGTATAGAAACCAATCCTCCACAGTCGGAAATATTAGTGGCAACCGATTCTGTAGGTACCGAGATTCACAGAGTAGTTGATATTCTGACGCCAGATGATGACATCCTATATTGTTTGAGAATACATCCGTGAATAAACTCTATTGTGTAAATGGACTCAAACCAATCGCCTCAACCGACGCTCGTTCATCACAAGGCTGGGCTCAAACATTAGCTTTATTAAGATAAGAGGAGATAAAATGAAAAAACCAATCATCAATCTAGAAGAAGTTGAATTGCATCCACGACCATTCTCATTTTCCGCTACTGGAGAAGCCGCTGAGCGTTATGACGCTAAAATGGGTATAATTGCTCCACGGTTAGGCGCACAAAAGCTTGGTTATAACATTACGTGTGTACCAATTGGTAAACGTGCGTTTCCTTTTCACAATCATCGTGTTAATGAGGAGATGTTTTTGATTCTTGAGGGTTCAGGAGAAGTCCGTATCGGTGAGACAATTTATCCAATTGGAACCATGGATATCATCGCTTGTCCTCCAGGTGATAAGCACGCAGCACATCAACTAATAAATACTGGAAGCGTTGATCTTAAATATCTAGCAGTAAGCACAAAACTATCACCAGAAATCGCTGAATATCCTGATTCTGGTAAATTCGGTATCCTAGCTGAGTATCCACCAGCTTCGGATGGAAAACCTAGAAGTTTCAGATATGTTGGCCGAGAAAGCGAAAGTATTGACTACTGGGATGGTGAATGATTGTAGAAACCTATTAATGTAATGAACACGGATGTTAGAAAGATAAAAAAACATGGCTCATAACACAATCAAATCCAGTTATTCCAAGTTAGCATTCAGATTGAATCGCTATCATCAAACCGCACCCCCCTGGCGAATCATTCGGAACGAAACGAAATGATGAATTCACTGAATTTGCTATTGTTTGTCGTGCTTTCTGCTTTAGCAGTCGTCGCTTCTCTCCATGCTTGGCGCAACCAGCAGGTTTATGGGTTTTTCCGTTTCTTAGCATTCGAGACTCTAGCACTGCTCATTGTATGGAACATCAGTTGTTGGTTTCGCGATCCTTTTTCGATTCAACAGATCATCTCTTGGACGATCTTGGCAATATCAACGGTACTTGCAGCCCATGGTTTCTATCTTCTTAAAACGGTGGGCAAAGCTCAAGCACGCATCATGGAAAATACCCGGAGACTGGTCGAAGTTGGCGCATATCGCTACATTCGACATCCGCTATATGCGTCACTGATATTGTTTGGTTGGGGAGTGTTTTTCAAAGGTGCTGATTTGCTAAGTATCGCCCTTGTGTCTATGGCGACAGTTTTGTGGTTTTTATCGGCGCGATATGAGGAGCGTTTCAACATTGATCGTTTTGGTGAGGAGTATTCTCAGTACATGGAGCGTACGAAGATGTTTATTCCGTTTTTGTTGTGAAAGTATTAGAATTGGAATGCGCCAACAATTATGTACTGCTGTCTAGGATTGGCTGCAACGAACGGGAATCCGCATACATACGTGCGGTGAACAAACCGGTGAGTTTTCCCCTTTTATGAAAAAAGGAAGATAAAATGTTAACTGGAATTCATTTTTTACTTAGCTATACCTGTAATATGAAGTGTGATCACTGTTTTCTTTTTTGCAGCCCAACTTCAAAAGGGACAATGACAATGAAACAAATCCGGATAATACTAAAGGAATCAAAAAAAATCGGTACTATCCAGGAGACATATTATGAGGGAGGAGAACCGTTCCTGTTTTATCCCGTAATGCTTGAGGGTATTCGACTTGCCCGAGAGATGGGATTCAATGCAGGCATTGTATCTAATGGCTACTGGTCAACATGTGTTGAGGATGCAAAATTGTGGCTTAATCCTCTCTCCGAGCTTGATATTTCAAATTTGAGCATAAGCGATGATGAACTTCATTATGGGAATTTCCAAGACAGCCCGGCAAAGTGTGCGCTTGCTGCTGCAAAGGCACTGGGAATACCTGCGTATTCTATAAACAAGGCAGAGCCGAAGGTCCAGCAAAAACCAGACATAGGCGATGGGAAAGGAACACCTGAGATTAGTGGAGGAATTAAACTAAGAGGAAGAGCTGTTGAGAAATTTGTCGAAGGACTACCCACGAGAAATTGTAAGGAATTCAGAGAGTGTCCATATGAGGATCTAGTTGATCCAAAGCGTGTTCACATAGACTCGTATGGTACCGTCCAAATTTGTCAAGGCATCAGCATGGGGAATTGTTGGAAGACGCCACTTTCAGAGTTGATCCGGGGCTATGATGCCCGGAAACATCCTATTTGTGGTCCATTAGTTCGTGGCGGCCCTATCCGTTTAATCGAAGAGCATGGTCTCGACCTGAAGGATAAATATGTGGATGAGTGCCATCTCTGCTACGTTGCACGACGTGCACTGCTTGACAAATTTCCTGAATATCTTGCACCGAGGCAGGTATACGGGCTTGAATAAAAATAAGATGGTGCTAATAAAATGAAAAATAGAAATACATAACAAAACATTGTACTAAATTTTAACTTCGCTACGCTCTATATTAACCGGTGAGCTCACTGTTAATCAAAAAATTATCATGAAACGAACACAAAATGGATAATACACAAAAAGTGAAATGGGGCATCATTGGAGCAGGAAACATTGCAAAAAAAATGGCTGATGCTCTCGAGATAACTCCAAATTGTCAATTATGTGCAGTGGCGTCCAAAACACCTTCCAAAGCAAGAATGTTTGCGGATGAAAATAGAATTAAGAATGCTTATAACTATCAAGAGATAGTTAACAACAGAGAAATTGATATAATTTATGTGGCCACGACTCATAATTTTCACTTTGACAATGCTAAACTGGCTTTGGAACACGGAAAGCATGTATTAATAGAAAAGCCATTTACAGTCAATGCAAAGGAAGCACGAGAACTTGTTCGCATAGCACGGGAAATGAATCTATTTTTGATGGAAGCCATGTGGGTGCGATTCTTACCAAGCATGACGATGTTGAAAAATAAAATTCAGAACTATGAAATAGGTGAGGTAAAGTTATTTAATATTAGCTTTGGCAGTTTTGTTACAACTGAATATGAAAAAAGGCTTAAAGATCCGGCGTTGGCAGGAGGTGTGACGTTGGATATGGGAATTTACCCTATTTCCTTTGTTTGCTATTTACTTGGGGAACTTCCAATAGATATTAAATCCATGACGCGTTTCAGCGATCTTGGTGTGGATGAAATATCTAATTACATGTTTCGATTTCCATCCGGGTGTTTAACCAACATATGTACAAGTTATAATCTGAAAATGAGAAATGAGGCAATTATTTATGGGTCGAAGGGATTTATAGAATTCCCTCAATTTATGGTCGGGGAACGACTTACTATTTTTAAACATGAGGGCACAAATAATATACAAGATACCATAGAGGTTCATGAAAATAATCATAGCAATGGATTTATTTATCAAGTGGAAGAAGTTGTCCATTGTATTCAGGAAGGCAAACTGGAAAGTGAGATTATTTCCTTGAACGAGACAATCGGTATCATGGAAGTCATGGATAAAATGCGAAATGAATGGGGTTTTATTTATCCGTTTGAATAATTTTACTATTTAGATCTTTGCATAAACTATTGCACAAATTAAAAAGTTTAAAATTTGCACGTTTTTCAATGCAGATATTTTAAAGCTTTAACTGGATCAGATAGAATTGAGTAAAGCAATGCCCATCAATCATGTGTGCCAGCCATTAGTAGCGTGCAGGATAAAATTGCGAGTTAAAGAGTCAATATATGCTTAACTTTAGGAAAAATGAAAAGTTAACACGGCCGGTTGAGTTTTTCTGTTATACGCTGAAAACAATAGATAAACTACATTCGCCCTGACCAATAATAAGGATCATTATGAAAAAAACTATAATTCTAAAATTAGTCATCCTTTCTCTGGTATTGATAGGATGTAGCCAAGATAATAATTTAGGAGAATTTATTAAAACCACGTCCCCGATTAAAGTACCACAAGAATTAATTGATAGCGGAAAGTTTTCCTATGGATTTATGAAAGTACCTGAGTTTCATAGCAAACCAAATGGAAAAACAATTGAATTAGCTATCGCAATTTTTAAGACCAAATCGGATTCAGCAACTCATGAGCCCCTTGTTTTAAATACCGGTGGTCCCGGTTTATCAAATATAGATGGTTTTATTCCAGAGGTATCAGGCGATCTGGGAAATTTATTTTTGAACAACAGGGATATTGTTATAATTGAATTACGGGGTTTGAAATATTCCAAGCCAAATCTATTTACTCCGGAAATAGATAATCTACAGATGTATCTTGTGGATAAAAATCTATCAGTTGAAGAAACCATCGATTTATATATGGATACATTGAAAGTTGTTTATAAACGTTTTTTGCAACAAGGTGTGAATTTATCGGCCTATAATAATTATGAAATTGCAAATGACATAGTCTTTGTCATGAAACAGCTTGGCTATGACAAGTTTTCGATATTTGGTTCTTCATTTGGAACATTAGTTGCTCAATATCTTCTGTTAAATCATTCTGAACATTTAGTAAGCGCTGTTATGAATGCGACTGTTAATATTAACAGGGGATTATATAATATGCATACGAATAGTATAAAAATGTTAGATACAATATTTGAAAAATGTAAAAATGATGAAAAATATGCCGAAGCATTTCCTGATTTGAAAAACAGGTTTATCACATTACTCGATAATCTGAATGAGCAACCTGATACGATAAGGGTAATATATCCAGGTGATGGAAACACCTACAATGTGGTTTTAAATGGAAACAAGGTCGCAGTATGGTTATTTGGTGAGATGTACTGGAATACCCAAATCCCGTTAACATTGCACAAATTACTTTCCGGAGATTATAGCGAAATACAAGAACGCCCGGGATTAATATTCCCTCTTCATGAATTTAGTAATGGATTATCGCTGAGCATCTTTTTATCTGAATTTCCTGATATTAAAGATGAAGATATACCTCTTGATAATGAGTATTCCGGGTTTGTCAGGGGTTGCGGAACAATGCTGTTTACTCCTTATTTTTTAAAGCAAGCACAAAAAGTTTGGCCGGTAAACGATGTGTCCATTGCTGATAAAATAATAGTATCAGATGTTCCCACATTAATGTTAAATGGAGCGATGGATCATGTTATCTCTCCAAACTATATTATTGAATTATCAAAAACTTTAAAGAATGGATACCCCTATATTTTCCCGGGAGTAGCCCATTCACCGATAGATGTAGGTGCATGTGGTATCATGATGATGAAAGAATTTATTGACAATCCGTCGAAAGCACCAAATAGCTCATGTATGGATCAGTTTCAAAGTAAATTTGTGATACCTGAATAGTAATTCTCTATGTTTATATGCATTGCCACATTAGAATCAGTTTATAGTGACTTTCACATACTTTGGGAATCTGAAATCTAATTCATAATTGCCCAACAACTTGCTGAATCTGACTGCCTTTGGCAGCGCGTTGAACGATTTTTTCAGTCAGCGTTTACCTCATTATCGGATTTGCCTGTCCTGTTGAATTTTTCCGTTGGAATATCCTTTTAAAACCGGTCGTGTATGGGTACGCATCACGCCATCAGAAACACGAAGTTCTTCAATGAATGCATTGAGTTCGCCAATAGAATCAGCGGTGATATGGGCAATAATGTCATAATCCCCGGCCACTTCATAGACATCCTTCACTTGTGGCAGGCTCATTAGCCAGCGGGTAACGCGAGTGGTGTAAATCGCGCTGCTCAACTCCATATTGATAATCGCTTCCACATCCACCGGTATATACACTTTCAAATCAACCTTCAGGATTTCATCTGCAATTTCGATCAGGTCTATATCAGAGAAGCGCCGTTTTTCAGGATGAGACTTAATCATAGCCAATATTTCTTTCAACTGCGCATCGGTATACCGGATATTCATACTATCCAGGCGATCAGCTACCGCATCCAGCCCGGAGTATTTATCAATAGAGATATCGCGATGCCGCTGCAGCAATTCCGGCGGGAAAGCCTCATAGGTGCGGGGATCTTTTAAAACAGCACGAGTATGAAGCCCTGCTTTATGGGTAAAGGCATGGAGCCCGACCACTGGTTTATGCTCGCTGTTGAATACACCGGACATTTGTTCCACTTTTTTGGCAAGTTTGGTCAAAGCTCCCAGGTCCCAATCATTTTCAACCTGGTATTGGTGTTTCAATAGCACGGCCACTTCTGCCAGCGGTGCGATGCCGCACCGTTCACCCAATCCATTCACGGTCACATCGGCTACATGGGCACCGGCCAGCAAAGCGGATACAGCATTAGCAGTGGCTAATCCATAATCGTTATGACAATGAATATGAACGGGAATATTAATCGCTTTTGTAACGCTCTTTACAAGCGTTGTTGTTTTTTCCGGCGTCAGGATACCAACGGTATCGGCAATACTAAATCGATCTGCGCCGGCTTCCTCAACGGCTTGGGCTACTTCAATCAAAAAAGACCGTTCCGTCCGGGTGGCATCTTCTGCCGTAAAACGCAGGTTGATTCCCTTATCCTTAGCATAGGAGACCGCTTTGACTATATGTTTCATGGCGGTTGCCTGGTCAATTCCAAATTTGTATTTTAGACTGAGAGCAGAGGTGCCAAAGAAAATCCCCATCCAGGGGACACCATAAGAAACGGCATCGTCAATATCCGCCCGTGTTGCCCGGCCGTGGATGAGTTTCTTTGCCCTGGTTTCCATAGCAGATATTTGGGATATGGCTTCCCGGATATCGGGTGATACTGCCGGGTGCCCTATTTCAATAAACTCTACCCCGAAATCATCCAATGCTTTAACAATTTCAATTTTCTGTTCCACACTGAAGGAAACATTTGGAGATTGTTCACCTTCCCGTATGGTGGAATCTAATAATTCTACTTTCATTCCTGTTTTCCTAGTTTTATTAATGCAGTTTTCAGAACCTGAATAGATTTTTCATATTCATCCAGATTCAATTGCTCTTGATCCGTATGATCCAGTGTGGAATCTCCGGGACCGTAAGTCAGGATGGGACAACCCCACTCAGCCAGAATATTCATGTCCGCTGTGCCGGTTTTACGCTTAAAGACGGGTTTTCCTCCTTCATCCCGGATGGCACCCAAAAATGACCGTACTAACGCATTCCGTTTATCGGTTAATACTGCGGAAATGGGTTCTCCTAAGGTTACGGTTCCGCTATTTCGGACTTGACGGTATTCATCCTGAAAGGCGCTGAAATCAAAACCCGGTGGTGTTCTTAGATCCAAACGCATCTTTGCGCCAACGCTACCATTTTGGCTATATGTATTCAATTCGGCAATTCGCAAATCGGGTTTATCAAAATGTGATCCCCTATCCGGAAACAGCCCGGAAAGATCATGATAGAATTGAACCGCTGCTTCCGCCGGGGTTGTTTCAGGAGACCCATGATGATGGCGGGATGCTTCATAAACATAGTCCAGCCGCAGGGCGCCGCGATAGCCCAAAGTGAGTCCTTCCCACCCGCTGGGTTCCCCGATAATTACATAGTCCGGCGCCGGCATTATATTCAGTAAATGATACGCTCCCCTGGAATCTGTTTCTTCCGCTACACATCCAAACACTGTGATAGTCACTTCTTCTGAACCAGCGAATAAACGGGCCGCTTCCGCAAACGCCGCCAGGCTTCCCTTCGCATCCACACTACCCCGCCCGTATAAAATGTTCTTCTTCACTTTCACAGGAATTTCTCCTGGGACTGTATCAATATGACCCACCAGATAAATCTGCACCGAACCCTGCCCGATTGTTCCAATGGCATTCCCCACCTCATCTTCATGGGTACGAAAGCCCCAGGATTCCAGTGTTTCCAAAAATGGCACAACAGCTGCCTGCTCATAACCGGAAGGACTGTAATGGCGTACGAGTTTCTCCACCAAGATCATCCCAGTACCTCCACCAAGGTATCGATTCCTTCTGCCATTTCTGTTTTTGTAATGGTCAAGGGCGGAAGCAAGCGAATATTTTTTTTCCCTGCTGAAAGGGCCAAAATCCCTTTTCCCAGTAAAGACTTTAGGTAGGGACCTGCGGCGGTGTTTAATTCAATAGCCAACATTAATCCCAAACCTCTTATTTCTTTTACTCGAGGTAGATTTTCAGTTCGAGTTTGCAGTTCAGCCAAAGCCCAGGATCCCAACTCCCCAACATGTTTAAGTACATCATTCACTTCCATAAACTCGATCACTGCCAGTCCGGCTCTGCAGGCCAGCAGATTTCCGCCAAAGGTGCTGCCATGCTTACCCTTTTCGAAGGATAATTCCTCCCGCATCAAGGCCGCACCTACAGGAAAACAGATCGGAAGAGCGTCGTGTAGGGAAAGGGTGTAGATCTCGGTGGTCGCCGGATCATTAAAAAACAACAAAAACA
>CAJVYU010000037.1 GCA_913009735.1 uncultured Fidelibacterota bacterium
ACATTGATACTCCGGTTGAAAAAAGATTGCATTCTCATAAAGTTCAACAATTATCTTTCCTACATGGTTGATGTTTTTACGAGTGAGCAACGCTCACAAATAATGAGCCATGTTAAATCTTCTGGAAATAAATCAACTGAATTAAAATTAATAGAACTTTTTAAAATACATCACATAATCGGATGGCGTAGAAATTATCCATTAAGCGGAAAACCGGATTTTGTTTTTCCTTTACAAAAAGTGGTTGTTTTTACAGATGGTTGTTTTTGGCATGGACATAATTGCAGGAATGTTACTCCAGAACAAAATTATGAATACTGGCGGCAAAAGATTGAGAAAAACAAAACAAGAGACCAAAAAATCAATTATTGCTTAGAAAATAAAGGTTGGGGAGTAATTAGATTATGGGAATGCAAATTAAGAAGAGGCAATTTACCATCAAAACTTTTATCTCTATCCTAAAATTAACTGCCTGCCTTCCATCCGTCGCTTCACCTGACAGGAAATAGTACAGGTAAGCTTCATTAGACTATTAAATCAAAAAGGTTAGATTTAATTGAAAAAGAATAAATTTTCATTTACAACTTTACTTAAAAATACTCTTTATATTTTTGGGATAGTACTCACTATTATTGTTGGATTAGTGATTATTAATAATGAAATAGAAAACAAAGTTGAAATAATAACTAGCAGTGATTCTTTTATTAATAATTTAATTGCTAGAATTCACCCATACGTTATTTTCGATGAGAATGGAAGTATACTTTATGATATGGGTGGTATGTCATATCTTGATACAATAATCGTAGAGAAATCTAGTTTGGAAAGGAAACCGTCAGTATTTTTCCCAAGCAAAATAACAATCAGACCAAAAAATGTATTACAAACATCCCCACTATTGGAATGCATTGATAGTGAGTACACTTATTCAATTACCGTAGAAAGAGGTTCATTTTATGATTGGATATACACTTTTCGATTAGTTGAATATAATATTCCTAAAAAAATAAATTTATTCAGATTAGATATTCTTTGGTAAAACTAATTCAATTTCACAGTTTGTACACACTTTCAACCGGTCATGGGTAAGCAGGATGTCTAAATTTTATGAAATTTAAACGTTAACTATGTTTTGCCATCCGACAAAGATGAATATAAATATTGTTCGGTGGAAGTTTAAGTCAAATGTCTTTTGATCAGATAAAATATAGTTGGAAGATAAACAGCATTTTGCGGCAACTTGCTAAACAGCGAGTGGGGCTTGTGCTACAACCAGGCAATATTTGGGTTATCGAATTTGCTATTCCAAACAATAATGAAACAGATGCATTGTTAAAGACATGTTACATGCGCGGATGGGTAGAGCCTCTAGTAAATTCAATACCCAAGGGAAATTTACAGCCTGATGGTTCCTTGCCTAAAGGACCAATATTCCAATCACAAGGACCATTATGGAAACTCACAGATTCTGGGTGGTCGGCAATAAACCGTAGTCACCAGTTGGCAATACTTGGCTTATTTTTATCCTTGTTTGGGATCATAATTGCTATTACCACATAACGTTTAACCGGATGTGCGTGGTATGCCGGAAAAATGATTTTGAGAAATAATATGGAAATAATAAAGAAAAAAGACTCACCACGATATATCAGGAAAGAAGGAATTAAATCATATTTACTGGCTTCTCCCTCATTTACAGATGAAGAACTGATTAACTTTTGGCCAATTGAAAGTGAATCAAAAATATAGTAACAGGCTAATTAGAGTTCGTCTATAAATTGCTGTCAAAACATCATAAAACGTGAATATTTGAAACGTGAAAAAAATGTTTCATCGAGAGAGATAGTTTTGTGGATTCAAATGCTAACACATTAACGATATTATGGACAGACACTAATTTGTACCCGCGCTATGTATATAAAAGGTTTTTTCGATGAATAAAATATTGACACAATCAAAAGATTCTCAATTACTCAATCGGATTGGTGAAATTCTCACGATTGCTCGTCAGCATACTGTTCAAACTGTGAATACCATATTAGTCAAAACCTATTGGGAAGTTGGCAGAGAAATTGTTGAATTCGAATTGGGGGGTAAAACACGAGCAGAATATGGAAAAGGGATGTTACAAAATTTATCAAAAGAATTAACGATTCGGTATGGTAAAGGTTTTACACACTCAAATTTAAGAAGAATGCGTCAGTTTTATTTCACATATCAGATTCATGCGACGCTGTCGCACAAATTAGAAAACCCAATAATGCAGTCAGAATCGGCACAATCTAATGGAGGTGAGATTCTCTCGACGCTATCGAGAGAATTGGAAAACCCAACAGTGCAATCACTATCTGAAAAAGCTGTTTTGAGTGAAAAAATGCTTACCAAATTAAGTTGGTCCCATATTTGCCTCTTGTTGGCAGTTTCCGATAAAGATGCCCGCTCTTTTTATGAAATTGAAATTGCAAATAACAGTTGGTCGGTGCGTGAATCCAAACGACAAATCGAAAGTATGTTTTTTGAGCGTTTGGCATTGAGCAAAGACAAAAAGGGTTTAAAGCAATTAGCAGAAAAAGGGCAAATCATAGAAATGCCTGAAGATGCGTTAAAAGATCCGTATGTGTTGGAATTTTTAGGATTAGATGAAAAGGAAAAATGGTTAGAGTCGGATTTAGAACAGGCATTGATGAACCATTTGCAAAAGTTTCTTTTAGAACTTGGCAAAGGATTTATGTTCGTTGCCCGACAATACCGGATTTCTATAAATAATGAGCATTATCATATTGACCTTGTTTTCTATAACAAAATATTACGCTCTTATGTGTTGATTGATTTGAAAACCGGCAAGTTTGACCATTCAGATTTTGGTCAGATGAAATTTTATCTGAATTATTTTAAGGAGGAAATGAATGACAAAGGAGATAATGAACCAATTGGAATTGTATTGTGTTACGATAAGGATGATACCTTTGTAGAATATGTATTGAAAGATGAAAAACAAATTTTCGCAAAAAAGTATTTGATTTCTCTTCCCGATAAAAAATTGTTGCTGGCGGAAATTGAAAAAACGAGAATAGAATTTGAAAGTGAACCGAAAATCAAGTAACCGGTTAGTATTACTAGTTGCTACAGACACCATAAACAAGCAGCGCCCGCCCGGCCAAACCGTTCGGACGGGTAATCAGACAGGTGACTTACCCCGTTAGGAATTATTTTATGTTGCTAATAAAAAAGAGAATTATCACAATACCAATATTCATAGCTACTATCTGCATCATATTCTCCAATTGCAATTTATCCGATTCCAAATCAGACGAATCTGGAGAATTTGCAATCTTTCTACTGGCTGATAGCACTATTTCAGCAGTTCATGCCGTTACCCAATTAATTGATACATTGATTCTTGAAGATCAACCACTAATAGCTATTGAAGATGTTGAGCAATATAAATGGTCTGATCATACGCTTACTTTGAACACCGAGAACGATCGATTGAAAGCAATGGAATCCTCAACTGGAAAATCGCTGGGTATTCCATTTGTTATTACTGTTGGTGAAGAACGTATTTATTTAGGAGGGTTCTGGTATTGGTATTCTTCATATATGCCTTCTTTTCCGTACACCAGTGTATCATCAAAAGGTCTATACATCGAAAAAGGTGTATCCGATGGAACCAAAGACGTCCGTAATGATGATCGAATATATCAGTCTCTTAAAGCAGCAGGTGTACTAATTGAGTAAAATCAAAATAATACCTAAAACGACCACTGCACCGAATGTCAAACGCTGGTAGTGTGATTTCGGTGTCGGGCGGTTTTATGAAAATATTCTTGCAAATATTCGATTCACTATGGCAGCTCAAACCGCGCGGCATTAGTCAGTCCTCATAGATCATCTCATGCTAGGCATACACGACTATTGGTTATTCGTAACGGCTGGGATTTTGCTGAATCTGACACCGGGACAGGACACTATCTACATCGCCGGACGCAGTATAGCCGAGGGTAGGAAGGCCGGGATCGCCTCAGCGTTAGGTGTGGGAACAGGCGGCCTTGTGCACGTGATCACGGCGACCCTTGGTTTGTCGGCAGTAATAGCCACATCAGCGCTTGCGTTCGCAGTTGTCAAGTGGGCAGGTGTTGCGTACTTGGTTTATTTGGGAGTGAGACTTCTTATGTCACGTGCAGACAGTAGTTCTCAAGCGTTATCTGCCAGAGCGGATGCTTGGGGGAGTACCGCCTATCGCAGGGGCATTCTGACGAATGTACTGAATCCGAAAGTTGCGTTATTCTTTCTGGCGTTCCTGCCTCACTTTGTGGATTCCAGCAGTACTCATAGGGCCCTATCATTCATGATTCTAGGCGGAACATTCGTATTCACCGGAACCATTTGGTCTCTGGTTATCGCAGTCGTATCCGCGCGAGCATCGGAGGGAATCCGTCGGTCAAAGTATGCGGGGAATCTAATGCGTCGGATCACCGGGGGCATATTCGTGGGCCTTGGCATCAAGCTTGCGTTGGAGCGGACGAGGTGAAAGATTGGCTAACAATGTCGTCAAAGCCGACTAAGCTCACTATTGATATGAAAGTATTCTTACAAATATTAGATTCGCTATGGTATCTCAACTCCCGCGCCGTTAGCAGGTACTTCTGTATGGGAACAATTTTCATAATACTATGAGGAGGTTCCAATGTATTTGAAAAGATTTCTGAATGGGCTCGCTGTCTTGGTAATCTGTTGGGGAACGATCATGGGCCAAACACCGCCCGAAACATGGACGCACCAGTATACGTTTCCGGATATCTATCGGATTCGTGCGGTCACATTTACGGATTTATTACAAGGATGGGCCGTTGGATCGACCCCAGGAGGATCGGGTCCCGTTGGAGTGATTCTTCACACCGAGGATGGAGGAAACACGTGGACAGAACAAGTCCGTGATACTACCTACTCATGGCTCAATGATATCATAGTTAACCCTGACACCATGGGGTGGGCTGTGGGGTTATATGATTGTTTTGAAACCCGGGATGGCGGCATATCGTGGAATCGTGTGCCGCGAGAAGAGTTCCAATGCGGGCAATTTACCGGGTTAGGTGATATGCAATCTGTGGCTCTATGGCCTCCAGCGACTGGCGTGATAGTCGGCACAGAAAATATAATTGCGAGTACATCAGATGGCGGTCAGACATGGAATTGTCAAGAGTTCACCCCACCGGATGATTGGCCTGATGATTTATTATGGATTGATACTTTACATACCGTCCAATTTTTCAAAGCAGATACACTTTTTGCTTCTGGTATGGGTGGGATCGCGGGAACAGTGGATGGTGGATTGCATTGGGAAATGCGTCATACGGAATATTTGAATTATCATCAGAGTGCGATTGTTGCTCCCCGCTTTGGATGGGTAATTAGTCGTATAAGTCATCTCCTTCGGAGTCGTGATGCCGGGAGCACGTGGGAAGATCTGGGACGAGTGTTTACGGATTATTCGATCGGTGTTCGTGATATCGCCTTTTCGGATTCCTTGTTGGGGTGGATCTGTACGAGTGATGGAAGTATTTGGGAGACGACCGATGGGGGAACCTCGTGGACAGAACGCGAGATTACACCAGGTACTGCCTTTGTACATGTCGGAACTGTCCCGGGTCGATTAAGTTACGCTGTTAATGCTGCTGGTCAATTCTACGTACAGCATCATGACATTATGAATATACCCCCTGAAATAGAAGACGTATTACCGACACACGTGCGGCTGAGTCCCGGATATCCCAACCCGTTCAATGGAAATGTAACTTGGTACTATATCCTTCCGAGTCAAATGCATGTTCGCATGACGGTTTATAATCTTGAAGGACAGAAAGTGGAGCAGTTATTTGCAGCTACTCAAAGTGCTGGCCGTCATATGGTACAATGGATACCGGAACAGTGTGGTTCCGGTGTGTATTTTGGAGTGTTAGAGACGGAAAGTCAACAGCAGATACAGCGGGTACTATATGTCAAATAGACGAAATGTTATGATCAATGCCTGCTAAAGCTCGAGTGAACGTAAAAAGCTGGAGGTGTGATTTCGGAGAAATTTTTGGATTAAATTCGATTATGAAATTTCAATACCAAGAACCTTTCATGCAGTTTACCTATTCCGTTACATGCCTAAAATAATTCATATTTTATTCATTGCAAATACAAGTCTTGTAGTATAATTTCATTGCAATCGTATCAATTTTAACTTAAAAGGAGTTTTTTATGTCACAGAAGAAAATCTTAATGCTTGTTGGAGATTTTGTTGAAGATTACGAAGTTATGGTTCCCTTTCAAATGCTATTAATGGTCGGTCACAAAGTAGATGCAGTGTGCCCCGATAAAAAAGCTGGCGATACCGTTAAAACAGCAATTCATGATTTTGAAGGAGACCAAACCTATTCTGAAAAAGTGGGGCATAATTTTCAGATTACTGCGGATTTCGATAAAATAAACACCCACGACTACGACGGTTTAGTCATTCCCGGTGGCCGGGCACCTGAATATTTACGATTAAATTCCAAAGTTATAGAGATAACCCAAGAATTTTTCAAAGCAAATAAACCAGTTGCGGCAATTTGCCATGGTCCGCAAATTCTTGCTGCTGCGGGTGTACTTGAAAACAGGTCATGTTCCGCTTATCCAGCTGTTGGACCAGATGTTGAAAAAGCCGGTGGGAAATGGATAGCTAATAATGATACATTTTCAGATGCTCACGTTGATGGCAATCTTGTAAGCGCTCCGGCATGGCCGGCACATCCGGAATGGATAAGCAAATTTTTAGAAGTTTTAGGCACAAAGATTGAATTATAAACATGAAACTCTAAAAATAACGGATAGTCGTTCTCAATTTTAGACCGGCGTATAACCCGGCAATCACCCTGACGTAATAGGCGTGAGGCGTGATTAAGATATTTCAGTACTGCTTCCCCCTCATTTACAGATGAAGAACTGATTAACTTTTGACCAATTGAAAATGAATCAAAAATAAAGTGACCGACTATTTATGAATATCTTTCAGTATTATATGCAAATTCGATGATCCCGGAATGAAAAAAAACTCTAGACTATATAATTCAGTAACAAAATATTTTTTATTATCGCTTGGACTGATCTTTAGTGCTTGCTCCTCTTCAAAACTGACAGTTAGTCCCACAAACGGTGAGTACAATTTTGTATCCGAGAAATCTGTTGATTATGAAACGGTTTGGGAAGCGATCGAGAATCTTGACTTTGATTATCTGTTAGATAAAACCCTAAACGATGATCAAGATAAATTCAGTGCAGCATTAAAATCCGTTGTAGATGGTGATATTGACTTGGCTGTAACACAATTCCAGAATCTCTACAATTTTTCTAATGATTCACTAATTAAGAAACATTCGGAAAAGATTCTCAACAAACTTTATTTTTTACAATCAAACTGGAAAAAGATTTTAGAACTAAACGAAAAATCCAACAATCCGGAATTAGAAAACGATATAATACTTTTTGAAGCATATAGAAAATCTCCTAAAGAGAGTTATTTTTTCCCTTCTCAACCTACAATAATCCCGATGGATCCAGTCTTTTTTGGTTCAAACCCTATGATTGAAGTCATGGTAAATGGAAAAAAGAAAAAATTCTGGATCGATACCGGAGCAGGACTTAGTGTCGTAGCATCAGACGTTGCCGAAGAATGCAATATATTCCCGATTGGCACAGAAAAAACGACTGCTGGAACAGGCACCAGTAAAAGAGTTAGTATTCAGCCAGCCATTATAGAGAATTTACAAATAGGGGAATTATTAATTAAGAACCATCCAGTTATAATTATCGATAAAACTGATATGGAATTCAAATTATTTGGTATAATGACACTTCTAAAAATTGATGGAATTATCGGTTGGCCTGCAATTCAAAATATGAAAATTGAAATTGATTATAAGAATAAGCGCACCATCATTGAAAAACCTGCAAAAATAGAAACAGAAGATCGTAATCTTTTCTGGCTAGGTTCCCCCATTGTAAAACTTAAGACTCCGGATAGAATAAATTTAAATTTTGATCTTGATACTGGAGCTAATACAACCAGCATACATAAAAATATTCTGAAAAAGATTGACATAAAAAGTGCATATGTTAAAAAAATCACTCATTGGTCAGGTGGTTTCGAAAAGACCGAAACAAAAATAATACCCAATTTAACATTCATTCTTAACGACAATATTTTGCATTTTAAAGCCATTCATGTAAGCCCTCAAAAAGGCATAGTATTTGTAAAGTCAGATGGTAGGTTAGGAATTGATATAGCTAAAGATGGTCGCATTATTATTGATTATTTAAATGGAAGATTTGATCTACACTAATCGTGGTTATACTTGCGGTCTAACCACCATACAACAACAAGCAGCGCCCTCCTGACAATGTCGTTAAAAGCTGACGGAATCATATGAGTTTTACACTTGAAAAAGTTGTTCCATGGGTACGCTCTTTTGATGAATACGCGGCAATGTTTTCATTGTCCAACGCAGATTTGGACAAACGCATCCTTGGTAGTGCTGTTGATAATCTGAATAACGATGGCTATAAATGTACAGTTAAAAAGGTGACTTACGAATTCCAGAGGGGAGGCAATAAAATGTTGCGGGTCAAATCATCTTGCAAAGCAAATTAACACTGACAATTTAAAGTTGCAGACTGGTGAGTACATTTGCTATTTGTCAATGAAAAAAGAAAGGAGTAATTTCTGACATGGAAGGCACATCGCTATTTGTTTGGGGAATGATATTCGGAATAATCGGCGTCGGTTTTTTTACTTATGGGAAAAAGCAAAAAACAACAGTTCCGCTGATTGTCGGTATCGCTTTATTTGCAATTCCCTATTTTATATCGAATGTTTACCTGCTTATGATTGTAGGTGGTATTTTAGTGGCAATACCATATTATATTAGAATATGAGGCGCGCCCAAGCTCCCCACCTGACCCCGACCCTACCCCCATTTTATATACAGAATCTGCGACGTGTGCGGAGCGGGTTCGCGACACTCGAATCATCTAACAAAGAGAAAACCATTGAACAAAATCTTCAAATTGTTTTTCAAAAACATGATGCAAAAGAACTTCCATTTCTATTACTCCGGCATACATTAGTCGTATCAAAAATAACACAATACTCCTTGTCATCGCGAGGCGTGGAGCGACGAAGCGATCTCCTTGATACCGCAGCCTTTAGGAGATTGCTTTGTCGCTCGTTCCTCTCTCCGCGCAATAACAATATTATTACGACTAAACATTGCCGGAGTAATAAATAAATTTATAAGAAAGAAAATATGGATTTTGTTTTAAACACATTATTTTGGTTGAATCTATCTCTTCTTTTTATCCATGAAATGGATGCAGTATATAGACATGAATGGCGTTTATTTATTTTTTTGAATAGATTAAAAGATAAGACAGCATATCAAATATTTACCATTTTGCATATCCCTTTGCTGATAGTGGTTTTTTACTTTTTGAGCAATCCTGCTGAAGTGAATCAAGATTACTTTATCATTTTCATAGATACATTCTTAATCATACACCTGGGGCTTCATTACCTATTACGGAATCATAAAAATAATGAATTAAATTCTATATTTTCAAAAAGTATTATTCAAATGATGGCTGTTTCCGGTTTCTGTCATTTGACGCTATTTATTTTTATTAACCGATAACAAGGTATAAAACTTGGCAACAAGCAGCGAGCTTTTTTTCATAACCTATTTTGGGCAGATACTCAACTGTTTTTATTTACACTCGTTGGTCAGGTTGCTTAAAAAAGAGATCAAAAATGAAAATATTCATAAACATTACAATAATTATTTTGTCATTGGTTATTTTCAGTGCTTGTAATAAAAACACGGAATCCAATGACATTTATCAATATTCCGGTTTTGACACTCTTGGCGTAAAAATCATTGTAGTGTCGTGTTAAGTGTGTAGTGTGCAAAAAGTCGTAGGAATTTTTGTCGATAACAAGGCGAATATTTTCAGCATAGCCGGTAGCTATGGTTAAGATATTCAACAAAGTTATCGGCAAAAAGAACAAGACCCGATTGCGCCAATACATGGTTAACACGACAGTAGGTTCATTTTCAATTGAATATGGTGCTTCTGTTTCAATTTCAGGTGAATGGAATTTTAGCGCTATCGGCAATCCGGTAAATATTGGGCCGCAAACAGGGGAAGGTGAATATATTGGTACGATTGAGAATAATAAATTAAGAATTAATCTTAACCCGGAATGGGATGATAATAATGTAAACTTGGTCGGTATTATAGATGGAAATACTATTAGCGGTGATTGGATTTATTCAGGTTTTCCCGGGGCACTAAATTATGGCACATTTACTGCAAAAAAATAGATTAACTAATTGACGAATAATGATACATAAAACATTATGTTAGAAAAAGATTTAAATAAGATAAATGCAAAGGAAGTTGTTCCAGGCTTCAAGGTGAAAGTTGTTCATTCAGAACATATGACATTGACGTATTGGGACATCAACGCAGGATCATCTTTACCAGAACATTCTCACCCGAACGAACAGGTTACAAATATGATTGAAGGGGAATTTGAATTGACTATTGATGGGGAGAGTAAAATTCTTAAACCGAATTCAGTGGTCATAATTCCATCCAATGCCAACCATTCGGGCAAGGCCGTCACCGACTGCAGAATTATTGATGTGTTTTATCCAATAAGAGAAGACTATCGCTAACCATTAAACAGCTACCCCGCCTACGTACTTCCAGCGGGCAGGCACTCCACCGCTCACCAGTCACCAGTTACCAATCACCAGTTACCAGTCACCAGTTACCAATCACTCCCCTCTTCTACCCCAGCCCATTTTTTTACTCAGGACATCGAAGTAGTTTGAATCGGAAAATGTAATCATTTTTGTTTTGTAGTCCGCTTTGGAAATGTTCACCACAGCATCCACATCCAGTGTTTCCTGGACCTGACCATCCACAGCCAGGGCAATTCCGCCGGTTGGATTATCGGGGAAGGTTATTTCCAGAAAGCTGTCATCGGGAATGACAATGGGTCTGAGAGTCAGCGTATGGGGTGAAATGGGCGTAACCACTATGGCATCTAAATCCGGCATGACGATGGGACCGCCGGCGGATAAGGAGTAAGCAGTGGAACCGGTGGGTGTTGAAATAATCAATCCGTCTGCGGTATATCGGGCCACACGGTTGCCGTTAGAATACAATGTTGAATTAATAAGACGATGAGATGAGCCCCGATCAAGGGTTATATCGTTCAAGGCATAAAACTCCATAGACTCACCGCCATTGTTGACGATGCATTTCAATACCATTCGTTCCAGGATAATAAAATCATCTTTCGCCACGCGATCCAATGCAGTGAACATATCCTGAACGGTCACTTCAGCCAAAAACCCAAGTGTACCCAAATGGATTCCCAGCATGGGAGTTTCCCGGGGACCAATGGCCCGCGCTGCGGAAAGAATGGTGCCGTCACCCCCGAGTGCTAAAAGGAAATCCAGTTTATGGAAATCGTCAGCCGTCTCAATCACATTATAATCAAAGGCAATATCTGTTGTTGTATTCTCAACAATCCGGGTGGTTAAATGCAAATGGATGTTGTTTTCAGATGCCCAGCTGGTAATGTGTGGTAATATATCCCAAAACGCCGGCTTTTCGGTGTTCCCCCAGATTCCAATCTGTTTTGCAGGTGATGCAGGCATGGATCAGTCTTTTTCTAACTTAATCACAAGTTCGGTGATTTTCTGTTCTGCTTTGGACAATTGTTGCCGGAGTGTTTCCGATAGCTTGACGCCTTCCTCAAAAAGCATTAAACTTTTTTCCAGTTGCAGCTCTTCCCCCTCCATTTCCTGAACAATTTCCTCCAGCCGCTTGAATAATTCTTCAAAAGACGTTTCTTTGACCATATTCAAATTTACGATGCCTCCTTATTGGTTTCAGAATTCTTTTCTCTTTTCGCAGCCAGGATTCCTTTTGATAATTGTACTCGAAAGGATTCACCGATGGCAACTTCACGGGGATCCAGGATGATACAGCCTTTTTTATCCGTAGCAATGGCGTAGCCCCTGTCGAGAATGCTTTTGGGATTTAATATGGATAGTTCGCCAACCAATTTATCAAATCGACTTTTATCTTCTTGAAACTTCATGTGGATTAATTGCTTCATTTCCACATTTAAATGCTGATTCAAAACGCGCATTCTGTCGATCAGTATATCCGGCCTCTGTTGGGTGAATCGATCATGGAGCGAATCCATTTTTTGATAATAGTTTTCCAGAATAAAAGAAATATGTTTGGAAATTGTATTTTCGAATGTTTGAATACGTTTTAATAGTTCATCAATGCCAGGCGCCACAATTTCCGCTGCGGCAGACGGTGTCGGTGCTCGCATGTCAGACACCATGTCGGATATGGATATATCTGTTTCATGCCCCACAGCAGAAATAATGGGTGTTTTACACGAAAAAATAGCACGGGCCACACTTTCTTCATTAAAGGGCCAGAGATCTTCCAGGGAGCCGCCCCCCCGGCCCACGATAATCACATCCACATTGGCGTGTTGATCCATTTCCGTTATGGCAGAAACAATATCATCTGCGGCATCATCGCCCTGGACCAGCGCAGGACGCAATACCAACTCCACATAAGGTGCCCGCCGCTTGAGCACATTAAACATATCTTGAACTGCGGCACCTGTTTTGGACGTAATTAATCCGATTCGTTTTGGAATAACCGGAAGTGGTTTCTTGAATTCTTTATCAAAAAGACCTTCGGCGGATAATTGCTTTTTCAGCGCTTCGAAAGCGAGAAATAAGGTACCGATACCTGCCGGTTCCATCCGGCTTGCCACCAGCTGATATTGTCCCCGGGGAGCGTAGACAGACAATCGACCAAAGAGCAGCACTTTCATTCCATTTTCCGGTTTAAAATGCATAAACCGGTTGTTGCCCCGGAACATGACACTGCGAATTTCTGATTCGCTGTCTTTTAATGTAAAGTACATATGACCTGATGAATGATGGATGAAATTGGAAATTTCCCCTTCTACCCAGATTTCGGGGAAGGCTCCTTCCAGCAAGGATTTAATTTCCTTGGTTAATTCACTAACGGTAACCGCTTGATGACTGTCCATCATTGTGGTAATGGCGGAGAACCGGCTGCTTTCCAGCACGAAAGCCAGAACGAGGCAGTCAAGGTTACCGCTTTGCCAAGGCGGTCATGAATCACATCCTCAGTTTCTGCATAGAGAATTTTTAAATATCGATCTTCATAATGCAGTTTTTTATATGTGTTTAATCCGGCTTGCTGGTCTTTAGTCAAGTGCCTGCGGGCGATGGAATCTGCTTTTATGAGACGAGGATAGACAGAAAAGGATTCTTGTGTAA
This sequence comes from uncultured Fidelibacterota bacterium, assembly GCA_913009735.1. Lineage (GTDB taxonomy): Bacteria > Fidelibacterota > Marinisomatia > Marinisomatales > TCS55 > JADFRD01. The sequence goes on from CAJVYU010000037.1 coordinate 13,440, forward strand.
TATTTAATGCTGATTCTACAAAATTATCAATAGTAATTACGTCACCCCTGGCATCAAATTCAGGAATCAATTCATCCACCATCCGGGACTCCCAGCGGAAGTGGATACCGTCGTTCCCGGTCAACTGTCCGTTATAATTTGCACAGGTGTGAAGCGGCATGTGCAGGTCCGCCACGTAATGGCCAAGATAGCCCATATAAAATACGGCCTCATCCCAACGTTGTTGTTTAAACATTTTTATAAGAATATTGGCCGAATTTTCAATAGCCCAGGGAGCCGAACCCCATTTTTTGATTTTTTCTTCACCGTATAAATCCACTAAGATTTCATAGTCAGTGAATAATTCCGTGAAGGGATATTCCGCATAGAGATCAGCGTCGATAAAATGACGATGAAATTCATCGGTGTAAGTATTTTTAATATAATCGGCTACCGGTGCATACAATGCTAATGCATCGGCATGATGCTGAGTAAATGCACCCAATGGGCCCTCCAATATCTGGGCAGCTTTATAATTGATCCGTTTATGAACATCATACCCCCAGCCCCAAACAAGGTTGATCAGGACCAGGAATAGAATCCATAAAAGATTTCGTTTAAAAAGCCCCATGGGCTATCCGTTAACTTTTCTTTTTCTTGTGACGATTTGCGCGCAGGCGTTTCTTGCGCTTATGCGTATTGATCTTCCGTTTTTTTCGCTTTTTTCCGCAGGGCATTTCTTACTTTCAATTACTGGTTAATGATTCATTTACACGTTCCCGCATATACTTTGCAGGCTTAAACGTCGGCGCATTCCGTTCAGGTAAAAATATCGGTTCGCCTGTTCCGGGATTACGGGCTTTTTTTGGTTTACGGTGTTTGACACCGAATGTACCGAAACCGCGTAATTCCACTCGTTCGTTTTTAGCCAGGGACTCAATGATGGATGTCATGATTCCATTCATGACTGTTTCCGTTTCTACTTTTGTGAGTCCGGTGGCGTTTGATACTTGATTGATTATATCCTGTTTAGTCATGGTTAATCTCCGAGACAATGTTGATTGTTTATCCCTGTTTCACCCATAAAACAAGTTTTTGACCGGGGTAGATATATTGGCCATAGGATATTTTATTCCAACGGCGAATCTTTGCAGCCCGGGTACCATAATTTTGAGCTATATGACCCAATGTATCCCCTTTTCTGACAGTATATACAACTTTAATATGTCCCGGTGGGCCATCATTAGTTGCATATACACCTCGTACAGGAATGGTCAATTTCTGACCAATCTTAATCCGGTGCCGGTTACGAATCTTATTCACAGCAGCCAAATCGTGAATGGATACTTTATATTTTTTGGAAATGGTCCACAAACTTTCTCCCCTACGCACTTTATGAACGATGTATTGGGGTGCGAAACGCTGGTCTTTCGGCAACGCATTAAAGTTAGCCATAAACTGATCTTTCTTCCCTTTAGGTATCCGCAAAGAATAGGGGCCATTATTTGGTGTGGCAGATTGGCGTAATTCAGGATTATAATTCTTAATTGTTTTTAAGCTAATACCGGTTGAGCGCGCTAATATAGACAAATCAGCACTCTTTTCCAGTTCGACTAAATCAAATTCAAACGGACTATTTTGTTTTTTCGACGAAATATTAAATCCATATTCTTCCGGGTCTCTGGCAATAATGGCTGCTGCCATATAATATGGAATATAGTTCCGTGTCTCCTTAGGGAGTGAGTGGAGTTGCCAAAAATCGGATGTCTGGTGAAGGCGTATAGCCCGGCGGATACGACCCGGTCCAAAGTTATAGGCCGCCAATGCAAGATACCAGTGATCAAATTCTTTATATAAATCGGTTAAATATGCACAGGCGGCATATGTTGATTTTATGGGATCCCGGCGTTCATCCACATACCAATCCCGTTTTAATCCATAATATTTACCCGTGGAATACACAAATTGCCATATACCCAGGGCACTGGCCTTGGAATACGCTTTTGGATTGAGTCCGGACTCAATCATGGCTAAATAAAGCAGTTCTACCGGCAGTTCCTTTTCTTTTAAAATGCCTTTTATTAAATCCCCATATATCGGCAAACGATCCAACCAGATTTGAAACTGTTTTCTACCGTTGGTCTGGAAATATTTAATAAATTGATCCACAGCTTCATTGCGTACCAGCGGGATATGTCCTTCACGGTCATCCACAACAATAAATTTACTGTTTCCCATTTCCATTTCGACAGGGATAGTGATGTCTTCTATCATCTGTCGTGTATAAGCAGCGGAAATAGATACATCAGATAATTTCAAGGTGTTTAGACGCGTTGTATAGATAATATTCAATGAGGCAACAAAGCGATCAAACTCTTCCTGGTCTTCTGCTGTTTTTTCACCCAGTTGATCTGCTTCACCCAATAATTCATAAATATTATCCAAATAATAAATAACCTCAAGGGTATCATGGTAAACATCAGCGATCACCGCTTCCGTAAGCAGCATCTTGACATCACGGAGTAATTGCGGTAAACGATTGCGTGCTTCATCCACGCCATTGCCATTTAAATAAATCCCGTTCGTTTGGGCTGTAGACCCCTTTCCGTTTTCAGATTTGGTCTCTTCAGTGGAAGAGTCCTGACCGGAAACGAGATTCAGAGCAAAAGCAATGAACAGTATAATTCGTGTAACTTCTTTAATCATAAGGTTTTAGAGCATAATGAGGAGGGCGAAGTTATAGGAAAACACAAGGTCTGTCAAGGGATTTACTCACTAAACTCCATGAAGATACAGCCATATTTTCTTTTTGCAGTTTTCAGCATTAATACGCGTATGAAATTTGGGTTCCCCTGGCCACAATAATCGAGTTGAATTCAGTTCTTGGCAACATCATTTTTTAGACATTTTAAAGGACACACAATACAAAAACCCTTTTTGCAAAATTGTCTATCCAAATACAATAATCCCTGAGTATTCCCCACATTTGTCAGTTCCTTTCGACTGAATACATTGCCAAATTTCTTAAATATAAAACCATATGGATTTTGAAGATGCAATTGTCGCCAAGACGTTTTCCACAATGCATATTGTTCAACATCATTTATTTTTATTGCTTGAGTCGCAAGCAGTGGTAAAAAATAATTGATCATACATTCAGTTAGAATACTTTTTCCACCGCTGATGCAATGGTCTGAAAGGGCGTAAAAAAATGTTTCATAATCTGTGAATTCATTATGATTTGTCAGAGATATAAAAGTGATTAATTCTATAAATAAAGAAAATCGTTTTTCCGGCCAGTGTGCAGGACGGATGCCGCAATGTTCCCAATCAATGGCTAATGATTTTGACGTTGATTCAATGATTTCGATTTTCTTCTTATTATTTGATAGAATCAACTGTTCAATATCTAAATGTTTAGCCAGCCGTTTAAAATTTTCTTCATTCCCCCCTTTTCCCAAAACATTCGCTAATAGTGTATAACGGCTTTTTTCGGATATGGACTGTAAATGTTCCTGCCATCTTTTTTCGCACAAGTTTTTCAATAAATGATTGTATTCAGCTGATAAGTTGTGTTTCGTTAAACTGCATTTTCTCCGGCTGTCCATTTTAAGTAAAAGAGTATGTTTTACAGGGCTTTTTATTTTTTGAACCGGCTTGTGAGCAATATGTAAAACGACACGTTTATAATTTATATCTTTCTCATGATGATGGGTATACCAATCGCGCTCATAAATATGACATTCTACATCACCCCTTATAATGCTGGACTGAATGAACAGCACAGCATCTTTAATATCAGGCCCCTTATTTTTATTTATTGAACCATGGTGAATAATAGTTAAAGAATGGCCCTCTTTGGTTTCAACAACTTTTCCAACTGGGATGTGAAACCATTGTTTTACCAGATCTTTTTCATAGTATATTTTTGGTTCACGTATTTTGAAAACAAAAGTATTCAAACCTGAAATAGGATATGGATTCATTCGACAGTCCATGATGACTTTAAATTTACAATCTCATTGCGTAATATTTCAGTAACTTGATTCCGGTCATTATAATCATATACTGACGTATCTATTGGTTGTCCAACGATAAGGTGAATCGGTTTCGGCTGAATACTGAATGCTCCTTTTTTGATGACATCAAAGGTTCCGCAAATGCCCATCGGAACAAGAGGAAGATTTGATTTAATACCTAAAATAATACCCCCTTTTTTAAATGGTTTCATGTGTCCATCCAGAGATCTTGTCCCTTCCGGAAAAATGACAATGGACCGGGGGTATTTCTTTAATGATTCCCTGGCGGTTTCCATGGAAGCAAGGGCTGCCTTATGATTCTTACGCTTCACAAAAATATGTTTACCCAGTACCATCGCCCAGCCTAAAAATGGAATCTTTCTCAATTCAATTTTGGATATAAACACCAACCGATATGGCAAACAGGCTAAAACCAATAAGATATCAAACGCGGATTCATGGTTCGAAACGAATACATATTGTTTATCCGGATCCAATTTTTCCAATCCTTCAACGGAATATGGAACACCACTAATAAATAAAATTACTTTAGACCATATTTTTGCCACCCAGGCAATAGGCTTCCCGCCGGGGATAAACAGGGAGAGGATCATCCCAATGGTGGCTAATATAGGTGTCCAAAGAAATAAATGAATAAAAACCCAGATAACGCGAATCAGCCTAATACCTCCGTACCAACGTATGGCTGAAGTGCTTTTGGAACTATAACTTTTCCATCCGGTGTTTGATACGATTCCAACAGAGCAACCGTCAACCGTGGCGTCGCGACTCCGGAGCCGTTTAATGTATGAACAAAGTCTGTTTTATGATTACTGGACCTGCGATAACGAATATTTCCCCGGCGAGCCTGAAAATCTTCAAAATTGCTGCAGGATGATACTTCCAACCATGTGTTTTCAGCCGGAGACCACACTTCTAAATCATAACATTTGGCTGCGGAAAAACTCAAATCACCGGTGCAGAGTTCAATGACCCGGTAATGTAACCCCAACGTCTGTAATATGGCCTCCGCATGAGTCACCAGTAATTCCAATTCTTCATATGAAGATTCCGGTGTAACAAATTTGACCATTTCTACTTTATTAAATTGATGAACACGTAACAGTCCCCGGGTTTCTTTACCGTAAGAACCGGCTTCCCTGCGGAAACAGGCTGAATAGGCTGTATAATATTTCGGTAGATCCTGTTCTTCCAGAATTTCATCTTTGTGAATATTGGTTACCGGTACTTCTGCCGTCGGGATGAGATATAATTCATCCTTTCCTGTAAAGTACATATCTTCGGCAAATTTAGGCAACTGTCCACAGGTAAACGGAGCGGAACCTCGAGTCAAAAATGGTGGGAAAATCTCTGTATACCCGTGATGATCTAAATGATAATCCAACATAAAATTGATGAGCGCACGTTCCAGTTTTGCCCCTTGACCTGTAAATAACGGAAACCCGGTACCCGATATTTTTGCTGATCGCTCGAAGTCAAATAACCTGAGGGATGTACCGATTTCAATATGATCTTTAATTGTATAATCAAACTCCGGTTTCTCCCCCCATTCCCTGACGACTTTATTGTCTTTTTCACTACTGCCAATGGGAACGGATTCATGGGGTACATTGGGAATCACTTCAACGGTAGATTTGATCTTTTCCTGCAAGTCATCTGCTTCGCTTTCCAGTGATTTAATCTGCTCACCGACTTCCCGCATCGCCGTAATGGCTTCGACCGCATCACCACCGGCACGTTTTACATTCGCAATTTCTTCTGATGCTCTATTTCGTTTAGCACGGAGATCATTGATTTCTGTTAATAACTTCCGATGCTGTTCATCAAGGTTCAGCAACAATGAAAAATCAATGTCCTCACCTTTTAAAGAAACCCCTTTTTGAACGGCATCTGTATTTTCACGAATTCTGGATAAAGATAACATATTTTATTTTAATTTAATTGTGTGTAAAAATTAGAGAGTATAAAATGGATTTACAATGCCGTAGATTTTATAAAATACCTTGCATGTTTCAATCCAAGAAAATTGTATGAGTAACTTTTTTCAATCATTTTATATCCCAGATCATTAAATATATTTTTCCATTCTTCGTCCTTTTTATTATTATGTGGATGATTCCTAAACTCAAAATTCATTAAGCTATCAATAAAAAATGTATAATATTTCTGTAATGGGTTTGTAATAATATCTTCAAAAATGATAACATAATTCGAAATACGATTAACCTCTTTTAAAAGATGTTTAGGGTCATTTGAATGGTGTAATACAAAAATTAGAATTGCAAAATTGAACTCTTTATCTTTAAAGGGTAACAATTTATTTGGAGAACCTAAAACAAAATTAATTTTATTAGACAGATTGTGATTAACAACATCAAAACCTGTGACGAATTGATATTGGTCGTGTAATTTTTCTGTCATAACTCCTGTACCACATCCTATATCAATTAGAGAACCAATATCCCTACGACCTCCAAGAATTTTCGTTAATTGTTTTAACCTGGAGTTAGATCTCAAATCTTCAAGATAATACAATAATAATCTGAATATTCTATATTTTATAAGAGTTGAAATAACTGACATTAATTAATATTATCGGCCTTCGCCTGATAACATGACCCAAGCAGTACTCAATAGAATTTTAAAGTCCAGAGAAAAACTCAGGTTCTCAATATAATAAAAATCATATTTTAATTTCTGACGTACGTCTTCAATATTCTGATCATAGGGGTGTTTAATTTGAGCCCAACCGGTAATACCCGGTCGGATCTTGTGGCGGCGATAATAAAAAGGGTATTCCTCAGCCAGTTTTTCAACAAAATACGGGCGCTCCGGCCGGGGTCCAATCAAACTCATGTCTCCTTTAATAACCATCATCAGCTGAGGCAGTTCATCCAAACGAAAACGACGCAAAATGCGACCAACACGTGTAATGCGAGTATCTTCTTCACTGGCCCAGACGGGTCCTGTTAACTGTTCTGCATTTTCAAACATAGTTCTGAATTTATAAATAATAAAATGTTTTTGTAATTTTCCCACTCTATCCTGTTTATAAAATACCGGTCCCCTACTATCGATTTTAATGATTGCAGAAGTGATAATCCAGAGCGGCGATGAAATGATTAAAACCGGTATAGAAATGAGCAGGTCTAAAAACCGTTTTACAATTGTATTGTATACCGTTTCAAGGTTGGGGTTTACTTGAATGAGTGGTATCCCATAAATCTGTTCCGTTCGCGCCAGGCCGCTGATGACTTCGTGAAGGTCAGGTACAATTTTAATAGACACCGGTGATCCGTTGGCGCGGGTAACAATCCGGGTCACATGTGTATGGTCAAGCACAATCGGTGCCACAATCACTTCTGAAATCTGGTTTTCCAAAATGATGGATTTTAAATCTTTTTCATGTCCAATGACGTGAATATCATGGGAACCATCTATCTCCGGATCATCATCCGAATGGACAAATCCTAATAAATCAAATCCCTGATTCATATGGGAAGTAATATTTTTAGCCACTTGAAATCCCCGGTCATTGATACCGACAATAATCGTTTTTCGAAGGCCAAACCCCTTAGTGAGTAAATATTTTTGGATGGTACGAAAAATCCACCTGGAAGCCACAAGGCTCATGGAGAGTGCAAACCAATAGCGCAGCATTTCCTGGGCACTTAGAGGCCAGGTATTAGGAGTCAGAGCATCTACAAATACAGCGACTAATGCAATCATAAAAGTTACTTTAACTATTTGCTGAATTTCGTAGAATCTTGAAACAGTTGGCTCACTGCGATATAAATTCAAAGGCAAAAATACGATCCCTAAAAACACCTGGCCCAAACCAAATATAAGAAACAAGTCAAATTGAGAATAATGCTCCCCCCTGCTCAATAAAGGTATTAATACAGTATAAAACGCAAAAAACGCAAAAATTGCATCTGTAATATATAATCCCCAGGCGATGACCCAACGAGGAAAGCGGATACGCAGATGTTGCAATGTTTCCAGCATGGTGAAAATTATCTAGAAATATCTTTCTATTAAATGTGCTGGATCACACCAGAGATGGAGAGATCGTTATGCAGTATTTCATGTTGATTCCTTATTTATTTCAACTAACTGATAACGATTTAGGGCGATAGAACTCCTTTGAGGTTGGGAAAAGTTAGGTCAACTTTAATTTGTTGTCAAGTAAATGAAATTTATAGAATAGATATGCTCAATGAGTGTAGACTTCCGTCTCATGCAAAACCAAACACGATATATAAAATGCACTTTCCTGATTTTATTCCTTTTTAATAACCAATTGATCGGTCAAGATATTCCCGTTGATCTTAATCACCCGGTTAATGATTTCTTATTTCGTTATTACACAAAAGGTATCGTAAACACAATCCACCCCGGACTAAGACCCTTCTCTGTTAATCAAGTCATCAATGCATTGGATGAGATTTCAAATACCGAACTTTCAAAAAATGAAAGGGAGTTGTTATACTATTTCAAAAAGGAATTTGATTTCGAAAATTTGAGTAAAGGAATCAGGGGGCCGTGGCAAAGAAACCAATTAAAAAATGCTAAAAAAGGTGCCTTTTCTGTTTACAATCCAGAGAAAAAAGAAATCAGGTTCTTGTCCTACAAAGACGAAGAACTTACACTATGGACAGATTGGGAAGAGTTGTTAAGCATCGATGTTCAAGATACGATACAACGATTGTTTTATAATGACAGAGTCACTATTTCCGGTCAGTTTAATAACAACTTATCTTTTTACAGTCGATATTCATTATATAGAGTTGAACATAAAAATTCATATCCCATGCCAAAAGAATTCAAACAAGGATATAGTCTACTAGAAGAAAATACAAATTGGTTAGTGTGGGACGTTTCTGAAGCATCCTTAAGATGGAACAATTCAATCATGGATATTGAAATCAGTAAAATCCCTATTTATTGGGGTTTTAGTAAACGCCACTCTCCTATTCTGTCAGCAAATGTTCAGTCATTTTCATTTTTTCGTGCATCTAAATCGTATAAACATATTCGTGCACAAAGCATCATTGGTTCTCTCATGCCATACGGAGATAATCGTAAAGGAAATGTAGACGAAAAACACATTGCGGCCCACCGTTTTGAATTTGATTTATCACCAAAGTTAACCATTTCTTTCAATGAATTGGTGATCTATGCCCGCAGGAATATGGAATTGGGCTATTTATTGCCGATTAATTTACTTTGGTCAGAAGAACACAGCCTCGGAAACAGAGACAACGTTCTCATGTCTTTTGAGGCCATGTGGAATGCAAAACCCGGCATATCCATTTACGGTACATTTTTCTGGGATGAACTTTCGTGGTTTAAATTATTCAACTCATGGTGGGGAAATAAATTTATTTTTCAATCCGGTCTTCATTGGGTTCCGTTTTCCAATCCGAAACTGCCGGATTTCAGAATCGAATACACAGCAAGCCGTCCGTGGGTTTACACCCATGAGGATTCACTCCTCAATTATACGTCTGCAACCTATGGCCTTGGGTTCCCTATCGGACCCAATTCGCAATTATTTTACCTGGAAATGAATCTATGGCCAACATATAAAACATATTTGTCGATTAATATATCTTATCTGATTAAAGGATCAGGGATTGGTTCGGATCCAAATGATAACTATAATTTCAGAGACAAATCACTGGATGAAAATACTCCATTTTTAATGGGGGATATCAGCGAACAATTCAGTGTAGGTGCCAACCTCAAATTCAGAATGACAGAACTTTTATATATTACCGGGAATGTTTCTTATAATCGTGACAAATTAGTTTCCGGAAGAATTGGTATTCTTATGAATTATTAGAGGGCTTTGCTAACCTGATGTGTGAAGAATAAAAATGTAAACTTTACCTGATTAAGACGAAATTTTAGACTTTTTAATTTGTGCAATAGATTTTGCAAAGCCCTCTATTAATTGAATATGAATAAACTTGATGAGTTAATTAAATTGGATTATATGAAAATAAGGGCGATTTAAGAAAATCTCCTTTTTAGTAATAAAGAAATACCATTCAAATTAGATTCAAGTTTTACAGAGTAATTAATTTCTTATGATATCAAATAAAAAAGTCTGCGTAGTGGGTGCAGGAAACTGGGGTAAAAACCATATTCGCACTTTGTATGAACTAGGAGTTCTGGGCGGAATTGTTGACACAGATAATGATCTTTTAAACCAGTTTTCGAAACAATATCCTAATGTAAAAGTTATTTCAAAACTGAATGAAGCTCTATTAGATACGGAATTTTCAGGTTTTACAGTTGCGACTCCTGCTGAAACACATTTTAATATTGCAAAAAAAATAATTACTGCAAAAAGACATTTATTAATCGAAAAGCCCTTCACTTTAAATACTGATGATGCTAGACAGTTATTAAAACTAGCAGAAAAATATAATGTCAATTTAATGGTCGGACATGTTTTACTTTTCCATCCGGCTATTATTAAAATGAAAAAATTAATTATCGAAGGTGAAATCGGTAAACTTCAATATATATATAGCAACCGTTTAAATCTTGGCCAAGTTAGAACTGAAGAAAATGTTTTCTGGAGTTTGGCGCCTCATGACATTTCTGTTTTTCAATTTTTCATTGAAGACTTTCCGATTGAGATGAAAGCTTACGGCAGTACATTTTTACAAGAAGGGATTCATGATTCCACATTAACTATATTGGAATATCCTGATAATGTCAAAGGTCACATTTTTGTTAGCTGGCTGCACCCATTCAAGGAACACAGACTGGTGGTCATTGGTTCGGAAGGGATGCTTTCTTTTGAGGATTCAGTTGAAGATAAGCCGTTGAAATACTATGATAAAAAATTTGAATTAAATGGAAAAATTCCAGAGAAAATGGATGGCAAAGTTGAACTGATTAATTATAATCATAAAATGCCTCTTACAGAAGAATTGAAATATTTTGTTAACCATTTAAATGGGACAAAACCGAAAAAAGCAAATGGTGAACATGCTTTGGAAGTAACTAAAATTCTAGTAAAAGTAAGTGAGTATTTGGAGAATAAATGAACAAAGATAAAAAATATTTTTTACATGAATCTTCATTTGTAGATGAAGACGTTGAAATTGGAACAAATACTAAAATCTGGCATTTCTCCCATATCCAATCCGGAACTCAAATCGGGAGAAACTGTTCTATTGGTCAAAATGTAAATATTGGGAATAATGTTAAGATTGGCAACCATGTTAAAATACAAAATAACGTGTCCGTCTATGAAGGAGTTGAATTAGAAGATTATGTTTTCTGCGGTCCGTCCATGGTCTTTACAAATATAAAACTTCCCCGATCAGAATTTCCCCAACGCGGGAGTGAATATTATTTAAAAACCCTTGTGAAAAAATCTGCAAGCATAGGGGCTAATGCTACCATCATTTGCGGAGTAACTATTGGTGAATATGCTTTTGTCGGTTCCGGTGCTGTGGTAACAAAAGATGTTCCACCATATTCATTAGTTGTTGGGAATCCCGCAAACATCGTGGGTAAAGTAGATAAAAAAGGGAATCGCTTAAAAGATTTATAGGAGAACGAATCATTAAAAATATTTAATCCATTTTAATGATTTGTCAAAATTTCTGTAATCGTTTTCGCTGCATTTCCTTCTCCATAATGAGAATTCCATTGGTGAGGTTTTGGAGGCGACTTTATCAATTCGGGTAATTTCTCAAATTTATCATTTACAATTGTATTCCATCCATCCTCTACAGTTTCTACCCATTCAGTTTCAGAACGCAATGTTAAACACGGAACTTTATGCAAATATGCTTCTTTTTGGATTCCGCCTGAATCTGTGACAATTATTTGAGCATTTTTTTCTAATAGCAACATATCAAGATAACCCACTGGATTAACCGGATGTATCATCTGATATTCCAAATTGAATTCGGAAAGTATTTTTTTTGTTCTGGGGTGAACTGGAAAAATCAACGGAATGGAAGATTGATTTAATGCATTCATAAGTCTGAATAATTTATCCCGATCATCCGCATTTGACGGACGATGAATTGTAACTAAACCGTATTCACCTGTTTCTAAGTTTAGTACATCCAAAATGTCAGATTTATTTTCGGCTATCTTCGTAAAATGATAAAGTGAATCAACCATCACATCTCCTGTCAGATGAACTCCTTCTCTGATTCCTTCTTTTTTTAAATTTTCTATTGCAGCATGAGTGGGACAAAATAAATAAGAAGAAATAACATCGGTTAACACTCGATTAATTTCCTCCGGCATTGATCGATTATAAGAACGCAGCCCTGCTTCGACATGAGCAACGGAAATATGTAATTTTGATGCGGCCAAAGCGCCGGCAAGTGTTGCATTTGTATCTCCGAATACCATTACTAAATCAGGTTTTTCTTTTAGAATAGCCTTTTCGATTCCTTTCAGACTTGCAGCTGTCTGTTCAGCATGTGTTCCAGGTCCAACTCCCAAATTAAATTCCGGATTTGGAATACCCATTTCTTCAAAAAATACTTTGGACATATTATCATCATAGTGTTGTCCTGTATGTAAAATTATTTCCCGAATTCCTTTGTTTTGTAAAGACCTCGATACCATACTGGCTTTAATAAATTGTGGACGTGCCCCAATCACAGTAAGAATAATCATAAAATTTTCTCAGATCGGAAGAGCGTCGTGTAGGGAAAGAGG
>CAJVYU010000038.1:0-20000 GCA_913009735.1 uncultured Fidelibacterota bacterium
TCTAAAACTATAAGAGATCTAGAGAAAATAAGAAAAACTTGATCTTTATCAAAAATAATTCTTCGTTCAGGAGATTAGAGATTTATCCTTGATTTTTTATGTAGATTTAATGGCGTTTTACACTTGTAAAGCAGTGCTTTACACTTGTACGATAATTCACTTCAATTATAATGTAAGTGTAAAGTTAAGTAAAACATTTATATATATGTAAGTCTTATACTTTACAGATGGAAGAGTTAGAGAAAACATTTATTGAAGAATATGAAGGGGCATCTGAACAATTAGAAAAAGAACGCTATAAAAATGCAACAATCTTGTTTTCTAAGTCACTTTTTGCATTATGTGATTTAATAATATATGGTAAATTGAATAAGCTTCCAAAAAACCATACTGAACGTTTTAGGATTCTAGAAGAATATTTTTCAGATGTTTATTCAATTGTTGACACTATTTTCAGTCATTATACAGATTCATATTCTAAACCAATATTAAAAGAAACATGTGAGAAAATTAAAGATGGCATTAAAAAAATTATCCAAACTAATGAATTACCAGAAGAGATTAAAAAGGTGGTACTTGAAGATTTACAAAACAGTTAAACCAAAACAACTTTACATCTTTTAATTGCAGTGTTTCGGTCAGGATAAAGAATGTCAATCTTGTCTACTATGTCCGGTCTGTCACCTTTAATATCTTCAAGAGAGGGTACTCGTTGTAATTTCCTCGCAAGGTTTTGTAAATAAACCTCAACTTCTTTTTTTGATGCTATCCTTTTATTCCTTTTAATAGATTTTTTGGGTAAATGTAAAACTCCAAATAAATCCATATTTTTCTTCATCACTTCTATTTTACGACGAGATATTTTAACATATTTTTCATCAATATCACAAATTACAAATTTCCTATTGTTTTTATATGCTGAGACTGCAGTAGTACCAGCCCCACCAAATGGGTCAAAAACAACATCTCCAGGATTAGTTGTAAGCAATATAATTCTTTCCATCAAAGATTCTGGTAGTTGACAAGGGTGTGAATCTCTATCTCGTTTATGCTTTATTCTGTGTAAATCTGACCATATATCTGTTAATTCACATTTTTTATTATCGCCAGCCATTTTTCTGTTCTTAACACATTTAGAACGCAAGCAATATTCTAAAGAGTCAGGTGGTAAAACCCCTTTATTTTTTAGTAATGAGTTTAAGGGTGAATAGTTAAACTTTGGTTTTTCACCCGGCTTAGTATAATACAATAAGGCATAATGTGCGGGCATCATTTTCCCTCTTGGCTCTGATAGGGCATTCCAAACAATCCAAGCCCTGCAATCCATATATTTGTTTAGAAAGTTTGCGTGACTAATGCCCCATTTAGGTAAATTGAGAACAAAAAGAGAGCCACCAGGTTTTAATGTTTTATACATCCCATAAAGCCATTTATTGCACCAATCTACATACTCTTTGTCAGCCAAAGTATCATCATATTTATTATAATCTTTGCTTAGATTATATGGTGGGTCAGCAAAAGCAAGGTCAAAGAAACCATCAGGGTAAACTTCATGAATTCGTTTTAATAATTCAATACTATCGCCTTCATAGACTTCATTAGTTTGGAATGCATTATACTTGTCCCATTCAGATGAAATTTTGTCGAAAGGATATGTTTCGATATTGGTAACTTTTGTTAGAGCTTTTTCTTGTTGGATAATTTGTAAAACATTATTCTTTTTTGTAGATGTGGTAAGGTCAATAATTCTATTCGATATTACATCCGGTATTACATTGTTGTCAATTTTAACTTTAGGCAAATCATTCCAAACATCCGAAACACAAGTGCCTTTCGGGTTCATTAAATGTTTCTTACCACCCCAATCCTTAACATTCTGCCCACAAGCACTGCAATACTTATGGGGTATTCTAACATCTTTAGTATTTAAGGTAAATGACGGCTGGTTTTTGCTATCTTTTTTTGCTTTCAAAAACATCAATATACCTTGATGCGATGGAGCAAAAAAGTTTTTTCGTCCTCTATTATCAATATCTAAGGCTATCCAATACTTAAATATCATTTTACAGTTATCGATATTGTAGGTGAGATAGTCGCCCCAAATAGGAAGTTCGCCGGGTAGTCCGTAAATAAAAATAAGACCACCATTTTTTAATATTCGGGAGCATTCGTTCAAAATAGTCTTAGATTTACTATTCAAATAGTAATTAAAATTTATTCGCTTAATCTTGTCTTTGGGTGAAAAAAAGGAGCTTAAAATAATAACATCGATACTATTATCCTCCTCATCAAACAAAATAGAGATGTTATTATCAATAGTTTTAAGATTTATACAATTATCCATGATTTCCTCAAAGGTTCTATTAGTTCATTTACACGCATTCTTATTATATTGGAAATGGTAGGAAATTAAAAACTGATTTTAATACCATATTATTAAATCATCACCTTTATTATGCTCTTATCTGTTCACGCAATTTATCAAGGTCAACATTTTCCCTTTTCAAAGCATCATAAATCGCCTGTGGGGTTTTCCCCAACTTTTTAGCTACCCCCCTAATACTAAATCCATCTTGCAGTAATGGCACTATATCTTTTGTAAATAGCTTTGGGCGTTTTCCAAGCTTAACACCTCTACTCCTTGCGGCGGCTATGCCTCGCTTTGTGTTCTCTCTTAAATTCTCTCGCTCCATTGCAGCAACAGCAAATAAAACACTTGCTATTAACTGACCAACAGCCCCTGAAAAATCTAATTGTTGAGAAGTGGCTATAATCCTAACATCTTTTTCTAACCAGTCTGTTAGTATGTTAATTCCGTCTTTCAATGAACGGCTTAACCTGTCCAGCTTCCAAACCACAACGGTATCAACCTTGCCGTCAAATATAGCTTTTTGTAATTTATTAAAAGCAGGGCGGTCTGTCTTGGAGCCTGTTATTTTATCTTTGTACCAGACCAAATTTCCAAATCCATGATTGCTACAATAATCCTGCAGGGCTTTCTCTTGTGACTGTAGCCCTTTTTCTTGGTCGTATGTTGATACCCTGCAATATACTGCTACCTTCTTCATTTGAATATCCTTTCTTTTATCTTATTGCCCTTTAAAAATAGGTTAATGTTTTTTTGTTCTCTTAGGATTGGCAACAGTCATGCCCTCTGGTTCGGTCTCAACAAATCGCATGGCACGACTCTTTTTACTTGTTCTTCTTTTGCTTGCCTTTGTCTTTGTCATCTTGCTGTCCTTTCTAAAACAGTTTAACAAAACCAATAATAAGTATTATAGAATCTTTATTATCCATTATCAAGTAAAATGTTCATTATAATTTACAAAATATCACCGTTGATTTTGGCTGAAAATCAAAGAGTTGCTGTGAAAAATTGATATACCGTTAAACTTGACACTTGCCGTTGCAAAGCAAGACCCGTTTTATAGAAGAATAAAACTCTATTTGGGGGGTTGCACATAGGGGAAAATATGTCTTTGGTGATACAAAGAACCTTGACATATCTATTGGGCCGGTTTATCTTTCTGTAAAACAAATTATTTTGGGCTTATAGGCTTTATGGACTACATGACTCAGGCAGCATTTGCGAAGCAAAATATTAAGCAGAGTCCGCCAGTTGTCCTCGATGCAATTAGAATATGAGTGAAATATTCTCATAGAGGTAGACCGACTGACACAAAAACAGAGATTGCTCAGAGATGTAAATTATGGGTTTTTTAGCTTACATACTTTTAGGCCTAATTATTTCCTTCCCCGTATTGTATTTCCTTTATCAGCTTAAAAAAATACCGACTATAAAATCAACGGGAGATTTTTTTTTAGCAGATAAAAAGATTAAAAGCAATGAGTTTTTAAACACTACAGTGGCATACGCCTACCAAATTGCTGCGATATCTCTATTTGCTTCATGGGGATACGTTTATGGGATATGGACAATCTGGGTACCCATATTTTGGGGTGTAGGTTTTTGGTTTTTGAAAATACTAAATGACAAAAGTGTATTGAATAAGTACGTAAAAAGCAGCTCAACATTATCTATACACGGGTTTTTAGCTAAAAAATATCGAAGCAAACGAGTGGCTCAAATCGCTGCATTTGCTTCGTTACTGGGACTTTCTGGAACAGCTTTTTTTGAGGCTGAATTTACAAGCAATATCATCATATCTGCATCTGCACCAAATAATAATTTACATTTATTTTTAGCTCTATTCCTTATATTTGTTTTGGTGGCTTTGATTTATATTATTGTTGGTGGATTTAAAGCCGTTGTTGCAACAGACAAAGTTCAGCTAAGTTTTGGATTCATCTCAATTTCATTATTTATCGTGCTTACCTACATAAAAGTAATAAATAACGGCTATCTTTATACAGGCTTGATATTGTTCTTACTTTCTTTTTCGAGCTTGTTGCTTCTGAACGTTTTGTATGGAAAATTCAAGGACATAAATTCAGAAATATTCCCGAAAAGATTATCTCCTACCTTGTTCATAAGCCTCGCTATATTTGTTTTAGGCGGAATAATTATAACTTATAATGTATTTCGTGGAATTGCCATAAAAGACTCTTTCTATTTCTTTTTAAGAGAACAGAAATGTGGAAAAATATTTTCACTAGGCCTTTTACCTATGCTTAGTCTTCTGCTGGCGAATGGTTTATGGCAAATTGTCGACATATCAAATTGGCAACGACTTGCTTCTTTAGACTATAGTGATGATACTCAAATTATCTTGTCCAAAACTCTATCATTTATTTCGTGGTATTCACCTATCACTTGGTTATTAGCAATATTTTTTGGTATGTCCTTAAGATATATAGGTTTCGATGTACCAGATGCGTGGACAGCTTTACAAAAACTTGCCTATGATTCCTTTCAGTCAGAAAATATTATAGATAACATATATATACTCATTTTTATTTTCGGCATGATTTCAATAATGTACTCCACGCTTGATAGCTTGATTTCATCGATATCTTATACAACATACTATGATATAATATTAAAAGGAAACATTGATGAGGCTGGAAAACTGTCAAGGGCAAGGTTGTGGACTATTGTTTATACGGCTATCTTCTTTGTAATATATTTATTGGTTCGTTCTTTTGTAGAGGGTGTTGACAAAATATTATATACTTTTTACTCTTTCCAGCTTGCATTATTCCCAGCCATCATATCGGTTTTCGTTAGCAAAAAGATTAATGCTTTATCAGCTTATTGGAGTATTATATTCGGAGGACTCTTTTGTTTAATTCCTCTATTTATTGACACCGAAACAATAAATCCCTATTCAGCTTCTGCGATATTTAGTGTTGTTGGTTCGAGTATTGTATATGCTATTTTTTCTTTCAACTCAAAGCACAATATTAGCAATATATGAATGTAATATAAGATTACAATACCTATGACTATGGCAAACAACCATAACAATGGTGAGCAAGTGTTAGGTCTTTTACTTTCTATATTTTATGGAATGGTTGTAGTGTCCTTGGTATCACATTTCTCAGATATAGTACATGTTTTGCAAAAACAAGCCCCGCCTTTGAACACAAACTTACCTTTGAAAATTACAAGTTGGTTTGTAGTTATTCTGTACTCGCTAAATACTTTAAGGATGGGACATGGTTTTGTGATTTTGTTGTATGATGAAAGAAATCCTACTTTTATGGGCAAATCCCCTTACTGTCCTAGTGAAATGCTCATTTTGATATTAACACTACTGATACCTTATATTTCTATTAAATTTCTAAGTAACTTCTGGAGTTATAAATGGTTTGCTTTATATGAAAGTACGGAAAAAACCAATTGTTTTTGGTTGATTGTGTTGTACATGGCCCCTCATTTAATTTATCCTATTTGGGACATTGTGCTCCGTTGTTCATTACACAAGAAAGACAGAACTGATAGAAATGTGATATTATATAAAAAGTTCGTTAATCTATGGTTGATTATAGATGGAATAGTAATTCTTAGCATTGTAATATTGCTTGTTGTCAATGGTTTTAGAGTTGAGTTGCCAAGGCTCTTACTTCTTATTATATTTGCATCTATTCACTTGATAATTTTCATTGTTGACTATTTGATTCTTAATAAAGAATATTACTTCCCAAGTTGTGAAGTCGCATAGAAAGGATAAAAAATGCCACCATCGGGATATACATTAGGCCAGAGTAATTCAATAATCAATTTTTTGATTTCTTGCTCAGAGGCACTTGAGAAAGAAGCCGTCGATAATGAATTATCACCTATTGATGCACTAAGAAGAGAAGTCGAAAACATAAACCAGATTATAGCTTCTAATGAATTTAAAAATGTATCTCATATTATACTTGAACTTACGAAATGGTTTTATAATGAAATTATAAATAAGGCTCCCAAATCTTTTGAGGAATATAGTCGGTATGTTGAGGAACTGGCAGTAAAGGCAAAAAAGGACATTTTGCACATTCATGTGCCAAGTATAGTTGAATCTAAATAAAATATTTTCAAATACAGGGTCTGTTCAGTTAACTGTGTAAATAGTCTTTTCTTACTATTGTCTCTTGTCACTCTTTTATATGTCAAAATCACATATGACCTGAACACATTGGCAATAGGGTTAGATGTGTATTATTAAGTACAAGCTATAAGGCATGAGGATATTAAACAATAAGCAAAAATAGTATATTTCTATATATTTATGATTCTGTCATAGTTTTTTAAAGGACTGCGAATATACCCAAACACTGTCAAACCACCCTTAGCCCACCAAATACACAAGACTTTACGAGTTTATAAATATAACGAATATTAGACGATGAATAGATATATGGATTTTAGCAAATTCACGCCGTTATTTATGGCTGTTACGTGAACACTATTTACCCTGCTCATTATGTTTTGGTTGGGTTCTCTTTATAACTGCTGCTTCTTTCTTTTTTGCCTCAGCAATACTGTCAAACTGTTCGATTTGAACCTTTGCTCCAGGAACATAATCTTTTTCTCCGGGCAAGTGTTCTTTTAGCCTATCCTGCACACGCCCTTTTTTGGCTACTCCAACATAATTAACTCTACCGCCTTCTGTTTTGAGTTTGTACATGACCGGCTTGTCATTGGGAAGTTTGCCAATATTAGTTTCGTTATTGTTGACAGTTTTCTTTGACATCTTTAATCCTTTCGTAAACTAATCTTTACATGAGAAGCTTTTTAATCCGCTCGGCCGTTTTTTTCTCTAATGCGTCTTCTGCAGCTTGTTCAACCCAATCAGCAAATTTATTATGGTCCCAGCTATGAACCGTGCCGTAATTACTAATCCATTTCGGCCCATGTTCTGACTGATTTGGCAGTAATATACCAAGGATTCCTTTTTTGTCTTCGAGACTTTTTTGAAGTTCGTATTTACACCATTTTCGGGTATGAGTTTCCTTGCCGATTAAGAAGCAAGTTACGCTGGTGTTATTGAGGCCTTTATTAATTAATCTCTTAATAGCGGCATCGCTTTCGGTTTTTGCCTTTTCCCAAAGAGAAGCATCGTAAAACCCAGTTTCCTCTGTTGGTTTAAACTGTCCCGAATTGCGTACAATGTTGGCATTCATAATGTCAGCATAATGAAAGCTGAAAAATACTCTTTTGGCCATTTCAAACTCCTTTTATTAGGTTAATTAACTTTTAGATAGATAAATATGCCGGTCAACATAATAATGACCGGCAAATACAATTTCCAAATTGTTGTTGACCAAAATACTTTACAATAACAATACTTTCCACCTACGTATAAATCTGGTCTCATGGCAAACGGTTTCAAATCGAACGGTTTTTCTGAAACACCTGCCACATCGTTATATAAACCCAGGAACTTACGTTCTTGTGTTAAATAATACGCATCCAAGAACCAGAATATGAGAGACGGGAATACGCCTACAAGTATAACGCATTCATTTTTCGTTGACGCATATAATGCTAAAGTTGCCGATACTATTGTTATCGTCCAACCTTTGAGCTGAAAAGAATTGGTATTCATCCTTGTTATTATATTCTGAATGAACTCCAAGTGTTTTAATTTTCCATCTTCCATATTTTCCCCTTTTTTTATCTATATCTTTATTTTCTACTCTGCATCCCCCCATTGTCAACCATTAGTTATTTTAACTATCAATATTTTACTCCAAAATTTTCAGTATTCTGTTTAGCAGGGTAAAAATGTCATATTCCGTTTGTAAGGCGATACCTTCAGTGATTAGTAGAAAGGCTTAGTAGAAAGCAAGGAACGCCAGCAGCAAGGCGCATAGACGGCTTAATCCCCTTACATATGCCTTAATATCAACAAATATAGGGGTTGGCTGAGATTTCGCAGTGTAGCCGGTGTTTATGTTTGTTTTTGGTGGGGATGTATACTTTTAAGGATACCCTTTGTCAATAATGCCAGTTTTGGAGTTGTAAAAATACTCTCTGGCAATATAATATACGGTGTCGTATCGCTGTTTTTCAGCGTATGAAGACAATTTAGTTTAGCTTGTGAGACAACCTAACTAATCGCCAAATTTTGTATTCTACCGTCAAGCAAGCGCAAAAGGCACTTCGCCTTTATGGGAGTGTCGCTTGCGCTATGTGGTAGAATGGGTTTTGGCGAGCCTGTTAGGTTGCATACGTGTGGGTGCACTCCCTTCTTTTGCATCCCCACTTTCTCCAGCTAAATCTAAGTAAAAATTGCTTTGTTAGCCTTAATAATCAATAGGATGTGTTTTTTTGAAAGGGTAAAAATGAAAAAATTATTTAAAATTACTTTTCCCCTGACTCTTATTAATCTGTTACTCATCAGCGGAATTGTAGGTCAAGATAACCAAGGCTTTTCTGCGCCGTTAACTCCCAGCATTTTTTCAACCGTTGAACATCAGAAAATATTTCTTTCATGGAATAATATTGCAGAATCGTCCATTGATTCACTCACCGGTTATGCTGATTTTGAAGGGTACCGCATTTATCGCAGTACGGATGGCGGAGAAACATGGGGAGGGGCTGATGACAGGTTGTATGACTACAACGGGAATTTCATCGGCTGGCGTCCATATATCCAGTTTGATCTTTCTGCTGAAGAAGATATGGAATTTTGTATGGACAGCAACGGGTGTGAAAATGGAGGTATTACTCGTGGAGAAAGTATCTCCGGACCGGATCCCATGAATCCTCGAGTAAACTTGGGTAACAATACAGGACTACGGCACAGCTTCATCGATTCTTCAGTATTTGATGGAATTGACTACACATATGTCATTACTGCGTATGATATGGGTTTAAGGACCTACACAATAGAATATACGGATGATGACGATGACGGCATTTACATCGCAGATACAGTATGGGCTGCCTCCAATCCCAATCATGTTCTTGGAACTGATGAAAGTGGGTATAAAAGTATGGAAAGTCCTATGGGGTCGTCTGAAGCGGATAAAAACGTTGTTGTTGCTACACCGGGATATTATGCCAGTAATGTCTGGTTTCCAGATTTAAACGATGTGGATACACTGTTTGTTGAACAACCTTATACAATAGGTACAGGTGGAAAAACATACGCAATCGTCGATAGATATGAGCTAACAGATGAACTGTTAAAATTTGAAATTCAGGCAGACTTAGGTGATGATGCTGTAGAATTTATGGCCTGTGAAAATCCGTTAATTTATGTGTATGAGATTGATAATGTTGAAATGCAAACACCGGTGTCTATTTCCGCTTCCTATGAAACGTCAGAATTAACACAGGCAGAAATTGATTCTTTAATTGATTTCCCGGGTGTTACGGAAAACGGCGGGACTCTTTTTATTCCGGAATATAAAATTATTACACCGGCAGGTGAAATCAGCAACCGTATGAGCGGGGTTAAATTTAACTTTGAAAATATGCCTGCCGTGGTTCCGAATGAAGTTCCCATAGATGGATATTACTGGTCTGGTGATACAGCTTTTTCTATCTATACCTTAAAAGGATTTAAAGCTTTAAGAGGAATTTTCGAGTATAAAGATCAAACGGCTTATAACCGCCGCTTGAATTTTGATTATTTAATCGAGTTTTTTGATACGCCCAGGGGTGACACTGTTGCTAACAGCAGTTGCCAGTCATTCCCCACCGTTCTTCCTTTTCGGATTAAAAATCTAACTACGGGAAAAAAAGTAAATCTCACCCACCGGGATTGGGGTGTGTTGGGAGTTTTACCCCCGAATTATGAATTAGGCGCATTCGACTGCATGTGGACGCGAAACGAAGAAATTACCTTTAAATATGATACATTGGAAACGGCTAACGGGTTGGAAGCAATCAATACGTTTTTCTTAAAAATTGATATACCTGTTTATGATATAATCGGGGATTCTTTGGCTTGGTCAGCTACCCGTACTTACATGAAAAATGACGTTGTGTATTATAAGGCAATGATGTGGCTTTCAAAAGAAGATGTAATTGGTGAAGAACCTACAGCAGAATTCTATGATCTGGACGGCGATGGTGAAAATGACAATCCCTGGACGCCCTATTATCCCTGGAATGATGGTGATTCACTCATTATCCGTACTGGAAAATTCTTCACGGATGGAGACAGCTGGATTGTAGATATGTCTTTGTTGGGAAGAAAACAGGAAGTGACCGAATCAAAACTGAAAAACATAAAGGTTGTTCCGAATCCATATCTTTCCAGATCAGGATTCCAGGAAACAACCGGTGAAAGACGATTGAGATTCACACAACTTCCTACTAAATGCAGAATAACAGTCTATACGGTAACAGGTGAATTGGTGACGGTAATAGATCATGAAGATGATTATGAAAGCAATGAATGGTGGAATCTACAAACCGGTAAAAATCATGATGGACCTGTGATTGTTCCTGGATTATATATTTTTGTCGTAGAAGCGGATGGCTTGGAGCACATCGGTAAATTTGCGGTGGTACGATGATGGATAAAGTGGTAGCTGGTAGAGTGCCTGCCCGCCGAAGGAACGTAGGCGGGGTAACTGGTAGCGGAAGTTTCAACAGGATAAGCAAGAGAAGCAATTCACACATTCAGTCAATCATCCAACCATCCAATCACCCATTCTCGCCTGCCACATTTGAAAAAAGGGAAAAAGGACAGGCGGGAATTCTCCCTAGTGACAGAATAGGAAGTAATATGTTTTCATTTAATCCTTTATTTTTCCCCTGTAACAGGGGAAACACAAAGGGGTCATAAATAATGATATTGAAAAAACATATTTGGAGAATTGCTTATGGCAGATGTAGATATTTATTATGCCTATATACTACTGTTGCAATAATAAGTGTGAGTCCGGGGATGGGCCAGTATCGAGATATACCGGATGTGGTAACGAAGGTTGCCACGGCGGCAGGGAACTGGCTGAAGCTGGAGACGAATCCCCGGGCAGTGGCTTTAGGCGGCGCATTTGTCGCAGCCGGAGAGGGCGTGGGAGCTATACCCTATAATCCAGCAGCGGCAGCCTTTATCCGGGGGCAGGAGGGGTACATATTCAGGACAAACTATATAGCCGGTATAACTCATAATGTGGTATCTTACGGTAGAAAGATGTCCGGTTCGGACTTTATTGGCGTTCACTTGTTTTATATGGATTCAGGTCCCATGGACGTAACCACCCTCCAGTTTTCTGATGGGACAGGAGAAAGTTTTCGTGTACAGTCCATTGCCTTCAGGACCACATACGGAAGAAGACTGACAGACAGGTTAAAGGTAGGTGTGAGCCTGAATTTTATATTGGATGAGATATATGATGTTCAGATGAAAACCATGGCTTTTGACATTGGCTCTAACTTTGACACAGGCATATATGGATTTATCCTTGGGATGAGTATAACTAACTTTGGTCCGGAAGTCCAATATTATGGAGAAGGCCTTCAGCGGGAGGTTCCGGATACTGTTGATGTGGATGGATACTTGAATAAGGTAACGGAGACATTTCCCTTGCCGCTGGTATTTCGTCTGGGAGTTAAGAATGAGATAATGGGTGAAAACAGTCCATTTATCAAAAGTAAGATACATAGTATAAACATTGCCGTGGATGGAGTGGTCCCTAATGATTATACACCGACGGGGAGTATAGGAATGGAATATGGTTATCGGCAGATAGGATTTATCCGGGGCGGACTTCGCCTGGGACATGATACAGCCAAATTCAGTGGAGGCGGAGGCGTTCGTATCAAAACCAGGGCTATGACCTTTGTGATCGATTATGCTTTTACAGATTTTAGCATCCTGAAGATTACCCATCAAGTGGGGCTGGGGTTGGAGTTTTAGATAAGTGATATATGTCACCGGAAGTCATTATTTTTTCTCGTTATATTCCGTTGAATTCCCTCAAGAGCTTTTTCAATAAGTAAGTGAAGAATTACAGACGTTAAACTTATGAACCCCAATTGATAGTATCGGGGAATGCAATAATTATTTCGTAAATTTATTAACTATTTTAAAAAATGAATTTTTTACAATACATCAATAGGAAGAAAGCCATGAAATTAATAAAAGTTGCAATAGTTTTAATTATTTCTTTATCCCTTGTTTGGAGTAAAACATTATCCAAAGCAGAAGTAGGAGAAAGTCCGAATTTTAAAACGGTTGGGAATGTTCATGTTGAAAATACAACACGTTCATCTAACAGTCGCACGGATACAACGACCATCTTTTTTGACGATATGGAAGGCGGAACGACTGATTGGACGTTTGGACAGGGTTGGGCTGAAAATACGTCCAGCTACAGCAGCCCTTCAACCAGTTTGAATATTGATGATGACAATTATGGTATTAACAGCGAATTGATTAGCCCGGTGATCACTTTACCGGATGCCACTGATAATGAATTGATCAAATTCAGTTTTGACCTTTGGTGTGATTTACCCGATTCTGATGGAGATGGAGATAATTTTCTTGAAGATTACTATCGTGTTGATGTTGCCAATTTAGACGATATTCCGTTATTTTTTCACACATCTTCTGATGGAGCTTATAGCGGTAATTCTTGGTGGTGTGCGGACCCGGCGATTAGTGGATATGACAATGATTGGCTCCAATTTTTAGATTCACCCACCATTTCGATTCCGGCCGGAGGTGCGACATTATCCGCGCAAATGAAATGGGGAATTGAAGATCCAGCCGGTGCATCAGTTGGCGGAACGTGTACAAACGGCTGGGATGCCGCGAATGTTCGTATTTCAAATGATGGCGGCAATACTTGGTATTTATTATCCGGTAGTGATCCTTATGATTTTACAGATGGATATGGTTGGATATCGAATGATCCGGATTATTATGATTGTCAGGACCTGGCAGCCGGTTGGGGTAATATCCAGGACTGGCATTTAGTTACATTTGATCTTTCAGCATATGCAAGCCAGGATGTTATCATCCGTTTTGGGTTTGGTGCTGACCCTGGATGGAGTACTGCTGATGATGCATCTATTGATGGTCTTCGAATTGATGATATTTTGGTAGAAGATTCAAATAATAATATATTATTTGAAGACGATGCAGACGCCAATGTCGCTATGGTACCGGCTAATGGTTTTGATATCCAATGGACAACTGTTTTTTATGATTATGGAGATGACTCGCGTCCCGGTGGTGTTAATGTAGGTTGGGAAACATATATGCCGGGAGATCCATTTAATAATAATACCCAATTGGATCTTACAGAACATGCCGGCGATGATATACAATTCCGTATTGTTGCCAGGATTGATGATAATGATGATGGTGGGAATGGAAGCGGATTATTTATCGATGATTTTCATGTTTGGTCCGTTTCACTGGAAGAATCCATACCGCAAATTACAGGTGTTTATGCTGAAGCCGGCGATGGATCAGTATACGTATCCTGGAACGATATTAATGTTGGAAGTGGCGGTGATGTGATTTATGATGATGGACAGTTTGATCCAATGGAATCAATTATCATGTCCAGCGGATCATCCATTTGCGGAACGTTGTTTGACATGCCCTATGGAGCGACCAACGTTACAGTTAACACTGTATCCGTCTATGGTGATGAGAATTCAAGCGGCACAACTAATATCTATGGATATGCAGTGACGGCAGGAGTCCCCGATGAAAATTCATTATATTCTGCTGCAATTACAACCACCTCTGGTCAATGGACTGATGTAACAGTCAATTGGGCATTTTCAGGTGATTACATGATCGGTTATGAAATAACACAAGATATAGCGAGTGCTATTGATACAGACGTACCGGGTGACCAGGCGCACTCTTGGACCAACCTTGGAGGCTGGCAGGATTGGACTACGGTAGCAAATAGTAATGGATTATCTGACGGTGAGTGGGCGATTCGTTCCAATGTAAATTTTGTCGGAACGGATGCAGTGTATAATGTTTACCGGAGTGTAAATGGAAGTGATTATAATCTGATGTTCAATGGTCAATATTTGTCGGATGCTGAATACACGGATAATCTTGTACAAAATGATACAGAATATTGTTACAAGATTACGGCACAGTATGGAATGGCAGAAGGCCCAATGTCCAATGCTTCCTGTGCAATCCCGGAAGCACAGACGATTCATGAAATTGCTTATGATGATGGTACGGCTGAAACCAGCACAAATGTGGGTGTTGGCAATTATATGTCTGTGAAAATGACTCTCATGAAATATCCTTCAGAAATCAAGCGTGTAAAATTTTATGTACCGACATCATCCCCCGGGATTTGTGGAATACGTATATGGGATGATGATGGAGAAAATGGATTGCCAGGCACAGAACTGACTCCTTCAAGCGGTATTATCATGCAACTGGCACAAGGCTGGAATGTAAAAGATTTATCAAGTCTTGGATTGTTTATTGGCTCCGGTGACATCTACATTGGCTGGGAAGAAACATCGAACACACCACCCATCGGCATTGATCTGTCCGACCCCGATTTCCGCAGTTACATTAATATAGATGCTGAACCTCCGGTTGGAACAAATGGCGAGTGGGCTGAACTATATCTTGATGGAGATTTTATGGTAAGGGTAGATGTCGATTCAGGTGTATTGGCAATCGGGGATGATTTCAATGATATTATGCCTGAAACATTCACATTAAAACAAAACTATCCAAATCCATTCAACCCGGTAACCAATATTGAATTTGATTTACCGGAATTTGCTAAAACCCACGTAGCTGTTTTTGATGTTACCGGCCGGGAAATCCTTACGATTGTTAATAATGAAAATCTCAATGCCGGTCATTATCGTTACCAAGTGAAAGCATCCGAATTACCTTCCGGAATGTATTTTTACAGGGTATCTGCTGTTTCCGGATCGGGTACTAGATTTTCTGATACGAAGAAGTTAGTGCTGTTAAAATAATCCATTTGGGAGGGCGCATATGCGCCCTCCAATTAATCGTATGAAAAAGTTTGTAACAATACTCTCATTCGTTTCTCCAATCTTTGTTTGGAGCAATACGATTACTATATCTCCGGATACACTATATGTATCAATGCAGGGTGGAGGTACATCTATTGAACAGGTAACGATCTACAATCAGAATTCTTTTCCTGTAAACCTGGATGTTTTGATCATTGAACAACCCTCTGGGAATAGGTTATTGAACGGTTCCCAAAATCGGTATTTATCTGAATCGCCTGGTATTATTCGAGATTTTGAAAATGATATTCAATATATGGACTCTAACGGTGAATGGATAGAAGGTGTTCGCTGTGCTACGCTTTCAACACCTGAAGAAGTATTATTAAATGTTCAACAAGATTTGGAAAATAACCGATTACAACGAAGCAATCAAAGAAACCTCGTAAATGTTCAGGTTGCCTGGCACGTGATTTATTCCAGCTCTGGTGCAGGAAATATTTCAAATGAAATGATTAGTGACCAAATTGATGTATTGAATGATGCCTATGCGCCTTATGATATTTTCTTTACACTAGATATTGTTGATTATACAATGAATGACGATTGGTTCAACGATATGGATCAATATGAAAATACTTATAAGCAACAACTAAACATTGACCCTATACATTATTTGAATATTTATACAGGAAATATGCCCTTCTTACTCGGTTGGTCATGGTTACCCTATTCTTGGCCTGAAGGGAGTTATATGCATGGCGTATGCTTATTATATTCGAGCCTTCCGGGCGGATCATCATATCCTTATAATGCCGGAGACACTGCTACGCACGAAATCGGACACTATTTAGGATTATTACATACTTTTGAAAATGGCTGTAGTGTAAACAATGATAATGTTAGTGACACACCCCAGGAAGATGATGGTAATAATATATATAGCTGCAATGCTACGGATACGTGTCCGAATGACCCGGGGATGGATCCCGTTCAGAATTTTATGACCTATACCGATGATGCCTGCTTAAATCAATTTACCACCGGTCAAGGTGATCGTATGACTGATATGATAGCGACGTATCGCCCTGGTTTATTGGAAAACCCCATTGCACCAGATTGGATAACTGTTAATGAAAACTCATTTCAAGTCCCGGCAAATGGATCTTATGATTTGGCATTTTCGTTTGATGGTAGTGGATTAACCGGTGGTGACTATTTGGTCAATATTTATTTTGAAGAAGCCACATTAGACACAACATTAATGTTACCGGCTATTTTACATATTGAAGGAATAACAGGTCTGGATATTAGCTTTGAGTCTCTGATAGATACACTTTACACCAATGAGTTTTCAAATAGTTTTCTTGAAATGAATTATTCCGGGACTGATCTTTTAATATATCAATTTGATTATGATATATCATGGGTCACAGTTTTGGGTGGCGACGGGACCCTCGAGAATGAAGAATCTCAATTTATAACATTCAATTTGAATAGTCTCTTCATGGACACGGGTGAATATTTTGGCGAAGTAACTCTTTCAACTAATATGGGGTCACTTCCGATCTATCTAACCATGGTTGTTTTAGAACCCCTGGGAATCAACGATGGAACGATTCCCATGAAATTTGCTGTTAGCAATAACTATCCAAATCCGTTTAATCCATCGACACAATTTTCAATTTCTCTTCCTGAACGAGTATTTGTAAATATTGCAGTTTATGATTTGAACGGTCGTAAAGTTGCAACACTGATAAATTCAATTATGGATAACGGTATTTACGAATTGAAATGGGAAGGAAAAAATGATTCCGGATCGATTGTTTCAGCAGGAGTTTATATTCTAAAAGTTGATGCGGGAACATTTCATTATAACCAAAAACTAATATTCATTAAATAAATATGAAAAATATAATATCACTAGAACCCTTTGAAAAACCTATTGCACAAATTAAAAAGTTTAAAATTCCCCTGCTTTTCGTTGGAAAATTTGTTTATAGCGTTGCTATTAACTGCATTTCCCTCCTTAATCAGGAAAATTTTAACTCTTTTTTCTTCACACATAAGGTTTATCAAAGGGTTCTACTAATTGTTTTCTTGAGTTGTTTTGTATCCGCCAATGATATCACCGTATCTCAAGATACATTGATGCAAACACTTACTTACGGTGAAACAATCGATAGAACGATAACCATTACAAACAATACTTCGAACGATGTTGGACTAACGATTACACTGGTTGATCAAACATGGATACCTTTGGGTCGATTGGCTCCGTTTGGAGGATTTGAATTGGAAGACGAAACAACATCTCTTGGATTTAGTCCCGATTTAACCTGCGGTACTCCGGATCCGACTTCAGAAGAACTATTGATTACAATTGATCAAGTGGAGCGGTGGCTGGAGCAGCAAGACAGAAGTTCGCGAAATATTATTAACGTGCAGATTGCCTGGCATGTGATACATGCTGTCAATGGAGTAGGATCGTTATCCTATAACCAAATTGCAGAACAAGTTACATGGCTGAATAATGCTTTCGCTGGTCATGATTTTGTTTTTACACTTGCTTCAGTTGATTATACAGCCAATGATAATTGGTTTACTAATATGTATAGTTTGGACAGCCAAGTTAAATCTCAATTGTATATTGATCCGTATCATTATATGAATGTGTACACAGCTTCTATTTTTAGTGAAGGTGTTGCAGGGTATGCTTATCTGCCTAATCAATGGCCGGAAGGAAGTTATAACCATGGGATTGTTTTAGATTATCGGACATTACCGTATGCCGGTGGATATGATGGAGATACTGCTACACATGAAGCCGGTCATTACCTGGGGCTTAATCATACATTCCTGGGGAATTGTACCGTTACAAATGATGGAGTTGAAGATACACCTGCTCATCATGAAGATTATCTATGGCAGTGTAATAATAATTTAGATAGCTGTATTGACTTACCCGGCAATGACCCTGTCCATAATTATATGACATATACAAGTAACTCTTGTCAATGGGAATTTACTCTTGGACAAAAAGACAGAATGCATGCCATGATTTCCCAATATCGACCGGGACTTTTAGAAAATCCTGTTGCACCGTTGTGGATGACGGTTGCAGACGAAGCAGTGACTGTTCCTGCGAACGGTACGTTCGATATAGATTTTACATTTGATGCCACCAATACATTTGGCGGCACATATTATGGTGATGCAATATTTACAGCTGATTCCCTTGATACATCGATAACCGTTTCAGCAACACTTAATGTGAATGGATTTCCTGAAATTGGACTTGAAACTGCTTCAATCCTATTTGGAGATGCATTTGTTAGCGATACATCATTTATTCGTTTTGAGATTACGAACGTTGGTTCAGATGATCTTGAAATAAGTAGTTTTGAATTTGATAATAATTATTTCTATACAGACGTAACCACTCTTTCAATTGAACCCAGTGAGTCATATGATTTGAATCTTTATTTTATACCGGATTCAATTGGTTTATTTGTTGGAAATATGACTATTTATTCAAATGATGAAACCGATCAGGAAGTGACAGTTCCTTTAAATGGAGAAGGTGTATTATCACCACTATCGTTATCGTTCTCTGCACTATCAGATACGTTGGCGCCTAATTCTTACAGCGCCCATATTTTAACAATTACCAACACAGGTAATGAATCAATTGATTATGAAATAACCCATGAGATTGATTGGTTAACTATTGATAATGAAAGTGGGACAATACCAGCCACAAATACGCAACTGGTTCAAATGAATATCAATACATTATTTATGAATTATGGAGAATATTCAGGTGACATTATTATTTCTTCTAATGTGGGGCAATTTCTAGTTGAAATTACCGTTGTCGTGGCTGCGCTGGCTACGGAGAATGAAGTTCCTGATATTCCGCAAACATTTAAAGTCCATGAAAATTTTCCTAATCCATTCAATCCTATCACAAGAATTTATATCGAAGTTCCACAGCAGGGATCTCTATCGATTCAGGTACACGACGTTTCAGGCAGATTGATTAAAGTTCTTTCAAGTAAACATGTTAAACCCGGTTATTATGATTTTATTTGGGCAGGAAAAAATGAATTAGGTGAATCAGTTGCTTCAGGCGTATACATATTGTACGTTCAATTAAACGGCCGGTATCGTTCACAAAAGATGTTATTGGTCAAGTAAACCTTTTACCGTAACTTTCCGAGTAGTAGAGAGAAAAATGAAAAGAGTAGCAATTTTAATATCATTATTTGTCGGATTTGCATTGGCATTGGATTGTCCGGCAGATTCTGCATATCATATAGATAATCGTACCTTGCGTCCCGATGGGACTCCAAATCCGAACTATGGGCAGGTTATTTCTACCGGCCTCTGTGCTTGCCTTGAGTTTGAAGCCGTTCTTTCGGGTATAGCCGAGGATTCATCGGTGACACTTATTGTTAACATCGTTGATAATGAACCTATTCGCGGTGTTCAGGTGAACGTTTTTCATGATGCCGGATCAACTCTTGAATATGGTGATTTAGGTTTTGCATATAAAGGCAATAAACTAGAAAATGTTTTTAATGAAGATGGAGAACCTATTACCAGTTCAAATGCAATGCAGTTGCTGAGTAATGAAGTGAACGATTATGTAAAGGTA
>CAJVYU010000039.1 GCA_913009735.1 uncultured Fidelibacterota bacterium
AACTGGGTACGAACCCATTGTCTAAATCCGGTCCAAAAGTGAAAAAAATATTTGATGACTTGGAGTTTGAGCTTACATCTGCACAGAAAAATGTGTTAAAAGAAATACGTGATGACTTGGCGAAACCAATTCCCATGAATCGATTACTGCAAGGGGATGTTGGTTCAGGGAAAACAATTGTTACTATTTTAGCTGCGGTAATTGCTGTAGCTAATGGTGTGCAAGCTGCTATTATGGCTCCCACAGAAATATTGGCGCATCAACATTATGAATCGTTTAAAACCCAATGTGATAAAGTTCATATTACCTGTGCGCTATTAGTTGGGAATCAAAAAGCAAGTGAACGAAAAAAAATAATAGAGTCCATTAAAAATGGAAATATTCATATCGTTATTGGAACTCATGCCTTGATCCAGAAAGATGTTGAATTTAAGAATTTGGGTTTTGCAGTTGTAGATGAACAACACCGTTTTGGCGTGCTCCAACGAGGGAATTTGACAAAAAAAGGTAACAACCCCCATTTATTGGCCATGACAGCCACACCTATTCCCAGGAC
The DNA here is from genome assembly GCA_913009735.1 of uncultured Fidelibacterota bacterium. Classification (GTDB taxonomy): domain Bacteria; phylum Fidelibacterota; class Marinisomatia; order Marinisomatales; family TCS55; genus JADFRD01. The sequence continues at coordinate 557 of CAJVYU010000039.1, forward strand.
GATGGCCATCACATATCACGGCGATATGGATCTTTCCATTATTGATGAAATGCCGAAAAATCGAAAGCCAGTGATTACCAAAGTAGTGAACGAGAATCGTCTGGGGAATGTCTATAAATTCATGAAAGAAGAAGTGGAAGCCGGACGCCAGTGCATGGTAGTATATCCCCTGGTGGAAGAAACGGAAAAGTCTGATCTTTCTGCCGCAACGGAGGGGTATGAATCATTACAGAATACATTTAAAGGACAAAATGTTGGTCTTATCCACGGACGCTTGAAGAAGGATGATAAAGACGCCATAATGGATGCCTATGCAAAAAATGAGATTAACATTTTAGTATCTACAACCGTAATTGAAGTGGGAATTGACATACCCAATGCTTCAGTTATGCTCATTGAACATGCAGAACGATTTGGTTTAACGCAACTCCATCAGCTCCGAGGGCGAGTTGGCAGAGGCAGTGCAAAGAGTTACTGTATTTTGGTGGAACGCAATATTACAGATACATCACGCAAACGGCTGGCCATCATGGAAAAAACCAATGATGGTTTTGTCATCGCAGATGAAGACCTGAAAATGCGGGGTCCCGGAAAATTCTTCAGCACGGAACAGAGCGGATTTTTTAAATATAAGATTGCAGATATGGTGACAGATGGGCCGATTATCAGAAAAGCCAGAAAAGTAGCGCAGGAAATTGCCCAGTCAGATCCAAAACTGGAGAGACATCCGCTGATGAAAGAACGATTATTAAAAGATTATTCACAATATTTGGATACGGTGACCATTAGCTGAAAAAATATTAGACTATGTAATCGAATGAATCATGTTATAAAAATAATAATTATTTCTCTATTTATTCTCAACAATTTGGTTTCAGATGAGAGAAATGACGATGAGAATCCATGGTTAATAAAAGTAAATTCTGTATTTTCAGATTATCCGATTTGTTATGAAGTTAAAAGTCCTTGGGCAGTTGGTGAATATCCTATAAAAGTTTATATTATGTCAAATATTGACACTGTTATAATTGGACAAAATGTTTCATTTAGAATTTTTGTTGAATCATTGCATGATGAACCGTTGGATTGTAGAATAATGTTTTTTGATTATTCAAAATATGTTACTTCAAATATATTTGAAGTAGTAAGCAGGTCTGAAAATTGGGAAGGGGTGCTTAATGCGGGTCAAAATAAATATATCGATATAGTTCTTAAACCGAAAAAATATCAAGATATTGGAATGATGGGAGAGATACAAGTTTCACCGGATATGTCAAAAAATCCTCATTTTGTATCAGCGTATTCAGCTGGTATTGAGGTTAACGTAAAAAATAGTGTTCCTCCAATATACTACGAGGCAATAAAATATTTGGATAGTCGAATCCAATCTTTAGAAGAATATATTTATAATATTGAAAATGAACAGCCTCTTGTAGAAACATTTATACAAAGGCCTTCCGGTTTTACTTCGTATTTTAATGAAGATGGTACAGCAATAATTCAATTACCAGCAGAATTGGAACAAGAATTAGAATCTTTGTTTAACCAGGTGAAATTACTTGAAAATGAATATAGTGTATTAAAATCTGAACTCTGAAAGCGTTTGTATGAATAGACTTACTGTTTTTGAATTTTTTATTAATGCACGACAGATAACTTGTCCGACTTTTGGTGGATTCCTGTCTGTCGTTGTGCGAACAAAAATTTCCCCACTACATTTCTCAAAACTTTTTAAATACAAACATCTATAAGTAGATTTTTATTCTAAATGATAAACCAAACAAACTGCCCCCTCTGCAAGAGTGAACTAAAGAAAGTTCACACAACCAAAGATTTTTTAGTAACCGGTGAAAATTTTGATATTATGGAATGTCCAAACTGCCGACTACGCTTGACGAGCCCATTTCCGGACAAGGACGCTATGGGTCGTTATTATGAATCGGATGAATATATTTCTCATGCTGATAAATCAAAGAATGTGTTTGATTTAGTGTATAACCTGGTGCGCTCAACAATGCTGGGCAGGAAGAGGAACCTGGTGGAAAAAGCCGTTGGTAAGAAAATCGGTAGTATCCTGGATATAGGCTGTGGTACCGGGCATTTCGTAAATACCATGAGGGAAAATGGCTGGAAAGTTTCAGGCGTTGAAGTTTCATCCAAAGCCGGTGAGCTAATGAATAATCAATTCGGAGTCAGTATTATCTCACCGGATGAATGGCTGAATTCCCATGAAAAATATGATGTAATTACCTGCTGGCACAGTTTGGAACATGTTCATGAACCCTGGATATATTTGGAAAAAATTAGGGCAACACTAAATCATGACGGTGTGTTAATTGTGGCGTTACCTAATTATGAATCCACAGACGCCGGGAAGTACGGAGCAGACTGGGCAGCATACGATACACCACGTCATCTCTATCATTTTACTCCGTCTTCTTTGGAAAAGATCATGTTCGCAAATGAATTCTTGATTGATGAAATCCACAGAATGCCTTTTGATGCATTTTATATTTCAATTTTAAGTGCTCGTCATACGGGCAGGTCCGCAATATCCGGAATGTGGAACGGATTTATATCATGGTTTTCAGCATTATTAAATAAAGAGAAATGCAGTTCCTTGATTTATGTAATGAAATAGATTCCATTATTATATTGGAAGATATATACCGTATGGTATATATTAATTGCAGAAATCAGCTATAAGGAAAGTTAAAATGGATAAAGCAAAAATATTTAAAAATGGTAGAAGTCAGGCAGTGAGATTGCCAAAAAAATATCGTTTTGAAGGAGATGAGGTTTATATAAAACAATCCGGGAATGTTGTAGTACTCATTCCAAAAGATAATCCATGGAAGGATGTTTTTGAAAGCGTTAAAATGTTTTCAGATGACTTTATGGAAACGAGAGAACAACCCCCGCTTGAAACAAGGGAGTCGGTGGATTAATCTTGTATTTGTTAGATACAAATATTTGTATTTATTTGATTAAAGGTAATCCAGCTGTTTCTAATCAATTAAATAAATTTTCGTCTAATATAGTCGGCATATCCACAATTTCAGTTGCAGAATTAGAGTTCGGTGTTCATAAAAGCGTATTGAAGAATAAAAACCGGAAAGCGTTAGATAAATTTTTACGTCCCTTCGAAATTATTTCTTTTTCTGAACGAGCGGCATTTCATTATGGAGTTATTCGAGCCAAATTAGAAAAAAAAGGTAAGATAATTGGCGCTATGGATATGCTCATTGCGGCACATGCTCTGGAATTAAATAGAATCCTGGTTACGAATAATGAAAAAGAATTTAACTGTATAGACAATTTGAGATTAGAAAACTGGACTGTGTAATTATCACTCGCCTACTATGAATAGATTATAATCAATCATTCATCTTTATTGCCAGTAGACATAAATTCGCGGGCTTTATATCTTTGAAACAACAATCATTATATATCGTTAGGTAACAATAGTATGTCTTCAGAAACAAAAATAACAGAACAGCAATTATTTGATCAACTCATTTCTTCCCTTGTTCATAGCGCTTGGGTATTTATGGGAAAAATAAAAAACCCAATTAATGATAAACTGGAAAGAGACCTGGATCAGGCATCCATACAAATCGATATGCTGGATATGCTTTTTAAGCGTATGAGCGGAAACTTGTCTGAAAATGAAGATCAATATTTAGGTCATCTCATTCGTGAGCTAAAAATGAATTTTGTGGAAGAAAAGAATAAGAAAACAGAAGAAAGCGTGGAAGACGGAAAAGGTGAGAAGTTGAAGCATGACGAAAATCCCGATTTATCGGGAAAAGATAGTAGTAATGTGAAAGAAGAAAGTAGTAAAGAAGCAGAGAATAAAAGTAATGATGAAGCTGAAAAAAATGTGGAAGAAAAGCAGAATAAAGAGTCTAAAAACACTAATGAAGGTGAAGCTGAAAACAGTGAGGAAAAAGAGTGATTTCTAAAGATAATATTTTACTAAATAGAATTATTGCGGCTATAACTTTAGTCGTTTCATTTATTGTATATTTGAGCACTATGGCATCCACCGTTCCCTACTGGGACTGTGGTGAATTCATTTCCACATCGTACATTATGGGCATCCCTCATCCTCCGGGCAGCCCCATGTATCTACTCCTTGGCCGAATATTTTCCATGTTGCCGCTGGATGGAGACATCGCATACCGGGTGAATCTTATATCACCTATAACCAGCGCGGTTGCGGTGATGCTTCTTTATTTAATTATTGTAAAAGTCATTGCCCATTGGCGCGGTGAAATTCGTAGCAGACAAGACACATTAATCGCTTTTGGCGCCGCATTTGTTGGAGCCATGACCTTTGCATTTACCGACAGCCATTGGTTCAATGCGGTTGAGGCAGAAGTGTATGCCATGAGTACATTTTTTACAGCCATTGTTGTTTGGTTGATTCTCCTTTGGTCGGATCGTGCAGATAATCCGGGGAGCGAGCGTTATATTTTGATTATTGCCTACATGTTTGGCTTGGCAATCGGTGTTCATATTTTAAATCTATTGACACTTCCGTTTATTGCATTGATTATTTATTTCCGTAAAATGGATTTTCAGTGGAAGACATTTTTTATTACCGCTGCAATTACAATAATAATATTTCTCATTATACATAATGGAATCATTATTGGTTTTCCGAAACTGGCCGGATTTGCCGGGCTTAAAGGAGTTGTTTTGCTTGTCCTCCTGGTTTTTGGTGCGGCAGTTTGGGCTATTAAGAGTAAACATCAATTAGTGTCTTTAGCCCTTTCGTCAGCTGTACTCATTTTGATCGGTTTTTCAAGCTATTCGTTGATTTTTATTCGTTCGGGGCAAGATCCGGCCATTGATGAAAACAATCCGGAAAATATGTCTGCTGCAATTTCGTATATGCAGCGTGAACAATATGGCGAAATAAGTCAATTCCCCCGGCGTTATAATGGATTACCGCCAAAATATGAAGTGGTCGGACGACCAACGGCCGGAAGGAATACATATTCCTCAAGCCAGAATAGAAAGTACATGTTTTATAATCCCAAGAAACAGTGGGAATTTTTCTGGAATTACCAAATCAAGAAAATGTATAATCGATATTTTCTGTGGCAGTTTGTCGGACGTGGACCTTCAACAGGTGACTATACAACAGCCATGGGCGCTAATAAACGAGAGGATGGTGTTAACTGGTTTCAATTTGGTTTACCGTTGGCGTTGATCCTGGGAATTGTTGGGGTTGTGCATCATTCCAAGAAGGACTGGACGATTTCATTTTCAGTCTTTTCTCTCTTTTTTGTAACCGGATGGCTCCTCATTTTATATTTGAATCAGGATAATCCCCAGCCTCGTGAACGGGATTATTCATATGTGGGTAGCTTTCTGGCTTTTTCAGTGTGGATTGGTGTTGGTTCAGCCGCAATCAGTGAATGGATTGCTACATATTTTAAAAAGCCAAAATTAACTCGCAATGTTATTGTGGGTTCCTTATTGCTGCAGATTATTTTTATTCCGCTTGTGATGCTTAAGGCCAATTACAAAGAGCATGACAGAAGCGGCAATTATGTTGCGTGGGATTATAGTTATAATCTGCTCCAATCCTGTGAGGCAAATGGTATTTTATTTACAAATGGTGATAACGATACGTTTCCTTTGTGGTATTTACAGGAAGTGGAAGGAATTCGTAAAGATGTAACCGTAGCTAACCTGAGTTTGCTGAATACTCCCTGGTATATCAAGCAACTTCGCGATGAACGTCCAACAGATAGCGAATTTAATGATCTCATTAAAGATCGTGAGGGTAATGAAATTATTGGACAGCGTTTCATTAAAATTTCTGATAGAGATATACAAAAGATCACCAGTGGTTTAACGCGCTGGAAGACACGTGAAGTCACATTCCCGGTACAAAGCGACAAACAAATTACCTGGACAGTTAAACAAACATTTGCCAAGCAAGCATTGAAAGTCCAGGATATGATGATTATGCAGATCATCAATGATACAGATTGGACATCCCCTATTTATTTTGCTGTAACTGTTTCCCCCGGGAATCGTATCGGTCTGGAAAATTATTTGGAGATGGAAGGGTTGGCTTATCGTCTCCGCCCGTATAAGACAAAGGGGATTAATGTCGATCGAATGGAAATTCATTTAATGACAAATTTAGGCGCGGAGACATGGAATCGTAGCTTGGTTGGAGCAGAATGGGAAGAACAGGAAGGCACCCTTTGGTTTCGTAGTCCCCACGAAAAATATCTATTCCGCAATCTCGGGAATGAGGATGTTTTCTTTAATAAACAGATCATTCGGTTGCTTCAAAACTATCGCAGTGCATATATGCAGTTAGCTGTTCATCATTTTATGGAATATCAGCGCCTGAAGACTACCAATAAAGATTCGGCTGAAGTCAGTCGAAATAAAACCCGAATGGTATTGGATAAAATGTCCGAAAATTTGCCTGAGCATACGATCCGTATGGAAAGTAGAGATCTATATTATCAAGTCGGCCGTTTATATTATGGGTTAGGAGATAAAACCCGTTTTGAAGAAATTTTGGCAAATCTTGTTGATAGGCAAGACAATACGGTTCGCTATAATATCGAATATGCTCAATCATATTTGGAAATGAAAAATTACAAAGCCAGTCTATCACTATTAAATAATCTGTATAATGATTATCAGGCCTTGGAAACGAAGGTTCTGGCCGGTGGTCGAAATAGAAAAAGCGTTAATTCCAAATTATGGAACGAATATCGAAAATACTATCCGGACATTGTTTCAAGTTTGGTCATTAACTATAAAAAACTGGAAATGAATGAAGAAGCAAAAAAGTTGCTTTCATCATGGCTAATAAGAAATCCTGAAGATAAGGAAGCGAAAAAGTTGCTGGATGAATTAACGGACACTAATGATGGGTAAAGTATGTAATATGAAAAATAGAAGATGGAATAAAGTGAACTGTGATTGGTGACGGGTTATTAGTAAGATGCCGGTTAGATGTTTGATGTAGGATATGAGAAAGTGGCAGTAGCTGGAGCGGGGGCATTCCGCAAGTCAATTATTCTTCGTTTCAACTCCACGACTAACCATTTTCTATGATTAAATGTCTGCTGACAACCCTTTTATATCAATAATAATTCCGCATTGGAACGGAATAGATGTTCTTTCTGAATGTCTCGATTCAATCAAGAAATCATCATTTTCTAAAATAGAAATAATTGTAGTTGATAATGCATCCACTGATGGCAGCCAGGAATGGATCAAGGACAATCATCCTGACATAATTCTGGTTGAGAATGATCAAAACTACGGATATGCAGGCGGTTGTAATCGCGGAGTAAATGTTGCGAGTGGTGAATGGCTTTTATTTCTGAATAATGATACGGTTCAGGAAACGGATTGGCTGGATCGTTTAGCAAAAGCAGTCGAGGGCAAAGATGATGTCGCAGCTGTTCAGCCAAAAATCCGCAATTATTATAAACGGAACTTATTCGATTATGCCGGAGGCGCCGGGGGTCATCTGGATTTGCTTTGCTATCCCTTCGCCAAGGGGAGGATTTTTTTAACGCTGGAAGAAGATCATGGTCAATATGATGAACAGGCGGATATTTTTTGGGCATCCGGGACAGCCTTCATGGTGAAAAAGATTGCTTTTGAAGCTGCATGTGGATTTGATGAAACATATTTTGCCCACCAGGAAGAAATTGATTTATGTTGGCGACTTCAGCTAATGGATAAACGCATATTATTTGAGCCAAATGCAATTGTATATCATAAGAATGCGGTCTCTCTCCCGATGTATTCGTTTCAAAAATATTATTTAAATCATCGAAATTCATTTTTCATGTTACTCACCAATTATAATCTGCCGCTGACTCTTTATTTACTACCCGTGCGCTTTGCCTTAGAATTGGTAGCGATTGTATATGCCCTCGTTAAATGGGATCTGAAACATCTTGGCGCGGTGTTTAAATCACTGTGGTGGCTGCTGACACATCCATATATTATTTATAAAAAACGACAACTGGTCAGAAAATTGAGAAGAAAAAACGATAGAAAAATGTTAAAGCAATTTTATCCTGGAAGTATCGTTTATGCTCACTACATCCGGGGAATTAACATATTTACAGACCTTTAATCCAGAGCAGCTTCATAAATCTCCAAATTGTCCGGGTCCAGTTCCATCATATCTTTCAGCATATTTTTCTGACCCAATAACTGAAGGGCATTGGCCAGATCCCTGGAATGTGCCTGGAGAAACTTCGATGTATAGTGCTCTTTTGAAAAACGGTCATACACTTCGTCCAACCCTTTAATCATATTTCCAAACTCTCTCACAGCTGCATCCGGTTCACCATTTTTTAATAAATCCATAGCATAAAAGTAAGAGAACTTTGCTTTGCGGAGGCCAAAGTTCGTGCTCATATCATTCGCAAGGTTAACTCTTTCAGACCAACCCCTGGAGTATAGACTGGCAGCGCCGCGAAGAGCAATTTCTTTGGAAACTTCATAAATACGAGTGCCACCCATGGGTTCATAAGTGTCCATTTCTCCGGCAAGGATAAGGTTCGTATAAAAAGCCAGGAGACCTGAAAGGGGATCAAACAGTACTAAGTCAAAATATAGAGATCCTCCTTGTCCATAAGGAAACTGAACAGATTTATCAAAAAATCGCTGATCAGTCCCATTTGAAAATAATACTTGAGCCAGATATGTTACCTGGGCACCTTTTTGTGCAGAGCCTTCGAATATAAACTGAATGTGTAATGGTATTTTCAAATCGCTGTATTCTTCATCCCAGCGAGTGGATTCGATAAAACGGGCGATGTCCTGTTGTAATGGAAAGACATTTTGTTGTTCATGCACTTTTAAAAGACGGTTGTCAAAAACCACTTTTACGTTTTCGAATTGTCCGTAGACAAGGCAGGTAAACAGGAAGCTTGTGAATATCTGTTTCATAACTTTAGTGTATGAAAATAGAGGAAGTTATTGAGTAGAGCAACTGAATAATATTAATGTATTTAGTGTCATTGTTCCCAAAAAAGATAAAACAACCAACTAATAACCAGTCGCCTAACCTGCCGGAAGTGGAATAAAACGTACATTACTTACCCTGTTTGTTGTAGATCAATTTCCGTAAATTCTTGGTTAATATGGCAAACATCCACCACTTACTCGAAAAATACAAAATCGGCTATAACGTCTTAAAAACAGCCGGTGATCTTGGTAAAAAACTTAATGTGGATGTTTATGTGGTGGGCGGTTATGTACGGGATATTTTCTTGGGGAGGAAACTGAAAGAAATTGATTTCATGGTTGTGGGTGATGGAGTTGAATATGCCCGGAATTTGGCTGACAAACTGAAGGTAAAAAATATTGTTCCTTTCCCAAAATTTTCAACTGCCAAGATTCCCTATCATAAAATACCGCTGGAAGTTGCGGCAGCCCGAACAGAATCTTACGATGATCATTCCAGAAAGCCAAATGAAGTCGTATATACCGATCTGAAGGGAGATCTAATAAGAAGAGATTTTACGATCAATACTTTGGCCGTTGATCTTCACCCGGATCGCTTTGGTGAACTTCATGACCCCTATGGTGGAATTGTTGATTTACAGTCTAAATTATTAAGGACTCCATTAGATCCTGAGGAAACGTTTAATGAAGATCCATTGCGTATGATGCGAGGGGCTTATTTTGCTTCTGCATTGAATTTTGATTTAGATAATGCATGTTATGAAGCTATCAAAAAACAAGCAAACAGAATTGGGATTGTTTCTCATGAACGTATTACAGAAGAATTATTAAAGACTCTTTCAACAGATCAGCCATCTGTCGGGTTAATTATTATGCAAAAAACCGGATTGATGAAATATGTTTTTCCCGAAATAGATGCTATGGTCGGTCTGGAACAAACCAGGGAGTGGCATCATAAAGATATTTTCTATCACACCATGCAGGTTGTTGACAATTCCGCCAAGCTTTCCAATAAAATCGAATTGCGGTTTGCGGCTTTAGTTCATGATATTGCAAAACCGGTTACACGAAGAGTCGATCACCAAAAGGGATATACATTCCATGGTCATGACGCTATCGGAGAACATATGCTGGAAAAAGTAGCAAGGAGACTAAAACTATCCAATGAACTGAAAAATTATTTAAAAAAACTGACAATGCTGCACTTGCGCCCCATAAGTCTTGTGAAAAACGAAGTGACAGATTCAGCTGTTCGAAGATTGATGGTTTCTGCCGGTGATGACCTGGATGACCTGATGACCCTATGCCGTGCCGATATCACGACACGCAACCCTCATCGGGTAAAAGAGTATTTGAAAAACTTTGAAATAGTCGAAGAGAAAATGTCTGATGTCGTTGAGCGGGATAAGATGAAATCGTTTCAATCACCGGTTCGTGGAGACGAAATCATGAAGATCTGCGGTCTGAAAGAGGGACGGAAAGTGGGTGAAATAAAAGAGGCAATTGAAGAAGCAATCCTAAATGGCGATATTGATAACGATTATGAGTCAGCCAAAGAATATTTAAATAAAATTAAAGATGAATTTAAAAATAAAAAATAAGCCGCAAAACCACAGAGAGCACAGAGAAAAAAATATAAATAAGGATAAATCCTATGTGTGTGCATATGTTCTTTATGACTCTGTAGCTAAATGGATCAATGGGTAAATCCCCTATAGTCATAATTTTATTGATTGATAGCATAACTTATTGCTGAATAATTAAGGAAAAAATATTAATGAAACTATTAGATGTATTTTTAGAACCACGGAATGTATTTACTTCACTTTTTGAACGTAAACATTGGCAAGATGCATTATTACCTATTTTTATCACAGCTGTCGTTGGTTTGGTCAGCCTGTTTGTATTGAAGGATTTGCTTGTAGAAGTCCAGTTAGTACAAACGGAAAAATATATTATGGATAATTCCGAAATCCCTGAAGATCAGAAGGAAGAAATCCTTATAGACAGTTTAGATAAAATCCGCAATCCTTCGTTATTAATGATTGTAATCGGTTATTCATCCAGTGCACTGTCAACACCATTAAGAATTTTAATGATGTCATTGATTGTGCTGATGATTGGAAACTTTTTTTTCGGCGGGAAATCATCTTTTGGCAATATTTTAGTTATGACGTCATATGCCTACATGATTTCTGTTTTAGAATTATTAGTGAAAGTTCCGTTAATGATTACTCAGTGGAGAATGGATATTCAAACAGGGTTGGGTCTTTTAGGCATCGGTGAGCCGGGTGATTTTATTTACAATTTTTTAAGTGGAATGGATTTTTTCTCCTTATGGCGTATTATTCTACTGGCGATTGGAATGAGTGTGTTATACCGTCGGGAGGTAAAACCATTTTTAATAGCGTTAATTATATATTGGATCTTCCAGACAACTCTTTTCTCATTTTTGGGGTCAATATTCACATAATATTATGAAGAAAGTATTCCTTTTATTTTTATTGTTCGCATTCGGACATCTTGAAGCTCAAGTCTATTCGTTAAAAGAATGCGTCGAAATTGCATTAATGAACAAAGAAACCCTGAAGTCAGCTGCATTAGACATCCAATCTGCTTTAGAGGGTAAAAAAGGATCATTGAGCAATATTCTTCCATCCATTCAATATGGTAATTCATGGAGTGAAACAAATACACCTAAGGGAAAAACAAATTCTTCTTACGAGCTATTGGGTGTTACATACTCATTTTCTTCCGACTTTGGAGGAATAGTAAACTCTTATGGATCATCAATATCAGCCAGCCAGACCATTTATGATGGAGGGCAGTGGTTAAACCGGATTAGGTCGGCAAATAACAATCTGACAATTGCGAAACAATCGGCACGCCTGCAGATGATTTCTGTCGTTCTGGATGTCCATCAATCATTTTATGAACTCCTCAAGGCGCAGCAATTATTAGATGTATCTAAAAAAACGTTAGAACTTGCCAGGGAACAGATTGATTTGGTAAAACTACAGTTCGAGTTGGGAGCTGTGAAAAAAACGGATCTGTTGAAAGCAGAAGTTCAACTGGGTAGATCAAAAACCGATATTCTTATCAAAGAAACACGCATGCGTAATGCAGAATTAAATTTGCGTAACAGTATGGGGTTGGTGGGAACACAAACAAATTTCACAATTGTTGATTTGCGCAGACCGTTGCTCTCGTTACCGGATTTGGAACAGTCCATAGATGAAATGGAAGAATACAATCCAACGTTATTGGTAAACAAATCCCGGATTGCCGGTTTCGAGTTGAACAGAAGGATTTTATTCGGAACACGTCTTCCTAATTTGAGCGCTTCCATGAGGTATGGTTCTACGACTGATGAATTTGAGGAGTTAACAAAAATAGATAACTGGGCATCAACTGTTTCATTATCTTTTTCTATTCCCATATTTACAGGTTATAATCTTTCTTCAAGGCAACAACAGGCAGCGTTGGAAGTCCGCAAACAACAATACAATTATATAACTCAAAAAAATAATTTACAGGTTCAATTAGAGAATTTGCTTAATACAATTGGAGATTATCAGGAACTTATTCCCTTAAATGAACAAATATTAGCTTCTGCGGAAGAAGACTTAAAATTGGTCCAGGAACGTTACAGTTTGGGTTCGGCGACTATTTTAGAAGTATTGGATGCACAGGTTTCCGTAAGTCAGGCTCGCAGTTCTTTGGTAACAATAAAATATGATGCCAAGACTCAGGAAGCCCAATTTCGAGCAATATTAGGAACACTTGATCAGGATTATAGATAAATAGGAGATTCCCATTGGCCAAGAAAAATAAGAAAAAAATACTCATTATCAGCGGTTGCGTTTTAATAATCGTCATTATCATTGTTGTAAATATATTTAGAAAAGATGATCAGGCAATTAAAGTAGAAGTAGAAGAAGTGCAGAGAGGTACAGTAATTCACAAAGTGAATGCCAGTGGGAAAATACAACCGGTTAAAGAAATTAAGATTAGCGCAACAACATCGGCGTGGGTTACAAAAATTACCGTTAAAGAAGGCGATCACGTCAAAGCAGGGCAACTGCTTATTACGCTGGACGAAAAACAGCTTTTAGCCGCAACAGATCAGGCGCGGTCAGGGGTGAGTTCAGCCAAAGCCAGTCTTAAGCAAGTGGCTGCTCAGAAAAAACGGATGGAATCATTATACAAACAGAGGTTGATTTCTGAACAGGAACTTGAGGGCATAACAGCTAAATATGAATTAGCTGTCAACCAGCTAAAGCAGACAAGAGCCGCTCTGGTTTCCAGAGAAGATGAGTTGTCAAAATTGAAAATGACAGCCCCAACAGAAGGTACAGTAACGAAAATCAATAAGGAAGTTGGAGAAATGGCTGTCGGCAGCGTGTTTCAGGCTGAAGCGCTGATGACCATAGCAGATCTGACGAAAATGGAAGTGTTAGTTGATGTAAACGAAAATGATGTGATTTCTTTATCCATCGGCGATACGGCTGAAATTGAAGTGGATGCATTCCAGGATACAATATTTTACGGAATTGTCAGCGAAATCGCACATGTTGCGGAAACATCTAATCTTGGGACACAGGAGCAGGTAACCAATTTTAAAGTGAAAGTACGCATGATGGAAGTTCATCCGAAAATTCGGCCGGGGATGAGTGCAAATACGAATATTATTACCGATATCAGAAATAATGTGCTGACTATCCCGATTCAGAGCTTAACGGTTCGTTATGAAGGATACGAAAATGAATTGAATTTTGATAAAAAATCCGATAAATCTGATAAAGATAAAAAATATCGCAGTGGAAAAAAGAGAAAAAAATTGATCGAATTGGTATTTGTAGTGCAAGATAAACCTGCCGGAGATGTGAAAATCAAAGGAAATAAAAAAGGACCATTTGCTGTTGGTAAACCAATAAAAGTAGGTATTAGCAGCGAAACACAGTATGAAGTCATCAGCGGGCTTGAAGAAGGTGAGAAAGTTGTTACCGGTAGCTATAAAGCCATTAGTAGAGATTTAAAACATAACATGGTTGTTTCATTGGATAAAGATGAATAATGGTTGATTTGATTAAACTGCGTGGTGTAAAACGTTATTATGATGTGGGGGGAGAAATCGTCAGGGCGCTTGATGGCGTGGATTTAATCATCAATTATAATGAATATATTTCTATCATGGGACCATCCGGTTCCGGAAAGTCCACGATGATGAATATGATCGGATGCCTGGATTCTCCCACAGAAGGTACATATGAATTTGAGGGAGAAAAAGTCCACGAGATGGATGATAATCAATTAGCATCCATACGCAATCGAAAAATAGGGTTTGTTTTTCAGACCTTTAATCTGCTGCCAAAATTAACAGCGCTCCGGAATGTAGAATTACCACTTATATACGCGAATGTTCCCAGGGAGCATCGTTTGGAAAAAGCAAAAGAGGCATTAGAAAAAGTAGATCTTTTGGACAGAATGCATCATAAGCCAAACGAGCTTTCCGGAGGACAGCGCCAGAGAGTCGCTATTGCCAGGGCATTAGTGACTAACCCTTCAATTATTTTGGCAGACGAGCCAACAGGAAACCTTGATTCAAAGAGCGGTGTAGAGATTATGAATGTACTTGACGATTTGCATGACGAAGGGAATACGGTTATTCTTGTTACGCACGAAGCTTATATCGCTGAACATGCACATCGGACTTTGCACATCCTGGATGGTAAGATTGAAGATGATGTGAGAAATAATAGACCAAAGACCAAAATAATAATTCAGGAAAAAAACACATCCACTTGAGAATGTTTGCCTTTGTTGAATCAACGCGCATGGCATTAGGTGCAATCTGGGGCAATAAACTCCGGGCGGGTTTGACGACGCTGGGCATTGTTATTGGTATATTAGCCGTCACGCTTATGGGGACTCTTATTTCCGGATTAGACCGTTCCTTTGAGAAAAGTATGTCTTTTTTAGGTCGGGATGTTTTGTACATATCAAAGTATGAATGGTTTAGTAAACAGGAATGGTGGGAGATTCGCAACCGACCGGATATAAAAGTTGAATATGTTGAAAAAATCAAATCGCAAAGCAAATATGTCCTGGCGGCTGCACCCGTTACCATGCGTACTGCTGATATATCCCGGGGGAAAGAAACTGCAGTCGGTATTAACATTCTTGGCACAACAACAGAATTTCTGCAAACGGCTTTCTTAAATATTGATGACGGCCGGTTTTATACGGAAGGAGAA
This sequence comes from uncultured Fidelibacterota bacterium, assembly GCA_913009735.1. Classification (GTDB taxonomy): domain Bacteria; phylum Fidelibacterota; class Marinisomatia; order Marinisomatales; family TCS55; genus JADFRD01. The sequence continues at coordinate 15,793 of CAJVYU010000039.1, forward strand.
GATCGAAGCGGTGCAAGAGTGATTGTGATTGGTTATGATGTGGCCAATATATTATTTGAAAATGAAAATCCAGTTGGTCAGAAAGTAAAAATGGGACGTTATGTATTCCGGGTGATTGGTGTTGCAGAAAAACAGGGGAAATTTCTGGGAATGTTTAATATTGATAATCGCGCCATTATTCCGTTCGGTACTTATCAGCGTTTATTTTCCCGCCGGGGCTGGATGCGGTTGGAGGTGAAAGTCGATCAAGAACATATTAAAGATGCTAAAGATGATATTACAGCCATTTTACGCCGGCTGCGTGGCCTGCATCCCGGAGAAAAAAATAATTTTGCAATCAATCAGCAAGATGCTTTTCGCCAGCAGTATCAAACCATGAAACTGGCTATTGGAGGAACAGGTATTTTTATTACCGTATTATCGTTGGTCGTCGGTGGAATTGGAATCATGAATATTATGTTTGTATCTGTTAAAGAACGAACGAGAGAAATTGGTGTTCGAAAAGCCATAGGTGCAACACCCGGATCTATTATGCAGCAATTTTTACTAGAAGCATTGTTCATATGTCTGTTCGGTGGTTTTGTGGGGGTTATCCTTGCATTAGGGGGAAGTTTCATGATTGATAAATATATATTTCCATCAGCAATGCCAATTACACTAGCCATTATTTCGCTGGTGATAAGCTCAATCGTTGGAATTATAGCCGGGCTGGCACCTTCATACAAGGCTGCTCGTATGGACCCAATAGAGGCGCTGCGTTATGAATAATATTGGTGGAGTATTGAGCAATAACTGGTGGAGTAGTGAAGATAGTGCCAGTAGCAAAGACATAGGACGGAAATATTAAACGTAGAAGTTAAATGATAAATAAAAAAACAAATTCTCATACTGTGATGGTAAAACCGTATCATTCATCCAATCATCCAATCATTCATTCTTTCTTTTTTGTTAAATGATGGTCATACAAAAGAAAAGTCATTTCAAGAATACGCTGAAAGAAAGTCTTCGGATGGCGTTTCAGTCTATTCGCGATAATAAATTACGTTCTTCGTTAACACTGTTGGGGATTGCCATTGGTGTATTTTCAGTGATCGGTGTTATGACAGCGATTACGACAATGGAATCATCTATTCAATCAGGATTGAATGTGTTTGGCGCCAATACATTTTCTTTCCAAAAATATCCGGCTATTAATATCGGTGGTCATGGCTCAAGGAAAAAATATAGAAAACGCAAAAGCATAACATATGATCAATATGAACAACTGCGGGAAAGGATAAATACAGCAGAATATGTCAGTGTAAAAGGGGGTGCTTGGGGGAAGAGCATTAAGTATAAAGATAACCAGGCAAAGCGAAACATTGCTCTTTTCGCCGGAGATGAGTGGACAGCCAGAACCTATAATACATTTATTGATGAAGGACGTAATATCACCCGGGACGACGTTCACTATGACCGAAAAGTCGTCGTTCTTGGCGGTGATGCCTTGGATCAGCTGTTTCCGTTTGAGTACGCCATTGGAAAGCATATTACCATTGAAGGGATTGATTTTTTAGTCGTCGGTATTGCTGAAAGAAAAGGGCAATCTTTTGGGCAAAGTCAAGACAATTATGTTATTATTCCTATTACAACTTATTTACATCATTTTGCCCATAACCGAACGTCATTAAGTATAACAGTTGAATCATATTCTGCAGAACTCTATGATAAAACACTGGATGAAGCAGTCGGTATTATGCGCACTATTCGTCACGTACCGCCGGATGAGGAAAATGACTTCGAGGTAGTATCCAACGCTCAGCTATTGGACACATTTGGGGAATTCACCGGCGGAGTGAAAATGTTCGCCTTTGTAATCAGCATCATTGCCCTGCTCGTTGCCGGGATCGGCATCATGAATATTATGCTGGTATCTGTATCCGAAAGGATTAAGGAAATCGGAATCCGTAAAGCCATCGGCGCCAATAAACGCGATATTATTACCCAGTTTCTTGCTGAAGCTGTTTTCTTAAGCGAAATTGGAGGGATTATAGGCGTTTTGCTGGGAGTGATCGGTGGAAATGTAGTGGCGATTTTAATGAACATTCCTGCTGTCATTCCCATGGATTGGGTTATTTACGGATTGGTGGTCTGTTCTGTGATTGGAATCGGGTTTGGTATCTATCCGGCCTGGCGGGCCGCAAACCTGGATCCTATAGAATCTTTAAGGTTTGAATGAGGTGGAATAAGGATTAGGATTAAGAATAAGGATTCGGAATGTGGATTAAATTGATTGCCTGCCAGCCAAAGGCACGTAGGTTGGGAGGTTTAGCATAGGAGAACCGTTTATCCAATTGATTGTTGATTCAAAAACTCCATGGCTTTTTCCAATTGTGTATCTATTCCGGCTGTTGAATCTGCTTCCGAATTTTGGACAGGGATATCCGGAAATAAACCAATTCCCTCATAATTAAATAAGTCAGGTGTAAATTCCTGCCATCTCGATAATCGGTAAGTCCAGCCATTGGGAAGTTCTCGGAACATCGGATTTCCGGAACCACCGCCTGATGTATCGCCAACAACCGTAACATGGGGAAATTCTCTCATTTGTAGAATAAATGTTTCAGTGGCGCTAAAACACTTTCTATTGGTTAATATTACAACCGGTTTTGTGAATTGTTTTTCCCCCGATGAATCGATATACCAGGGAATCAATTCGGTGAAATCATCATGTTCAGCGCCGTTACGATATTGATAATAAGCAAATAATTTTCTTTGATCGGCAAAGCGGCCGGCAATAACCTCTGTATTGCTTGTAGATCCACCCCCGTTATTTCTGACGTCAATTATTATTGAAGTACAATCTTTAAATTCTTCTAAAATATTGTCAATTAATTCAAAATGACCAATACCAAATTGAGAGCCGAATGAAGCAATATGGATATAACCCGTATTAGGTGAAATATTAGCATAAGTAATATTTCTGTTTCCTGATTGCTTAAAATCATTTTCTAAATATCTGGTTTTAACAGTATTCAGATTGAAAAATATGGGATAGGGTTCCCACCAACCTTTGTACATATACTGTCCATAAGTACTATAAATATTTACATGACCATCTTGGAGATTATCTACCATTGAAGATATTATTTCAAACAGCTCTTTTTCGGTTGTTTTTTCGGAAACCTGGGGTCGATAAACCGTGTATAAAGAATCCCAGTCAATTTGTTTATGCTCAAAAAAGGAATAGTATCGGTCAAAGTCTTGCCAGAGTATCTCAAAGTTGTTTTCGGGAGTGTTATCAGGATCGGGTCCGACCAGCAAGTCACCACACGAAATGATTGTTATAACGATCATTGATAACCATAAATATTTATATTCTTTGATTGATCGGTTCATTTCAAAACATCCAACTCAATGAAAAAAATATTTGATGATTCGCTGATGTAGTGGAAAATCCATAAGAATAATGATAATAATCAAATTCGTATCCTACATTCAGGGTTAAGTGTTTTGATACAACTTCCTGATATTTCACAAAAGCGGTGAGTCCTCTGAATTGATTCAACGTAACAAAATTACCACTTTTCAAAACATCTATAAATGTGACGTCAGAGAGGTTTCTATCCATCAATTTATCTGGTGTTGGATAGGAATAACCGGATCGAATGATATATGTTAACAGGGGTGAGGATATTTTATAATAAAGTCTTTTTGAATCAGATAACTTTTGTTCTCCAAGAAATGCCGGTGAAAGCGATGAAAAAGCTACACCAAATTGACCTTCATTGTAAAAAGAATAAAAATTATATACCCGCGCAGAAAATGAATAGGTCCACACAACGCCGATAAATATATTTACTTTATCACTGAATATTGAACTGTTAAACCTAAGATAGCTATATCGTAGATCAACCTTTACAAAGTCCGCTTTATTTCCCGCTGAAGATTTCGGACTAAACCGCTTATAGATTAAATCCAAATAATGTTGATTTTTGATGCCCATATAAGAATAAAAAATCCGGTACGGAAAATCACGCCCGCTATATCGTAAAAGAGATGCTTGTTTATCCCTGTTATATTCAATGGATATACCGGGATAGATTCCAAAATGGTGTTTACCGAATACACGCGGGGTTGCAGAAAGAGTTATACCGGAGACTTGAAAGGTAATAGATAAAACTAATATTCCGATTGATTTTGTCATTTTATTATAGATAACTATAAAACGCAGATTAGAAAAAAGTGAGTTGCATAAAAAGTTGTGAAACATTAAATATCATAGTTGAATTAACATTAGTTTAAAAATTTTATTAATTACACTTCTATTATTTTACGTTGGATTAGGGGATAGGCACAAATTTTCCATGTTCATTTTATTATTATCAACTAATCCAACCCTGAATGAATCCGATCACTTCACCGGTTTGAGAATCAACGAAAAAATCACCATCAAATGAAGTGATCCTCCATGCTAAATAGTATACTGCATCGATTATTATTCCCTGTGCGTCAGTTTTACGATTAATAAAAACTTCTAATGCAGTTTCTTCAATACTATCCAATAAAAAAATTCTCTCTTCAGCACCAGACCAACTATAAACTGTATATTGGTACCCATTGAGATTGTTTTTTGCTTCAGCCAAAGATATTATAATGTTATCGGGAACGGGTAATTCTGGAATAAGAGTAGAACGCAGATAGATTATTTCACCGAAAATATTTAGTCGAATACCTATTTGACCTAACGCCCTTTTTGATCTATACAATGGGTACTGATAAGAATATTTTATGTAAATACCCGCACCATGGTATCCATTATCAGTTTCTGAATATTCGTAAGTATCAATTTCGAAAGGTTCAATCGAAAACATACGATACCATTCATTCAAGAAACTATCTACTGCCGCAATGAAGATTGGATAATCATCGGTACTATCGCTAAATGTGCAAATTTTAATATCCGGCGAATACAATTTATAGATATGACCGTAGGATGAGTCTATAGAAAGATATTCCAGGTCTAAATTGAATTGATTACTGAAAAGGTTTGCAACAGAATCATACTCTTGAAATTGAAATAGTTGTAATGTAAAATGAGATGGATACCAATCTGGCACTTCATTTAATTCATCATCGTTGCTACCAATGTTGCATGAAAGGAATAAAATTGAGAAAGAAACACAGAAGGTTTTTGAAATAAGTTTCATATACAATCTTTTGTGCCTGGCCCATGGTCGATATTAATAAAGCTTACCGGCGTGAAATTACTTACCACAGTACTTTCCCCTTTCAAATTTACGATTGATAAATCTATAAACATCGAATTCAAGCCAAAGTTTTTTCACGTCCAGTTAAACGGTGGTTTAGAAAGCCTATTGATCGACAATTTGTAATTCTTCATCAATACGTTGTTTTAAAAATATTTTAATAAGGGATTGATATGGAACGTCTCTCTTATTGGCAATTGACCGTAATTCTTCTAACATATATTCAGGGACGCGTAACGAGATTGTTTTCGTCGTTGGTTTTAGTCTGGGAAATACCGCAATATCCGATTTTGACCAATCTAAATAATCGGTTGAATCATGTTTGTCCCAAAATTCTTGTTCTTCGTCTTCACTCTTAAAATCGGGGATGGTCTTTAGATTTTTCATTAAAAACTTTCCTTTCCTTTTTGCTTATATCTCTGGCAGAGATAATGCGTATTTTATTCTTACGAATAGTAAAAGAAATGAGCAACTGCCTTTGAGTATCTATCTGTCCTAAAACATAGAAACGTTTTTCATCTTCCGAATGTTTAGTATCCTTGGTTGTGAAAATTGAGCGATTGAAAAACACCTCTTCACATTCGTTTTTGGACACACGATGACGAATCCAGTTTTTTTCTGAATTTCCTTCGTCCCAATCAAAACCTTCACATTTTTTAATAAGAATTGCCATTTATGATAGTATATTAAGGTAATATACGTTACGATCAAATAAATATACAATATATAACATTGATAAAACTTTATGGATCATATTTTGGGGCTGTCTAACGTAGGCAAAACTCTGCGACGCTCCCGAACAACTTTTGTTTTAATCTAAACATTATTTCGTCTTCCTGACTTTTGTGCTGCCTGCCGCCAGGCAGGCAAGCTGACGCTCCGTCAGTTGCGAAGTCTTAATACGTTAGGTTGATATTTTTCAATCAACCAGAACATTTGAATTTTTCAAAGATTCATATATCCTCATATCATTTCTTCTGTCAACAGCATCAGTCGCTAGCCGTATTTGATATGGGCGTGGGGTTATAAGATAGATGACTGCACAAGCTGGTGGAGTGATTGATGAATAGGACCACCAAAATGTCCCAAAGTAAATCCTAGCATCCCCTACCATAACAACGAAGGGCACTCCACGTGTACTGCCATGAGACATATAATATTCTTCAAAAGTTGAATCTGGTCCATCCGTTAGACTAAATGAATGCGTAGACCAGATGTACGATTGCATATCATCCACAGTGATAATCGCGGAATCTGCAAGTAATAGAGTATCTATTGGTTGTGAAAATGCTTCTGCAGCTGCTATTGTTGAATCGCTTAAAAGAAAAACAGCAAAATCTCCAGGTTGAGTATCATCTGATTCTGATTGATTGCATGACTGAATCACAAATATCAATAATATTGCTATCATTTTTTGCATTTTAACCCTCCCCACAATTTACTCATTTTTTTCACTTAACAAGCTCTGCGGCGCTCCCGACCAACTTCTGTTTTAATCTAAACACAATTTCGTCTTCCTGACTTTTGTGCTGCCTGCCAACCGAAGCCTTGGCGTAGGCTGGCCCGCTTTTGGCGTCCGTAGCAGCGCATTGTTAGACAGCGGTCAGTTTCAATTTCTTTAGCCTATTTATATTTACTTTTTTCTTTGCGTGCCAGAGAGAATAATAATCCTGCATTGCTAACCAACTTTCAGGACTGCGACCAAATACTTTGGATAAACGAATTGCCATTTCAGGTGATATATTACTATCGCCGTTCAAAAGCCGTGTAAATGTCGAGGGTGCTACATTTAGATTTCTTGCAACTTTTCTTGTACTTAAACCATAGGGCTTAATATACATTTCCTTGATAAACTCTCCAGGATGCGGTGGGTTATACATATTCATTAATGATAGTCCTCATAATTTATTAAGTGTGCATTTCCATCCTCAAATCTGAATGTCAAACGCCAATTTCCACTTACAGAAATTGACCAGAAGTTTTTTCGACTTCCAATGAGAGGATGCAGTTTAAAACCAGGTATATCCATATCATCAATTTTCAGGGCTGTATCTAAAGCCGATAGCATGAATCGTAATCGTTTTGAATGTGCAACTTGAATCCCGGCCTTTGAACCAGTTTCATAAAACTTCTTCAAACCTTTATGCTTGAATGAAAGGATCATAATAAAATATAACAGTGTTGCGCGCTATGCAACAATTAATATTTTCACAGCTGTCTAACGATTGAACTTATTGGTTTTTACGGACCGGAGCGGAGAAAAAATCCAGCGCAGTGATTTGTTATGTGTTTTACTCACTTCCGTATGAACCAATTTAATGCCTCCGCTATTTCGACCACTTTAAGGCAATCAACAATCCCAGAATTATCTCTGGGCGTATGAGTAATAGTCTGGCTGTCTATATGATCTATAAACCACTTCGATGATACGGCAATGGCAGGGCAACCGTGCTGTATAAATATGCTGTGGTCTCCTTGAGGCCACTGAATACCCTCTGTTATTCCATCATATTCCTTTAATACGCCGTTTACCTTTTCTTTCATTTCATCAGACAAACCGAAAAGTGAGAATGCGGATTTGCCTTCTTTGTAACCCGCGCCGTCTATATTAATATTTAAAAGAACATCATTAAATTTATTCTGATTTTTATAAATATAGTCCATCTGACCGGGTACGGCATAATAATCTTCTCCGTTAAATGCGATGATTTCAAGCATTCTGTCTCCGTCATAATCTCCAAGCATTTCAGCAACTAACAATAAGATTATAACTCCCGTAGCATTGTCAATAGCTCCCGGGGTGCCTTTTTTGGCATCAATATGCGCAGTGATGACAATCCGCTCCGTTGTATTTTTTCCCTTTCGTGCAATAATGTTATAAGCATTTGTCGGAATACGTCTCGAATGAGATTTCAGTATGATAGATTTTCCTGTATGGGGTAAAAGTCTTCTTCCCTCCTCTTCGGTCATATAAACTGAAGGAATATCAAAATCTCCGTCTTCAATCAGCGGAAAGGGATACACCCCTCCTGCCAGAGCGGCGTTTCTTCCGGTTGCAGAAACAATGGCAACAGGTTTTTTTTCCTCAAGAAGGGCAATAATTCTCTGGTGTTCTTCAGGATTATAGAAAACGAAATTTTTCGGCATTAGCTGTTCTTTAGCAATCTCGCCATATAAAAGAACTATTTTTTCGCTTATATCTGCCCGTTCAAATTCTTCAATATTTGATATGCTGATTAATTCCTCACTAACATTACAGCCAAGAGAGTATGGGCTAACCAACACCTTAAAACTTATGTCTTCGGCTTGCAGAGTTGCCCCGCCATCCTCCCAGTCAACCACATTTAATTCAGAGGTTTCACTGTTCCAACCAAATGAGGATATTTCTTTTTTAAAAAAATCTGTCGCTTGCCTGTTGCCGGCACTCCCAACGCTCCTGTCCTTAATGTCTTCGCAGAGCGTTTTCAGATATGACACACTTTTTTGATAAAGTTTTTCTGTTTCCATTGAATGATCTCCTATTTACATACATAACGACCAAGCTCACCTGTCCCGATTTATCGGGATCAGGTGCAGCGCCTTGTTATACCAATTTATCAATTTCATCAATCAATTGCTTGCTCGTAATAGACTGACACTTGTCTTCGATCTTCTTTTGCAGTTTGCTATTTCTTGTAGCTGTGCAATCAGATACAAGTATACATTCATAACCATCTGAAATTAGTGTATGCATGGTCTCCGCCACACAGTGATCAGTGGTAAATCCAATAAAATATATTTTCGCAATATTATTTTCTTCAAGAATATTTTGCAGGTTACTGCCTTTAGTGTTATCAAATCCATATCTTCCTCTTACTTCAATATCAGACTTGTCAAAAATACCTTCGGTATATTCTGTCCTCCAAGTGTTTGCTGTAAATTGTCCGAATAGCTTTGGAAAAAATGGGATTCTTTTGTATCTAGCTTTATCACTTTTATCCAGTATGAAAGGAGATTGAATCACCTTCAGTCCATTTTTTCTGGCAACTTCTAATAACTGTTTTGTATTTTGATATACATTCTTTGATTCATATTCTTTTTTGATTAGTTTATGAAAAAAACTTCTTTCCGTCCAAGTCTTTTGAAACTCAACAACAAGAATTGCTATTTTTGAATTATCTGACATTTGTATTTCTCCTTTTTGGTATAACGATCTTTTGAGCAGCTTCGCCGAGTTAAAGGCAGTGACAGTTTTTCAGCTTAAAGTCCCCCTTACCCACATTCGTCTCGAAGTCTGCTCAAGCGTCATGTTAAATGGCGCTTTGTTTATTCTACCAGCATTTCTGACAATATATTTTTCACTTTGAATACAGTTTTCTTATCTATCTTTCCTATTCGTTTTACTAAACGTTTTTTATCAACAGTTCTTATTTGATCCAATACGATCCATCCATTGCTTTTTTGAAATTTTAGCTCTACTCTTGTTGGATATCTATGCGATTTAGTTGTCATTGGAGCAATTATTACTGTTGATATTGTATGATTCATTTCATTCGGCGAGATTACCAGGCATGGTCTTGTTTTTTTTATCTCATGTCCAATTGTTGGATTCAGATTGACCAGGAATACATCGTATTGATTTATCACCATTCCCAGTCTACCATTTCTAGATCAATAGTATCCTCAAGAAGCAAAGATCGGAAGAGCGTCGTGTAGGGAAAGAGTGTAGATCTCGGTGGTCGCCGTATCATTAAAAAAAAAAATTAAAAAAAAAAAAAAAAAAGTAA
>CAJVYU010000040.1 GCA_913009735.1 uncultured Fidelibacterota bacterium
TCAATCGATTACAGGAAGAAAATGATGATGATATCATCATTGATACAATCTTGCCAAAAATTACCGCCTGGAATAAATCCACAAAAAAAACCCTGTTGATTACTATTGAAAATTTGGATGCCCTATTCACTCAACAGATGAAAAACATAAAATCGATTCATCAATTACGCAGTTTTCTGATGGACAACCCGGCAGCGCTCTTCATCGGTACATCGCCGGTATTTTTCCCGGGGTTGAACGACATCAAACATCCCCTTTATGATTTCTTCGACGTCCGTGTTATTTCGGAATTGGATGAAGACCAGACGTTCCAGTTAATCAGAGTGAATCTTGAATATGATAACTGTGTTGACCAAATCAAGATATTTGACAAGTTAATTCCCAAAATTAAGGCAGTACATGTAATGACAGGTGGGAATCCGCGATTGATTCTTCTGTTATATGGTTTGATTGCTCATGATAATATCCTGGACGTGAAACTGCAATTCGAGAAATTACTCGACAGCATCACTCCTTTTTATCAGGACCGGATAAAAGACTTGCCACCACAGGAACGGGCGCTTCTGGAGACCATGGCGCTTATGAGGTCTAAATGGGAGATGCGGACACCCGGTAATATTGCCCGTAAGATGCGTAAGTCTGCCCGGCAAATTTCGTCATTGCTTACCCGAATGGTTAAATCAGGCTATTTACTGGTCGGGCAAACTCCGGGTGATAAACGATCGAAGGTTTACCGAATAAAAGAAGGTTTTTTCGATCTATGGCTGGCAATGAGCCTGTCCCGAGTGCACCGGAACCGCTTCCCCATTCTGGCGGAATATTTTGAACACTGGTATTCCGATAAGAGCGAACGGGAGAAAAAACGAACGGAACTGTGGGAACGGATCAAAGCAAATAGTGGTAAAATTGCGGAGCAAATCCAAAAGGAAACAGACGAACTTCTGGGATATTTATCGGACATAGGAACGAAAAATGAACAAGCCCAATCTAAAATTGAAATAGCGCTTGCTAAATACAGGAGTGGTGATAATAAGCATTTTTCTGAGGTCATGAATGAAATCAAACCCTTAGTTAAAGGAAATGTTGTTTTTACCTGGATGACCGATAAAATGGAAGGTTGGATCTCCGGAGACAGAGAAGAGGCGGATATATACCAACGTTTCGAAACGATGATCGAATACTGGCGGCGTTACCGGTCAGGAGATTTAGAAAAGGCCGCCCAAATAGCAGCAGATCTTGGTTATGATTTCTCTGATGATGGTCTCCATCGGATTAATATAACTTTTATGCAAGACGCTTTGGATCAAACACATGAAGATAAACAGAAACTTCCAATATTACTAAATATGGCAAAAAGCCAGAAAATTTCCGGTAACTACGATCAGGCACATTCCACATTGGAAAAAGCACTGACATTTAGCCAGGAAATCGGTGATAAAAACGGAGAAAGCACTACGCTTAATAATATCGGTCAGATATATGATGCCCGTAGTGATTATGACACAGCCCTGAAGTATTTGGAAGACAGTTTAAAAATCAGCCAGGAAATCGGTGATAAAAGAGGGGAAGGTGTCACGCTTAATAATATCAGTCAGATATTTATGGCCCGTAGTGATTATGACACAGCCCTGAAGTATTTGGAAGACAGTTTAAAAATCAGACAGGAAATCGGTGATAAAAGCGGGATATGTGTCACTTTATACAATTTAGGCCATATTTATATGGTTAATAATGAACATGCAAAGGCCTTTTCTAACTGGGTTACAGTATATAAGATAGCCAATAAAATCGGTGAAGATCAGGTATTACAGAACCTTGAAAGTTTGGCAATAAAGTTAGGTGGAAAAGGATTGGACTTTTGGGAGGAATTAGCGGCAAAGGAAAAGTGAACCTCAGGTGCTGTTTTCCCAATATTATACTAATTCGTTTTTCGTCCAGTTAGGATAGAAATTGCCAATCGCACCCAAGCTGAAAAAGCATTACTTAAGATAAAGTCGTATTTATTTTCTGAATCTGGAAGCGTTATTTTTTCTGAACGGTTTTCATTTTACCAGCTACACTGGCAAATAGGGCATCCTCAAATTCATCATTTGAATCATAGCTCCAACCCATAACCATTTCCCATAATTTTTTGTCCTCCATACAGAAATAGAAAAATACTTTTTTGTGCCAAGGTTTAAACGCATTCCAAATGGCACCGAATATTTTTTCCTTAATATGAAATGGATATGAATATTTTCCGGAAGCATCTTCCATCGGTATCTGTAAAACTTTACTGGGGATACCGAGCGCGCGCAGGCTTTTGATGGCTGGCCTGATAAACGTTAATGTCCCAAATGAAATCATTCCCACTTCTTTTGACGAGAACATAGATAATATTGTTTTTACAATTTTTGAGTAATCTTTTTTAAAGCCCTCATAATACACGATCGGATGAAAATGGAAACCAATAATGACCCCGGCATCTGCCAATTGTCTGGCAGCATTAATTCTCTGATCTAATGTTGCGGTAAAGTGTTCTTCGTGGTCAATAATAATTTGCGGATTCAGGGACCAGCAGACAATAATATTGGGGGGGAGATCAACGGATAAGAAATAATAAACGTTTTTTGTTTTTGTCTTGAATTCTAATATAATGTTCGGGTTTTTCCTTGCAAAATCCAGCTGGGCATCTAAAATACCGTTTCGATTTCCCATGGCAAGAGAATCGGATGATTGGCCTGAACCAATATGATAATTTTTATTTGGGTCCAATTGAATTTTATCCAGTTTCTCCCCGAGGTATTTTTCAATTCCAATTGCACCATCTTCGTAAAAAGTTTGAATACTGCAGTAATTGCAGCCAAGTCCGCATCCTTGTACCGCATCGATGGTGTGTAGATTACAGCAGACTGTTTTTTCTGACGCAACAGGGCATGAGCCAAACACTGCATTATCATTTGTATTATTTTTAATCTTCCGGACAACACTTTTGATTTTCGGTGCTTCCGGTTCATAAATCGATGGATTTGCTTTTAAGGATAACCAGTGATCGCGTAAGTTTTTTAAAATGGCTTTTCTATTATTGCCGTTTTTTGAATAGCGAATATCTTTAAATTTTTTCCATTGCTCCTCAATGGACGGCTCTTTCCACATATTGAAATCGATAGCCATTTCAGTAATTTGTCGCAGTTCTTGGAAGGTCAGCCTGTAAGTTTCTCCGGTTACACGAATGAAATCCTGTAAACTATGGTCCAGGTTTTGAAACAGTTTACTTTGACTGAAATCAGCAAACTTTTTGTCGTAGTCTTTTTTTATTTCAAAAGATTCCATGATCTTTTATTTAACCTAAATTGAGCGATTCTTTCTTGAGTATGGATAATAAGCACAAAACCTATTGGGTAATGAAGTTAATGAAAAAAATAATGAAAATTTTTTGCAATCTATAATTATAAATTACCCAATTTTTAGCACCGATCTTTATTTGATGAAACTTTATATTTACACCTCCTTAAACCCCTCCTCGTATGAGGAGGGGACTCTTAACTCGTCTGCTAAATTACTCATAATGGCAGGGGAGGTGAAAAAATGGGAAGTTCTTCAAATTTATCATAAATAGTTTAATATGGATTATCTAAATTGAGCGATTCTTCTCTTTTGTTTTACAGAATCGCTCAATTTAGGTTTAAGTCTGTTTAGGAAGGGGCAAGTTTACAGCACTCATGTATTCTGTTTTACATGTATTCAAAAAGTCAATGATTTCTTGTCGCTGGTTAATCAATTCGTAGATCAAGGTTCGTTTCTTGTAAAACACAGACAAAAATCGCAGATGCTGCCGGTAGTCTCGCACACGATGGATGTATTTCAGTACAAAATTCCCGCTGGGAATAAGCGATAGTGTATAAATAATTGTCCAGATCACACTCTTTGTTATCGAGGCAAAAATGATGATTTCAATTGGATAATAAATCAAAAATACAGCAAAGCCTATCACCATTTTCCAAGGAGCAATTTCTGCTTTATACTTTACAAAACGGGATGCATACCAGCGGGGGAATTTGTATGGTATTACATTGTTGATAAGACCATATAAATAAACAGGAAATAAAATGATCAGATAGGACAGTGCCTTAAATCGTGCCCAAAAACTGGTGCTTCCCGTTGACGGGTCTAAAAATTCATCCTTTATATGTAAACGCTCCAGCAATCGGAGATATTTACTCAGCCTTTCCTTGAAAATATCCACTCGATCCGGGTCATGTTCAAAATACCATTCCACTGCATTGATCAATCCCTTTGTAACAGAAAAATCATCAGCCTTGTCTTTGATCTCCAATCCCAGGTCCACAGCCAGTTCCTGCTTGTATATGGTTTCCAGTGCTTCGACAATTTCCTGCGTTTCCAAGTCCTTGAGGTTGATGGTCAGTTTGGATAAAGCTGTTTCAATTTGAGCGGTAACCTGGTATACTGCTTCCATATTATCCTTTTCATACAAAGATCGAAATTCAGACAGAATAATCGGTTTTCCAAAACGCGCCAACACATCACTGCGAAATTTGAATGCTTTTGAATAGTTCAAACCAACCGGAACAATTTTTACACCCAGATTCCAATTTTGACCCGCTTCTGCGCCAAACCCAATCCTGGCAGCACCGGTTTTCACCTCACTTAATATACGCTCTCCTGTAGAAATGCCTTCAGGAAAAATAAGAAAGGCTTTTCGTTGTTTTAGAATTTCATACCCTTTGGTAAATGTTTCTTCATTGCGGTGCATGAGTGTTGCGTCATCTTGTCTGCGGAATACAGGCACGAGCTGCATTTGTTTGAGAAACCATCCTGCAATGGGATTATCGAAAAGGGTGCTTTTTGCAAAAAAATAAAGTTTCCTTTTGCAGGTGTATTCGATAATAATTGGATCCATCATCGTATTGGGATGATTTGATGTAAAAATGACTGGTTCTCCCCGGGGTATTGTATCATCATGTTCAGCGGATATTTTATTGAAAAATGTCTTAATGGCAGTAATTGCCATTAATTTTATGATATAATACAACATCCTTTACTCGCCGCAGATTTTTCTTATATCAAACATACCGGGATCAGGTAACTCACCTTTATCAATTAATTTATTCAGGTATATTACGGAATAACTCGATTCAGCAATAGTGTCATAATACTCAAAAATTCCCTGGATTCTTTTACTGTTATATTTTTGGCAATAATGGGGAATGTTTCTTAAAACAGCTTCAGATTTAGGCATCAAAGATAAATTCAAACCTTCGTAATAGTAGGAGGTGTTATAAGATTCGTCCCAAAAGGGATTAACATAATTACGCAAATCAAAAGGCTTTGACAATATCCAACCTTTACCGGTTCTTTTCAAATGAACCGGACCATCCTTGCAGAGATCCATTGCAAATTGATATCCCTGAAAATTGCTTTCTAAATCAGCATAAGAAAAAACACCTGATGGAATTTTTCCTAAAATATTCTTTTCACCAAAAATGCCCATGTTGATGGCCATTTGAATTGCCGTATCTTCTGAACCGGTTTGCTCAAACCCAAGATGATATATTTTATAGTAGATATAACCTGAAGCAGTAAAATGTGTCAACTTGTCTAAACCAATATAAATTCCGCCAACATTCACCACTTCATCAATCTGCAAATTTAAACTGTAATCCTGGTATCGATCGATATTTTCGAACGGGAGCTCCCTTCGGAAAATACTTTGCTTATAGCGCTCACTAATGTGAATATCATCGGTGGGATATTTATCAATATTAATGGAATTTTTTAAACGTTTCTCTAAAGGAGTACTCAGTCCGATACCGAAATGTCTTAGAATTCGTCCCGAAGCCTCTTCGCAGGAGCAGTCATTATGATGTTTATTAATTTCGTCCAGGGCATTCTGAATTTCTTCATTAAACAGTTTATTTAGAAGATCGGATTCATCATTAGGTAATTGATTCCAAGCTAAATATTGATCTACTTCCCCTGAGGAAATAATGGTAAATAACAATAAAATAGTAGTAGTTAATCTCATAAGAAACTTTTTTTTAACACTAGTGTCGTGTCAAGGGTGTCGTGTGCAAAAAGAGCAAGACTTGGTTGCGCTAATACAGGCTTGACACGACACTAGAATGTAAAAACAGAAATTCAATAGTTGAAAACTTCTTTTTGACAGCCCATATTTAAGGAGGAAAATGATATGAAACACGTACTCATACTCTCAATTTTATTCGTAATTATTTTTGCCCAAACCAAAACAGGGGAAAATCCAATGACAGAAAAAGAACTTAAATCAGATAAAGAATGGCAAACATGCCTGACACCTGAAGAATACTCCGTTCTTCGTGAAAAAGAAACGGAAAGACCTTTTACGGGAAAATATTACCGATATAAAGACGATGGAACCTATGTGTGTGCAGCATGTGGAAACGAATTATTCAGCTCCAAGACCAAGTATGATTCCGGTAGCGGCTGGCCCAGTTTTTATGATGTAATTGCAGAAGGGAAAATAATTTATAAAAAAGATAATAGTTTCGGTACGACGAGAATTGAAATACTTTGTGCTAAATGTGATTCCCATTTAGGCCATGTTTTTGATGATGGTCCACAACCAACCTGAAAACGTTTTTGCGTCAATTCAGTTTCGTTGGATTTTGAGGAAGCGAAATGAAGCAAGGGAGGGCTTTGTTATTCCGGTTCACGCATCAATCTGCAAGGCTGAATGCCTGATTGCCGAAGGCAGGCATTCTCTCCTCTCCGACAGTGAAGACGGTTGGTGTAGAAATACGCTGATCGTTTTTTTATATATTTAAGAGTCCACTCCGAAAAGGTCGTAATTGAATAAATTTCATCATTTAAACCGTACGATAGACATTCCTGTCTGTCGGTGTGCAGACAAGAATGTCCGCACTACGTTACAAAATTGAACTAAATTGGACCTTTTCGGAGTGGACGCATTTAAGCGAAGACCAAACGAGTTGGTTTGTATCGGGGTGACAAATTAGATATTGAATATCTAATTTGTCATGTGGTAAGTTAAACCATGCTTACAAGAGAGTTATATGTAGAATTAAAGCAAGCGGCGGATTCCATGCCAATTGTATCTGTTACCGGACCGCGGCAATCAGGGAAAACAACCCTCGTCAGAAATACGTTTCAAGATTACAAATATTTAAATTTGGAAAATCAAGATACTCAAATGTTTGCAAGGGAAGACCCCAGGGGATTTTTATCACAGCACAATGGTGGTGTAATAATCGATGAAGTGCAAAATGTTCCTGAATTATTTTCATATTTACAAACACAAGCAGATGAAATACAAAAATCCGGACAATTTATTATCACCGGATCACAGAATTTTTTGTTGCTGGAAAAAATCAGCCAGACGTTGGCGGGGAGGGTTGCTTTACAAACACTTCTTCCATTTTCAATTTCAGAATTGAAAAACAGCCGTTATAGAGAAGAAAATTATGAAACTTATTTGTATAAAGGTTTCTATCCCAGAATCTATGATAAGAATCTGAATCCGGGGAAATGGCTGGACTCATACGTCCAAACATATATTGAACGGGATGTACGAAAAATGATTAATATAGGTGATCTATCCTTGTTTCAGAACTTTATAAAAATCTGCGCTGCCAGAAATGGACAGTTGTTAAACTTGACCAACATTAGCGATGACATCGGTGTATCTTATCAAACCATTAAACGGTGGATCAGTGTATTGGAAGCGAGTTTTATCGTTTTTTTAGTGCCACCCTATTATCGGAATTTCAATAAACGTATTTTAAAAACTCCAAAACTATTTTTTTATGATCCCGGTTTAGCTGCATATTTGTTGGGAATTCGTTCGGTAGACCAATTGAATTCTCATTATTTAAAGGGTGAATTATTTGAAGGCTTAATCATATTGGAATTAAAAAAATATTTTTTTAATAGAGGTTTAAATGTACCCATTTATTTTTGGCGTGACAGATCTGGTAATGAAATAGATTGTATTATTGAATTTGGGAATAAAATCACAGCAATAGAAATAAAGTCAGGAAGAACAATTAGAAATAATTTTTTTAGTGGTTTAAAATACTGGCAGGAACTCACAGGTACAAAACCGGAAAATTCATTTCTGGTTTATGGTGGAGATGAGGTTCAAAAGAGAACAATCGCTCAAGTATACGGCTGGAATCAGTTTTTAGAAAAAGCTAAATTATAAAGGCTATGTTCTACAAACTTACTGAATTAGACATAAAAATATTCAACACCTACCTACCCGACTACGTCATTCAGGCGGGCGGCGTTGTTTTCTCTTTTTATTTAAGCTCTATAGATATGAGACTCCTAATGGAGTCCGGCTAAATAAGTTGAATAATCCGCCAGCTGGCGGGCAGAGGGGGATTCATATAATGAACAAATTCATAGGTAATGAAATAATTTTTCGACTATTGAAACCTTAAACCTGGTTTATTCGTTACCTTGGTTTTGTAAATTTCATATATGAAACCTGATGTAATTCTTTGTCATTATGGTGAGATCGGCCTAAAGGGGAAAAATCGCAGTTATTTTGAAAAGAAACTGCAGGAAAACCTTCGTAAGACCATAAAACGATCATTGCCAGATTCCTATGCCTCAGTTGACCGTTTGTACGGTCGTCTTATTGTCCGGTTGAACGAACAAGGGCAAAATGAAATTTCAACAATCATTGCTTTGTTAAAAAATGTCTGCGGATTAGTATACTTTGCACCTGCTGTTCAAACAGCGCAGGATATGGGCGTTATTACCGAATTGGCTGTCGAAATGATGAGCTCAGGTGATTATAAAACATTTCGCGTTACATCAAGAAGGACGGACAAAGATTTCCATGTCGGTTCACAAAAAATGAATGAAGATGTTGGCGCCGCTATTATTGAAACTACCGGAAAGGGTGTTAATCTTGGAAACCCCGATAAGACTTGTTTTATTGATGTCGTCGATGGGAAAGCATTTTTATATACAGAGAAAATACAGGGACAGGGCGGTTTACCGGTGGGCGTAAGCGGTAAGGTGGTTTCGCTATTATCGGGAGGAATTGATTCTCCGGTATCATCATATTATGTCATGAAACGCGGCGCTGTAGCAGTATTTGTGCATTTCCATTCTGTACCTTACACGAATGAAGCATCCATCGAAAAAGTTCGAGAAATGATTGAAGTGTTGCAGTCTTTTCAACAAAGAGCAATATTGTACTTAATAAAACTTGCACCCATTCAAAAAGTCATCATGACTGATACAGAACCAAAATATAGAGTGATTCTGTACAGAAGATTCATGGTACGTATCGCAGAAGCCATTGCTCACAAAATTAAAGCAAAAGCATTGATTACCGGTGACTCCCTGGGACAGGTTGCATCTCAAACATTGGAAAATATAAGCGTTATAGAAGAAGCAATCTCCATACCCATATTGCGTCCGTTGATCGGTTTTGATAAACTGGAGATTATTGATAAAGCAAAAGAAATAAATACATATGACATTTCTATTTTACCGGATCAGGATTGTTGCTCCTTATTTACACCAAAGCATCCTGCCACAAAAGCAAGACTGAAAAATGTTCTTGTGGAAGAGA
Source organism: uncultured Fidelibacterota bacterium (assembly GCA_913009735.1). Lineage (GTDB taxonomy): Bacteria > Fidelibacterota > Marinisomatia > Marinisomatales > TCS55 > JADFRD01. Next base: position 9,590 of record CAJVYU010000040.1, read on the forward strand.
AAAAATTAAATGTCAGAGAACTGGTAAAAACTGCATTGGATAGCGCAGTGATTGAAACATTTAATTAAAATGTTTATAGTATTTATATGAGTGAAATAATATCATCACTGGTTAAATTGCTACAGTTGTAATCCTATGTTAAAGTTTCTCACACTAACTATCATTACTGCGGGGCTCCTTTGGGGTCGTGGTATTCCGTTAGAGATCGGAGATCAAGCACCTGATTTTTCATTACCTGATGAAAATGGGCAAATACATAGATTATCCCAGTATCGCGGGCAAAAGGTTGTAGTGTATTTTTATCCAAAGGATGACACGCCCGGTTGTACGAAAGAAGCCTGCGGGATAAGGGATTTATTCAGTCAATTTACTGACAACAAAATAGTTGTTCTTGGTGTCAATTATGACAATGCAGCCAGTCACAGAAAATTCAAAGAAAAACATAATCTCCCATTTCATTTATTATCAGATGGAGATAAATCGGTGTCAAAGCAGTACGATGCTGACGGTATGTTCTTTCCCAGTAGAAAAACATATTTGGTCGATGAAGAAGGAATACTTATTAACATATTTGAAAATGTAAATGTATTAACTCATGCAGAGGAAATATTACGCTATTTTGAAAGCAATTAAGCTTTCATTCTTCCTTTTATTATCTATTTACAATTCGGTTGCTTTTGCTCAAACTGCACGAATCAGTGGTATCATTACTGATGCGGAAACAGGCGAAACACTGATCGGCGCAAATGTATTTATTCGTGAGACAGGCAAGGGAATGGCCACAGATCGAAACGGCTATTATGTCCTCGATAATGTAGGTTCTGACCCATTTACATTCATTGTATCATTTCTGGGCTATGTTCAATATGAACAAATAATTAGTTTAAACGCAAATCAATCCAAAATAATCAATGTCAGTTTAAAAACAGAAGTGATTAAACTGGAGAAGGTGGACGTAACAGCGGAGAAAATGGTTCGTCAATTCAATATCCAGCCCGGGAAGGTGAATTTAAACACCCGCCAGATTAAAGCATTACCTTCTGTTCTGGAACCGGATATTTTTCGTACCATTCAAGCTCTCCCCGGAGTGCTAACCCAGTCAGAATTCAGCACAGGACTTATTATCCGCGGTGGAAATACAGATCAGAATTTGATTCTGTTGGACGGCATTACTGTTTACAATCCTACCCATCTTGGGGGTGTATTTTCAAATTTTATTGTGGATGCGGTGAAAGATGCCGAACTGATCAAGGGTGGGTATAATGCTGAATACGGTGGACGCCTTTCAGCTGTTCTGAACGTCACAAGCCGAGAGGGAAACAGAAACAAATTTGATGCAAAATTTAATATTTCTATTTTATCAGCACAGGCAACCCTGGAAGGGCCAATACCAAATGGCGCATGGCTGATTGCAGGACGGCGAACTTATTTCGATCAGATACTCAAAAATACCGATTTGAATGTGCCCCCTTACTATTTTTACGATTTGCAAGGTCATGTCTTTACAGATTTGACGGAAAGAGATCGTGTGAGTGTCAGTTTTTATACAGGGATTGATGACTTCAATTTTGAGGATCTAGGTATGGATTCCTATTGGGGGAATGAAACAATCAGTTTAGCATACAGGAAAATTTTTAATGATCTTCTTGTTGGAAATTTTCTATTGGCCAGTAGTCGATTTTTTACTTACTTCAACATGGGGGGGGAATCCGGTCTTATTGAGGATAATAAGATTCATGATTTAACTGCTTCGGCAAGAATGACCTATTTCCAAAATGAAAAAATGACATGGAAATTCGGCGGTCAGGTAAAACAGCTTGGATTTAATTATGATAATACATTTGGAGACACCACAATGTTTGAAGTCCAAGAAGCTCCCATCGAAATGGCAGTTTATACAAAACTTAAATGGATCCCTAATAAACATTTGGTTTTTGAACCGGGTTTTCGATTAAATGGTTACAATGCCCATCCGGATAAATTATTCCCGGATGTCCGATTAGGTTTGAAATACCTTCTGACCGAAGATCGTTATATTAATTTTGCCCTGGGGAATTACCATCAGTTCATTATGACTATTCAAGACGACTTTAATCCAACATTGCTTGATTTTTGGATGGCTATTGATCAATCGGTGGATCCCGGAAAATCCATCCAAGTTGTATTGGGTTATGAGGAATACATTGGGTTAGTTTATAAAATTCAAATTGAAGCGTATTATAAAGATCTGAAAAATATGCTGACTTTCGTAGAGACCAGAGCGTCTACTGATGAATTATTATCCGATGATAAGCTGTCTGATATATTTGACGTGGCAGATGGATATGCTTATGGACTGGAACTATTTGTTCAGAAAAAGCATGGTCGATTGAACGGATGGATTTCTTATACATATTCCATTTCCAGGAAAATATTGGGTGGGGCAGAATATTACACAAATTGGGACCGCCGTCATGCGTTTAATATTATTGGCAACTTCAACATCAATAAAAAATGGATTCTGAACTGGCAGTGGGCTTACCAATCCGGCCAGGCCTTTACGCCTATTGAGGGCTTTTATGTTACGAACCTGGACTACAGCTTTGATAGTATGCATAGTAGTTTCCGCACCATTCCCGGTTCACGAAATTCAGGCCGGTATATTCCATTCCACCGTTTAGATTTAGGTGTTGTACGTAACTTCAAATTCAAAAAATTCACTATGGACTTATATCTCCAAGTCATCAACAGTTATAATAGAGATAATATATTCAGGTACATTTACCATGTTGGCAGTTCACGTAATGGTCTTGATGATGATGGAGACTGGGATAAGAAAAAAGACGATATAAACGGCAATGGATATCCTGACCCCGGGGAACCCCATGTGGATGAAGCTGACGAAGAGAGAGTAACACGCAAGGATCTTTCCATATTCCCAATTATTCCCTCAATTGGAATTAGCATAGATTTTTAATAATGAAAAAGTTATTGTTCATCAGCTTCTCATTCATTTTCCTGTCCTGCGGTTTTAACGATGATATAACTGTCTACGAGGATAAACTGGTCGTTTTCTCAAATTTGTCTGCAGGATTCCCAATGGGTACCATTGGCGATACATGTTATGTATCATTGTCCTCATCAATAGAAAACCAAGTTGAAATTGATTCCCTATATATCAGTGATGCCACGGTTACAATTACACGACTTTCAACGAGCGATGTATATGAAGCAGCACCGGTACCCGGCAGAAAAGGAAGGTACCTGACTCATGACTCAATCATTTTTCAACCGGGTGAAACGTATTCATTGTATGCCAAGTGGAATCAATATGAGGTCACGGCAGAAACAACAATTCCGGACGGTATGGATTTTTATAGCCCGGAGAACGAAACATATTTTTGTAATGGGGAAGAAATGATTGTCCCGTCGGTCACCACAGATAATTTCGAATTAGAATGGCTGAATTATATGAATCAACCGGATACCTTGATTCATTTAATAGATCCATTTTCTATTTCAAATGCTATATACAAAAATGGTGGATGCTATACGGAAAGCTTTGCATCTTTTCCTCTGTTTATGTTGAATTTTGAGGCGGATAATTATGGCGCAATTAAAGTTATGACATTAGCATTGGAAGCAAATAACAGAGATCTTGAACCCTTCGATGATTTAGACGAAAATGGACAATATGATGAATCCATAGATACATTTCTGGATTACAATCGCAATGGAACAAGAGATTCATCTTTTAGCAATATAATCTATGACACAACACTGGTTTATAGATTATGGAAAGGAGAGTATTTCAGAGATGATCGCGGGGATCCTTATCGGGTAAACCCATTTTTTTGGCAAATGTCCCAACCTCCATTACCTATGAACTGGTTGTATTTCAATTACTATGGTTTACACATTATTATGCTGGAGGCAACAGATGATGCCTATTACAATTACTACAGTGGTGATCCTGCCGGGCAGAATATATATGTGCTGCCGGAATCAAATATAATAGGTGGTTATGGATTATTTTCTTCCACAAATGCTAAAGCGTTTTTAGTGAATATTATTAGGGAAGAATAAAAAGCTGTAATGATAAAAGAATAATTGGATGGACTCTTTGCATCCGACATCTGGCGGATACTTCCCATTAGCTGTTTTTAATATTAATTTCACGTTTCAAATTAATCAATCAAATCCGCTGCATTTCGCGCTAAAGACAAGAAGGTCGTTAATTTTCCACCAAAAATATGGAGGAGTTTAGTCCCATTCATTTTGTGCAGGTCCAGTTTATACTCCCGGGATAGATTCGTGGGATTTTCTTTATTGGCAATCAATGGTCTTATGCCAATAAACGTATACTTAATATCCGATGCATGGATCTGATGGTCAGGATTTAAATAATGATTAATATTATCTAAAAGATATTTTACATCATCCGGATTAACAATAACATCATCCGAAGATATATGCTCTTCCCGCTCAGTTGTGCCAATTAATGTCTGATTATTTTCCGGTTCAGGAATTATAAAAAATACGCGTTTTCCTTTTGTCTGCATAAACAGGAGATCATTTGAAACAAGATCATGGATAACAATGTGTATTCCGCTGATTTTCCGTATTTGATATTTAGCGGGTAAATTAAATTGTTCATTTACTTCATCAATCCAAGGACCTGTAGCATTGATCAGTACCGGTGCTTTGAATCTTCTCTGATTTGTTGACACAGAAAAATGGGTTTGATCGTGCACAATTTGCTTCACATGTGTGTTTTCAAGAATCATACACCCATAATCTTTGGCGTCTTCGGCCACACGCTGGGTTAATTGCAGATCATTGGTTTTGGCATCATAATATCGAAATACTGCCCGTAGATTTTCCTGTTTTAAACAGGACGCATGGAGAATAAATTCTTTTCTGGGGATGATTTTAGACCGACGATCTGAATATTTGTCAGATAATAAATCGTACAATTTTAGTCCAATCCATATTATCCATGCTTTCCTGGGGCTGGATCTATACACCGGAAAATAGAAGGGAAGGAATTGGACCAGGTCAGGGTATAATTCAGCAAGCTCTTTTCGATCCATGAGTGCTTCATGAACTAATTTAAATTTGAGTGATTCCAAATAACGAAGGCCGCCGTGGATTAATCTTGAAGATTTAGATGAAGTTCCACTTCCTGTAGAAGATTTATCGAGGATAAGAACATTCTTTCCGCGCATTGAAAGTTCCCGGGCAATACCACAGCCGTTAATCCCGGCACCGAGGATAATTACATCATAATCAGTCATTTATTATTATTTAATGTGAGTTAAGAATTTTTTTAATACTATTATTTATTCAGATAAGACGCCTGCCTCCGGCAGGTATTTATTTAGACGAACCAAAAATTATCCCGGCATACCTACACCGTAGCCATGGGATAAAATATCTCCAAGATAAGCAGTAAATATTACCATACCGGATAACAAACCTAAAAATACTAAAGCTAGACGATCAACCCTGAAATCGTGTGGATTTTTTAGAAAAAAATAAATCCAGAGTACGACAACTAATACACTTCCCAATGTGGTCATATTGGCCATGAGTTCATGGCGTTGAAGGGTCTCCAACACGATTGTTTCGAATCCGGCTTGTCCGGCGTAAATGGCTTCTTTCTGTCCGGTGAGTGTGGCCGGGATGCTCATAAGAGCAGCTAATCCTAATAACCACATACTCATTGTACGACAAATTAAGTGGAATTTCCACAGGTGCAGCGCTTGAAAGACAAACGCAGATACAATCAGGGCTATGGGAAAATGAACCAAGGTTAAATGAAGGGATAAATCCATGGAAGAAATTAACTATATTTTAAGAGTCAATAACAATTGAAACATGGCACGGATGTGATTGAATTAACGAATATTAAGATAAAACAATCGTAATTTGTAATTTACTTAAGTTAATATTTTACATTTCATGAATATTATCCATAAAACAATACTTGCGGCTTTAGCTGTTATGATGATTATTACATCCATATGGATAATAATGAATATAAGCGATTATTATTTAATTCCGCTCAATGAACGACCACATCATCCTGTCCATAAGCTGTGGAAACCAAGTGGTACCTTTGGTCACGGATTGGGTATTATTGGGGGCAGCATGATGCTGTTGATGTTTATATATTCCATTAGAAAGCGAATTAGATTATTCCGAAAATGGGGAAAACTACCTACGTGGCTGAATTACCATATTTTTCTTGGTATCGCAGGACCGATCCTGGTGACATTTCATACAGCATTAAAATTTGGGGGACTGGTATCCATTTCTTACTGGTCAATGATTTCGGTTGCCCTGAGTGGATTTATCGGCAGGTATATCTATATTAAAATTCCTCGTCGCGTTAGCGGAAAAGAAGTAAACAGGAAAGAATTCAAAGAACAATTACAATCCATTATTAATCAGGCTAAAAATGATTTTGGTATTTCAAATCATTCCATTGATAAGATACTTCAATTATCTGGAGCAGAAAAAATTGAGAGAAGAGGTTTGCTGGGAATTTTTACTATCGTATTTATGGATTTAACCAACTGGATAAAATGGTGGAATATTAAAAATGAAATTAAGAAATCATCATCAATACCCAGAAGGGAAATGCGTTGGTTTAAACATTCTCTCAGGCAAATTGTCAAAATGGACCGGCAGATTGCTTTCTGGAAAGCAGCTCACAATTTGTTTCATTATTGGCATGTAATTCATAAACCGTTTGCTTATACTATGATTCTTATCATGTTTATCCATATAATTGTGGCAGTCTATTTTGGTTTTACATGGATATCTTGATTAGCGTTTGAGAAAGGTAAAATAATGAATGCAATACATGCATATTTGCTGCTTAACCATTTTCCATTAATTGTATTAGTAGTTGGGCTAATTTTTGGGGCGGCATGATTTACTATCCAGGGACACTGTAAGCTATGTTAACCTCATTTAAGACACTCAGGTGAACCATGCGATGATTAATCATAATCATTCGTGTAATAAAATTGATATTAATCCATGAATATTGAATTCATTTTATCATGGGGCATTGGCCTTTTTATTATTCTGTTGTTTCTAATTCCTTACATTAGAAGCATGAAGAAAAAAGATGCCCAGACAAAAAAAAGACTGGAGGAAACACGTTCCAAGCGGCAGGATAAAGCGTTACTGCAACATCCCATTATAAATCGCTCTCTTTGCATTGGCTGTGGTATTTGCGTGGATTCATGTCCGGAGGGAGATGTGCTGGGACTCATCGATGGCAAAGCAACCATTATTCACGGAAGTCATTGTGTTGGTCACGCCAAATGCGCTGAAAATTGCCCTGTGGGTGCTATCAAAGTCGGGCTGGGTGATATTAGTCAGAGGGAAGACATTCCCCAATTATCAGAACATTTTGAAGCCAATATACCGGGAATATATATTATTGGTGAATTAAGTGGATTGGCATTAATCAAGAATGCCATCAGCCACGGGATCACTGCCATGGATCATATCTATCAGAGCAACCCTAAAGACCCCAGACCGGAATTTGATGTGGTGATTGTTGGTGCCGGCCCCGCCGGTCTATCAGCCGCATTGAGGGCGAAAGAGTTAGGCTTGCATTATCTTTTGTTGGATCAAGATCAGCCGGGCGGGACAATACTTCAATACCCGCGGAGAAAATTAGTGTTGGTTCAACCCGTTAAATTGCCGTTATATGGTTTCCTTAAAAAAGGAGAATACTCGAAAGAAGGGTTACTTGAAATTTGGAAGTCTCTCATTCAAGACCAAAAAATCAAGCTGCTGTCCGGACATAAGCTTTTGGGAATAACAGGTCAATTAGGGAATTTCAATATTGAAACATCATCGGGTCCGGTAACAGCTGCGAGGGTTGTGTTAGCTTTGGGAAGGAGAGGAACCCCCAGGAAACTCGGGATCCCCGGTGAAGAATTAAGTAAAGTGATGTATAAATTACTCGATGCGGAAACCTATAAAAACAAGAAACTACTAGTCGTAGGCGGGGGAGACAGCGCAATAGAAGCGGCGCAGGGTCTGGCTCATCAGGAAGGAAATGAAGTGACTGTTTCTTATAGAAAGGAAAATTTCTTCAGACTCAAGGCAAGAAATGAAACCAATATTGAAAAAGCAATTTCTGATAAATTATTAAATGTTATTTTTAATTCAAGCCCTGTTAAAATTGAAGAAGATATTGTAACACTGAAAACACCTGACTCAACATTGGAATTAGAAAATGATTTTGTATTTATATTTGCCGGGGGAGAATTACCCTTTCCATTATTAAATTCAATCGGCATTGAATTTGGTAAGAAAATAGAGGCAATGAATTGAGATTATTTTTTGTATTTACTTATTTCATCCCACTAGTTCTTTTTGCCCAGTTTTCTCCGGGACAACTTTCGAAATACCACGCCCATCTAGAGGGAAATTCCAATTGTAGCCAATGCCATAAATTAAGGAAAAAAGAATTGTCTACCGGGTGTGTGGATTGTCATTCACCCCTAAAGGAAAAAATTGAAGCAAAAATTGGATTTCACGCTGATAAACCCAATAAATGCGGCGAGTGTCATTCAGATCATAATGGAAAAAACTTTGAATTGGTTTACTGGCCAAAAGATATTAATAATTTCAATCATGATGATACAGGGTATATTCTTACAGGTAAACATCAAAAACTGGAATGTAAAAAATGTCATACAAGTAAGAATATTAAAGAACCTTCAATTATTAATTGGGCGAATGAACATTCTCAATTTCGTATACTAGACAGAACATTCCTTGGGCTGGAAGAAACCTGCAAAAGTTGTCATAAAAATATTCACCGGGATCAAGTGTCCAATGACTGTGCATCCTGCCATAATACATCAGATTGGGACTTAGCCATCAGCGAATTTGACCATAACCAAGCCAAGTTTTTATTGACAGGCGCCCATAAACAAGTAGACTGTATTAAGTGCCATCCCGCTCAAACCGATCATCCCGAGCAAGTCTGGCAATTGACCGGTATGGCATATGATAACTGCAGCAGTTGTCACGATGACTATCATAAAGGAACATTTGGGCAATCCTGTGAAACATGTCACACAACAGTGGACTGGAAAAAAGATTTAAAGACATTTGATCACGCTCAAACAAAATATCCTTTGACGGGTAAACACACCACAGTGCAATGTAATGAATGCCACCAGAAAAAATATGCCGGTTTTTTACCAAAATATGATCGCTGCAATCGCTGCCATGAAGACAAGCATTACGAGCAGTTTGCCCGTAGAAATGACGGCGGTGATTGTACCCCGTGTCATAATGTCAATGGATTCATTCCAGCCATGTTTACCTCATCAATGCATCAATTAGCCCGTTTACAATTAGACGGGGCTCATTTGGCAGTTCCATGTAATAAATGCCACGAACCATTTCAGCCCAAAAAGGGGATTACTACAACACGATTTACATGGAAGAATTATTCCTGTAACGTATGCCATAAGGATATTCATCGAAATCAATTTGTAAATAATTACAAAAATGAATGCGAAACTTGTCATAAAACGGATCTGTTTACTAATGTTATTTTTGATCATCAAAAAAGTTCTTTTCCGCTTGACGGCCGACACCAATATGTAAAATGCAATGATTGTCACAAATCAGAGATGGATACTATCGGATCATTTATCAGGTATATTCCCACTGCCCGTCAATGCAGTGATTGTCATACTTTTACTGAAGAAATCAGGTAAATGAAAAACATATTATTTATGATATTCCTTGGGGTTTTGTACGGGCAGGAATTAACTGTCCCCGGCTATGAATGCGGCGACTGCCATGGCACCGGAGGATGGGATGAACTTGAGTTAAGCAATTTTTCTCATGTTAATACCAATTTTCAATTGGAGGGTACCCATGACATTGCAAATTGTTCCGATTGTCATAAAGGCAGTACAATTAGAGAGAAACATTCCTTTGGCGACGTTTCCACATCGTGCAATTCCTGTCATTTGGATATTCATAAAAATTACCTTGGTGGCCAATGTTCTCAATGCCATACATCCAAATCGTGGATCGTAGAACAACGCATTTTTAATCATGAAGAAACCCGGTTTTCTCTCATGGGTGCACATCGCTTTGTAAATTGCAGCGATTGTCATGATGATTTGACGAGATTCGATGTAACGCCATCTGATTGTTACAGCTGTCATCGCAGCAATTATGATAAAGCAGAAAATCCATCTCATTTTCTTGCCAGAATAAGTACCGATTGCCAAGAATGCCATGATGTTCAGGGTTCTCCCTGGGGGGCATCCTCCTTTAATCATGACGTCCAAACACTCTGGCCTCTTACAGGTGCTCATAATGGAGCAGAATGCGCCGGCTGTCATCAGGGAATATTTTTGGGCACTCCGGATGATTGCTGGTCTTGCCATCAGCAGGATTACGAAGCAACCGGATCTGGGCAATTTCCGGATGCACCTAACCACGTAGAGAACAACTTAAATCAGAATTGTGAAATATGTCACACAACGGTTAAGTGGATCGGAGCAGAAGTCAATCATGATTTAACGGAATTTCCACTGACCGGTAGTCATCAAAATACAGATTGTGAGCAATGCCATGGCACCGGCAACTATGATTTGCCTTTAGACTGTTCGGGATGTCACACGCCATCAGGACTGGCTCAAACAGATTATACTATTTCTGCTTACAACCATGATTCTCATAATATAGCCGGCTTTTGTGAATCATGTCATACAACATCTTCATGGCAGCAGTTAATTTTTTCACACACATCATTTACCAATGAATCATGCCTCTATTGTCATGCACCGGAATATGAAACGTCTGCTGATCCTCCGCACGCTGATGGTAATATTAGTTCTGATTGCCAGCTTTGTCATTCAACGGAAAATTGGCAAGATGAAACTTTTACCCATTCACTGGAACAAACCGGTTTTGTTCTTCATGGTCTTCATGTGACTGTGGATTGCCAAAACTGTCATGCAAATAATGTTTACAATGGTTTGTCAATCAATTGTGAGAGCTCCGGATGTCATTTATCAACCTACGAAAGCACTACCGATCCGAATCATTCGGTATACGGCTATCCCTTTGAATATTGCGATGAATGCCATAATGAAAATGGGTGGGAACCGATCATCTTCAGTCATCAGTTGTCTTTGGTATGTTTGACGTGTCACATGCCGGATTATAACAGAGCTGATAATCCGGTTCATGATGAAAATAACGGTTTTAGTACGACGTGTGAAGATTGTCATACTTCAACAGTAACATGGGAAGGTGCAACATTTTCGCATGAAGGAATAACGAACGGCTGTAATGACTGTCATATCGACGATTACAACTCTACTGCCGATCCTGATCATTTAGCGTGGGGATACCCAATAACCTGTGAGGACTGCCATGTATCAACGACTACATGGTCTGATGTAAATTTCAATCATTCATTTCCAATTGCACCAAATGGACATCAAAATGATACAGCAGAATCGTGCACATCATGCCATCCGGATGGAAATGCAGATACCTTTACCTGTTTTGGGGCACAGTGTCATACGGAACCGGACATGGTGAGTAAACATTGTGAAGATGGTGCAAATGATTGTGAATCCTGTAATGGACTAACGTTTCCCTTTACAGGAGTTACATCTGAAGATTGTGTAACCTGTCATCCCAATGGTAATGAAGATGATTGCGATGGCGGTCGGTTTATTAAAAATAAGAAAAAAGATAATTGGAAGAATATTTTTATTCCGTACTAGCGTAATGATATCTTACAGATTAATAATGATGTTAATGTTAACGTTCCAAAATCCTATGGAAGATTTGGGAATACCATGTTCGGATTGCCATAATAACGATAATTGGTTACCGCTGAGATCGGTTATGATTTTTCAACACGATAATACAATTTTTCCATTGAGCGGAAATCATAGTGATGCTGAATGTATTCAATGCCATTTGGGGTTTACTGTTGTTGAAAAACACAATTTTAAACAATTATCAACTGAATGTTTTTCCTGTCATTATGATATACACCAATCCTCTTTTGGACAAAACTGTGAAGAATGTCATTACACAAATTCATGGGATTTGACTCAACAAAAATTTGATCATGACTTTACTTTATTTCCATTAGTGGGAGCACATAGGCAAATCGAGTGCAGTGAATGTCATTTTAAACCATTAATAGAAATTAAAAGCAACCTGACATTTTTATGTTCAACCTGTCACTTTGATGTGTTTACAGAAGCTAAAATGAATGACCATTCTGAAAATGAAGATTGTATCATTTGCCACAATACCCGGGCTTGGGTGCCGTCAGATATGAGCAATCATGACCGGTTGTTTCCTATTTATTCCGGGAAGCACGCAGGAGAATGGAGTACGTGTGAAGCAGAATGCCATATTAACCCAGTTGAATATACCGATTTTTCATGCGGACTAAATGGCGTGTGTCATGAACATGATCAGAGGGACATGGATGACAAACACCGGGGAGAAGTGAACAACTACGTATACGAAAGTCAATCATGTTTTCAATGTCATCCGAAAGGAGATGAAGATTAATAAATTTATCATAGTTTTATTTGTTTTTGGATGGCTGTTTGCCCAGGGAGACTTGAATAGTCAGGTTGAAGGTTCCATTACCTATATTACGGTTGAAAATGTTTACATTGATTTGGGATCTGAAGATGGACTTGGAATCGGTGATACATTACCAGTTTATCGTCGCAACGATGAAATTGGTTTATTGGTTGTGCAAAGTGCAGGGAGAAAATCATCTGTAACAAATCCTCTGGTTCCGGTTAGCAATTTTCAACTGGGAGATCGGGTCATCTTTATTCCAAAACAAAGAAAAGAAGTTCCCGGAAAAACAATTCAAGACGTTGAAACGATCGAGAAAATAGAAACACCTCCAAAAAAGCATAGAAAAAAACCATTATTCAATCATGGAGGTTCCTTGTCTTTTCGTGGAAACTGGAATAAATATAATGGGGGATTAAAACAAAAGCGTTTACTGGGGAATCTGAATTATAGACTGGGAATTGATTTACCACTCAAAAGCCAGGTTTGGATATACGGACATAACAATTTTATGGAAAATTCATTCCGTTTGTATCAGATGCGATTGGAGATTGGCGATAAAAATACCCGAATCTATGGGCAGGCGGGTCGACTGTACGCATCTGAATTAGCAGGAGTTGGCGCTGTGGATGGTGTTATGGTATCCACGGGGAAAAATGGGAAAAATCGCGTTGGGGCCATGGCAGGTTTTCAACCAGAGTATTTGAGGATGAAATTCAGTACAGATGTTAAGAAATTAAGTGTTTTTTCAACCAATGAATGGAAGCCTAATCATCAGGTCATCAGGTTCAACACTGCCTTGGTGGGGCAATACACAAAAAATAAAATTGATCGTGAATTTATGTATATTAAGTTGTACTGGAAGACAAAATCGAACTTTGAATTTAGCTGGTATGAAACAATAGATGTGTATAGAGATTCCACTGTGTATGAAAGATCGTTAATTGAACCACTTTCTTCCCAAATTTCTATCCGTTTTCGTTTAGGGAGAGTCTTCGCCTTTAACTCCCGATTATCGTCAAGAAAACAAGTGCTCTATCGTCAATCGGGTTCCATGCTCCCGGACTCTTTATTTGTAGATGAACTCAGAACCGGCTGGTACAATTCTATTCAAATCAGTACGAATAACTGGGGTACACTTCGACTCAGTAATAATTTGCGTATACAGGCAAACAGTTCAGAATTATCACAAGTGATTTCCGGGGCGTATACAGCTCCACGATTAAGAAATAACCTGTATATCAGGTTATCTTCATCATTCATAAAGAATTTACTTATTACGGGAGTTAGAAATAGAATCAGCGTTTCAAAATCCTTCAATGGCAAGGGTTCCATGTTTGCTGATTATGATCTTTATGTATACGGGTTTGGAAATCAACTGGCTGATTATTCAAGACATACCGTATCCTTCGGAATGAATTATAGAATATTAAAGAAATTAAATACAAATGTTTCAGTGGATTTGAGTAAGGATGGAGAATTTGATTCCATCTATTTATACTATGGAATTACATATAGATTATAAAGGTTCATCGCAATATCCGGTACCCGGGTTAATTGATTGAAGTCAATTAGAGCTGATCGGATCCATTTGTCGCTTTGAGAAAATTTAACAATAGGTTTTAGGTATTTGAAGGATAAGAATAAATTACTGCCTGCCCTTTTTGTTGGCGGGTTTGAGTCCGCTACCTCTACCATTCCTATGCCAAGGCTTTGGAAGGCCGGCGGACGAGTTTAATTCATTCCCGGAAAATGCCAAAAAAAATAGTTGAATTTTCTCTCATCGACTGTTTCTTTTTCAGCCATTTTCTTTGTGTCAAAGAAAATGGTGATTGGCTCCGTGATTGATTATTTATTCATTTTTCTTTTCTTTTTATTTTAGATAATTTATTAAAAACTGTATTTCACTTTAACATAAACCATATCATTATCATCGTAATACCCAAATAACCCCGGGTTTTTGCTATCTTCATTTTTGACAAAGATGTTTGCACCGGCAAGAATCTCAAACCCGTCCGCTAAATCATACGTCAGGCTCGGGCGTATGAATGCGTCTTTATTATTCAAACCAACATAACTGAATAATTGTAAAGTCAGTGTTTCTTTGAAAAAGGTTTTATTGGCCAAAAAGGTCATGGTATTATCCAGCTTATCTTCTAGAATGGCATCTTCGTAACCCAAAATGGCACGCTGGATAAATTGGACACTTAATCGAGTGGTCCTGATTGAAAAGTCAGTCCCGATCAGATAATGCGCATAATCCTTATCAAGGAGTTCAACCGGTAGCCCTATGCTATTGTTTGCTGTAAATTGCTTTCCCAGATAATAAGCACCTTCCCCACGGAAAATGAACCCGCCCAGTTCAGAACTGAAACTGCCCCCCGCTAATGTCAATTGATGATATCTTGGTGTTAACAATAGTCCGGTTGGTATAGGATTACCCTCTTCCATTAAGGGGCTAATGTGCATGGTTGGGTCATCCTCCCACATGTTCCCCACCATGAGTTCAAAATCTAAAAGAGATGACATGCCAGAATACTTAATGAATCCCTCACTGTTTTCCAGTCGTCCCGGAATCTCTTTTTGTGAAGCATCAATGGTTACCGGTAATGGAAAAGTAGGTGTGCGAGACCAAATGGATGCTTCATTCGGTAAGATTGTGGGTGTAAAAGTAGGTATCCAAACCAATTCTATTGTGTTATCCCCCAGATAATAATCAGCCTTGAGTGATGTGATGCCGGTACGGATCTCGTCAAAATCCCGAAGAAGAAATTCATCCAAATCCTTTGGTGAAACGATATCCGTGATAAAAACTCCATCTGCTTTTCCCCAGACGATCTGCTGTTTTCCTAACCGCAAATCCATGTTATCGAAATACATATCCAAGTACGCCTCCCGCAAACCTAATTCCAGTTCCTGATTCGGATATTGGTACACATAGGGATTGGCGAAAAAGGAGACATTATCCGCAGTGTGTTTAAACTTCAAATCAAACGTATTTTGATTAATGGCATAGATCGGAAGAGCGTCGTGTAGGGAAAGAGTGTAGATCTCGGTGGTCGCCGTATCATTAAAAAAAAAAAGCAAAAAAGAAAAAGAAATTAAAAAAATAAATAAAAAGATAAGTCATC